>JBQEBC010000021.1:0-40905 GCA_052106035.1 Leucobacter sp. | reverse complement strand
GTGTGTCACATGTCGCGACTCATATGAGACATATGTCCCGACTCATCACATTGTGCCCTGGAGAGGAATCGAACCTCCGACATCTTCTTTAGGAGAGAAGCGCTCTATCCACTGAGCTACCAAGGCGGGCGTGTGCCACAAAAGCGACCTTTGAGAGTCTAGCGCAGGCGTCGCCACCTGCTACTCACGCTGCACTCACGACGAAGGGGGCACAGCTCGAAAGCTGCACCCCCTTCGCGAAAAGCAATTAGCTCATGCGAACTACGTTGCTGGGAAGCACTCCCCAGACGTCGAGCCCTGCAGTGACAGTCGTGAAGCCAGACCAACCGCCGTGCACTGCCTGACCGTTACCGATGAAGACGGCAACGTGAGGGGTGCCTGGCCAGACGAGCAGGTCGCCAGGAGCGAGGGCAGTTGAGCCGTGAGTATAAGCAACCGTCGCACCATAACGACCGAAGTCGTTCACACCGTGGTCATATCCACCCTGATCGCGACGTTCGGTCATACCGACTGCGGCGAGTGAATTCTGCACCAGGTCGGTGCAATCTTGAGCAACGCCGAGCTGAGCAAGTGCTGCACTGACAACTCCGCCGGCACCCACGCCTGCAGGGATCTCAACGGTCGTCGACGGAGCTGCTTCTGCTTCTGCTGCCTGATCTCGAGCTTCAGCCGCTGCCGTTGCTTCTTCGATGGCGCGCTCGCGCTGCTCCTGTTCAATAACGCTGGTAGAGACCTCGAGAGGTACATCGTCAATTGGGACGAGCGAGGGGCCTGCCGTGACTTTGAACGACTGTGCGGTCGAAGCCTGAACGACGTCAGCCTGGGGTTCAGCTGGGTTCAAAGCGTATGCCGGCAGAGCGAGGGTGCCAAACATTGCGAATGTAAACACTGCAGCGCCAGCGACCTTTGCGATCTTCTTGGCCTTCGCCGAGTTGGGAGCCGCTGGAGTGGTCGCAGCTACGATCTCGGTACCTGGGTTCTGAATCACTAAATTTCTACCTCACGTTGTTGCTTCGGGCGGCACCTTTCGGCCGTTTGAAGCGAAGACTCGTCAAGACTAACCGAATGTCACGGAAATGTCACGTTCTGGTTACGGAACGACCACGTTATCTAGATAACTCCCTGTTCAAGCATGGCTTGAGCGACCGTCACGAAGCCGGCTGAGTTGGCTCCGAGCACATAATCACCTGGTTTTCCGTAGCGTTCGGATGCCGCATACGTCATGTCGTGAACATCGCGCATGATCTCGTGGAGTCGGTTTTCGCTCTTGTCGAAATCCCAACGCGACCGTGCCGCGTTCTGACTCATTTCGAGCGCCGAAGTCGCGACGCCGCCAGCATTTGCGGCTTTACCTGGCGCAAACAGTACGCCAGCATCCTGGAACAACTCGATCGCTTCTGGGGTCGCGGGCATGTTCGCGCCCTCGGCAACTGCTCGAACCCCACCCTTTATGAGATTGCGGGCCGATGCCTCACTCAGCTCGTTCTGCGTCGCGCACGGGATCGCGATTTCGGCCTGCACATCCCACACATTTCCGCCGGGAACAAAATGCGCGCCGGGCCTGCGCTCGGCGTACTCAGAGATACGCGAACGCTCGACTTCCTTAACCTGCTTCAGCAAATCAATGTCGATGCCACCCTCATCAACCACATACCCGCTTGAGTCAGATGCAGTGATTGCCCGCCCCCCGAGCTGCTGAACCTTTTCGATCGCGTAGATGGCAACGTTTCCAGATCCCGATACGACGGCCCGACGACCGGCTACGCTTTCTCCGACGCGCTGCAGCATTTCTTCTGCGAAGAACACGGCTCCGTAGCCGGTGGCTTCGGTGCGCACCTCAGCGCCACCCCAGCCCTTGCCCTTGCCGGTGAGCACGCCCGCCTCATACCGCTTGGTGATGCGGCGGTACTGGCCAAAGAGGTACCCGATCTCGCGCGCTCCCACGCCAATGTCTCCGGCAGGAACGTCGGTGTGCTCGCCGATGTAATGCACGAGCTCAGACATGAATGCCTGACAGAAGCGCATGACCTCTGCGTCACTCTTGCCGTGCGGGTCAAAGTCAGATCCGCCCTTGCCGCCGCCGATGCGCTGCGAGGTAAGTGCGTTCTTGAAGACCTGCTCGAAGCCCAAAAACTTCACAACTGAGAGGTTCACGCTGGGGTGGAATCGCAGCCCTCCCTTGAAGGGACCGAGCGCCGAGTTGAATTGCACACGGTAGCCACGATTCACCTGTACCTGCCCTGAATCGTCGACCCAGGGCACCCGAAACACGATCTGGCGCTCTGGCTCAACAAGACGCTGGAGGATGCCTCCCTCAATGAACTCAGGGTGCTCTTCGAGCACGGGCGCCAACGTATCGAGCACCTCGCGTACGGCCTGCATAAACTCAGGCTCGCCCTGGCTTCTACGTTCAACGGTTTCGAGTACGGCGCTAAGGTGCGCCTCCGACGTGGGAAGTGACACTGGTGTCTCCTCGGGTTATCAGCTCCATTTAATATGGGCTCGCCAAAACTAGCGATTGCGGACGCCCTTTCGGGCGCTGTCTCCTCTACGAGACGAAAATATGCGCGGCCATCTCCATTGGTATGTCAATTGCCCCACGTTTCCCCTCCACCTCAATTCGCACAAAGTTTTCGATGCGAGTGAAGGAAGCTGTGTTACCGGGAATTACCCCGGCGGCCGCGAACTGCGCGAGCAGCTCGGGGTCAAATTGTGCTGGCTCTGCGAGGCGGCGGATCAATGCCTGCGACGGACCAGCAACGTCTGCGAGCCATTCGCTCATATTACGTTCGTTCGGATCTACGGGCCCTGCTGGAACGCCACCAAGCTCATCGAGACCGGGGATCGGGTTTCCGTAGGGCGAAACTGTGGGGCGGTCGAGAATGCGAAGTAGTTTCCGTTCGACCTGTTCACTCATGACGTGTTCCCACCGGCAGGCTTCTTCATGTACAAACTCCCATTCGAGCCCGATTACGTCTGCGAGGAGGCGTTCCGCAAGACGGTGCTTGCGCATGACCCGCGTGGCTCGCGTGCGGCCTTCGTCGGTGAATTCGAGGTGCCGGTCATTCGTCACGATGACGAGCCCGAGTCGTTCCATGCGAGCGACGGTCTGCGAAACAGTGGGGCCTGAGTGATTCAGGCGCTCAGAGATTCGCGCGCGGAGAGGCACGATGCCCTCCTCCTCGAGCTCGAGGATCGTGCGGAGGTACATCTCGGTAGTGTCGATCAGATCCGTCAATGTCACCCCAACAGCCGTATGTCTCTTCGCCAGCTTACGGCATCATGCGGCACACATCACTCCACGGTCCGATTTGTGGCATCAGAGCACTGTGCCAAGCACCTCAATCTTAAACGACAGTCGTCGTGGATGGCCGAGGTGGATCTGTAATTTAGACTGGGAGGATGGCTGAGATCAAAATCCCCACCAATTTGCTGCCCGCCGACGGACGATTTGGCTGCGGCCCTTCGAAGGTTCGCGACGAGCAACTCGCATTTCTTGCAAGCGTTCAGCCTTCTGTCATTGGCACGTCGCATCGTCAGGCACCAGTGAAGAATCTTGTGGGCAGCGTACGGGAGGGGCTCTCTGAGCTGTTCCGCGCGCCTGAAGGATACGAGATCATTCTTGCCAATGGCGGCGCAACGACGTTCTGGGATTCGGCGGTTCACTCGCTTATCGAGCGTCGCAGCCAGCACCTGACATTTGGTGAGTTTGGGGCGAAATTTGCAAAGGCAGCCGGAGCGGCACCGTTCCTGGAGGAACCGGCAATCCTTGCGGCCGACGCCGGATCACGCTCTGACTTCGAACCCCGGGCCGATATCGATGTGTACGCCTACCCGCAGAATGAGACATCAACCGGCGTCATGGCTGAGGTTCGCCGCGTTTCAGGCGAGGGTGTCGATGCCGGTGCACTCACGGTCATCGACGCGACGAGTGCCGCCGGCGGCATCGACTTTGATGCGTCAGAGACTGACGTCTACTACTTCTCTCCACAGAAGAACTTCGCGTCTGACGGAGGCATTTGGTTTGCACTCGTCTCCCCCGCTGCGATTGAGCGCATTGAGCGGGTCACCAATGGTGACCGCTACATTCCAGAGACGCTGAACCTTTCGGGTGCGCTCACGAACTCACGCCTGAACCAGACCCTGAATACGCCTGCCCTCGCAACACTTGCGCTCATGGACGAGCAGGTCCGGTGGATGAACAGCAACGGTGGGCTCACCTGGGCTTCAGAGCGCACTGCCGAGTCTTCAAGCGTCTTGTACGAGTGGGCTGAGGCGAGCTCGCGTGCGACCCCGTTCGTGGCGGATCCTGCGCACCGTTCACAGGTCGTCGTCACGATCGACTTTGACGATCAGGTCGACGCCCAAGCAATTTCGAAAGCGCTCCGTGCGAACGGGATCGTCGACACCGAACCGTACCGAAAGCTCGGTCGCAATCAAATGCGCATTGCGACCTTCACCGCGATCGAGCCCGACGACGTGCGCGCACTCACCGGAGCGATTGACTACGTGCTCGAGCGTCTCTAAGAGCGCGTCCAGGTACGAAACCGGCCCCGGCTGTCCTTGAGCGAGAAGCTCAGGAACAGCCGGGGCCGGTTTCGTCATTCGTCGATGTGGTCTACTCGACAGCCTCGGCGCTTTCTGCTGCACGAAGCTTTGACACCTCGTACAGCGCAACGCTTGCAGCGATGCCTGCGTTCAGCGACTCTGTAGCCGCTGAGATCGGGATCGAGACGATTGCGTCGCACGTCTCGGTAACGAGCCGTGAAAGGCCCTTGCCCTCGCTTCCAACGACGACAACGAGTGGTCTGCCTGCGAGATCAAGCCCTGGAAGGCTTACGTCGCCGTCGCCGTCAAGCCCAACAACGAAGAGTCCCTGTTTCTTGAGCTCTTTGATTGTCTGAGTGAGGTTCGATGCCCGCGCTACGGGGATACGTGCTGCAGCGCCGGCAGATGTCTTCCACGAGGCCGAGTTCAGGCCGGCAGAGCGGCGCTGCGGAATGATGACTCCCTGGCCACCAAACGCCGCGACCGAGCGGATGATCGCGCCGAGGTTCCGCGGGTCGGTAACGCCGTCAAGGGCGACAAACAATGGCACCTCATCGCGATCAAGCACCTCTTCGAGAAGATCCATCGGGTGCGCATATTCCATCGGCGGCACTTTGAGCACCACACCCTGATGCACGGTATCGCGCTCGGTCATGCGATCGAGTTCTTGGCGCATCACCTCGAGTACGGCGACACCGCGATTTGTCGCGATACGCATAATTTCGCGCATGCGGTCATCCATCTCGATACGAGCGGCGATATACAGCGTCGTGGCAGGAATCTTGGTGCGCAAAGCCTCAAGAACTGCATTTCGGCCCGTAACGAGTTCAGATTCGTCAGTCTTGCGGCTCGATCCGCTGCGGCCACCGCCCTGACCGCTACCCTGGCCACTACGACCACCGCCCGCGTGGCGTGCTTTCGCGGCGTCGTAGCGCTCGCGTGCTGCCTTCGCTTTTGCGGCAGGGTGATATTCGCGCTCTGTGGCCTTGGGGGTCGGCCCGCGCCCTTCAAGCGCCTGCTTGCCCTGGCCGCCAGACCCGACGGCCTTGCCCAGGCCCTTCTTGCGTACGGCGCCTGAGCGCCCCTTCTTTACGTTCATATGAGACTCCAGCGGGTTCCGTTCGGATTGTCTTCTAGGGTGATGCCGGCCGCAGTCAGGCGGTCGCGAATCATGTCGCTTGTGGCGAAATCTTTCTCAGCTCGTGCGCTTGCACGCTGCTCAATAAAATCTTTCATCAGAGTATCGAGCACAGATTTGAAGCTCGCCTGAGCGTCTTCTTGTGCCCAGGCTACGTCATTTGGATTGAGACCCAGCACGTCGAGCATTGCAATCACTTCACGAACGCTCGCGAGCACTGTCTCGTCATCACCTGCGGCGAGCGCGGCACTGCCGGTGCGCACGCTTCCGTGCAACACGGCAAGCGCCTGGGGCAGCGCAAAATCATCGTTCATGGCGGCGACGAACTCATCTGGTAGCGCTTCAGTACCGCTGCTGTGCAGCGTCGCTACACCGTTGCTGTGCAGCGTCTCTACACCGACACGTTCCGCAGCACGCCTGACGAACCCTTCGATACGCTCGAACGCAGACGCGGCTTCAGTGAGCGAAGATTCCGAGAAATCGAGTACCGAGCGGTAGTGAGCTGACCCCAGGAAGTAGCGCACCACGATAGGGCGAGCTTCGTGCAAGAGGTCGGCTGCGAAGAGCGAGTTGCCAAGCGACTTCGACATCTTCTGGCTGCCAATATTCACGAGACCATTGTGAATCCAGTGCGTCGCAAAGTCTTGCCCTGCGGCCCTTGATTGCGCGATCTCGTTCTCGTGATGAGGGAAGCGGAGATCGAGGCCCCCACCGTGAATATCAAACGATTCACCAAGGTATCGGGCAGCCATTGCCGAGCACTCGATGTGCCAACCTGGTCGCCCGTCTCCCCACGGGGACGCCCAGGCAGCGGTCTCCGGCTCGGAATCCCGGTGTGCCTTCCAAAGTGCGAAATCTCGCGGGTCGCGCTTTCCGAGGGGTTCGGAATCTGTGGCGTCCTCCATCTGGTCGAGGCGCTGATGCGTAAGCTCTCCGTAGTCTGACCAGCTCGCGGTATCGAAATACACGTTCGCAGTGCCATCCCCAGCTTGATACGCGTGACCGCGTTCGATCAGGCGTTCAATGAGCGTGATCATCTCTTGGATGTTCGCGGTGGCACGAGGTTCGTACGTAGGCGCGAGAATACCGAGCGCGTCATAGACCGCGGTGAACTCGCGTTCGACCCGGTACGCAAGCGCCCACCATTCTTCGGTGCTGCCCTGTTCCTGGTTCAGGCGAGCATTATCGAGAATCTTGTCATCGATGTCTGTGACATTGCGGATCAGCGTCACGTCGAGACCTGTGGCCGTAAACCAGCGGCGCATCTGGTCGTACACGAGCGCGCTGCGCAGGTGCCCGATGTGTGGAGCAGATTGCACGGTGGGTCCACACACGTACATACCGACCTTGCCCGTTTGCAGCGGGGCAAAGTCGACAATCGCCTGTTTGCGCGAGTCGTAGATGCGTTGAGTCACGCTCTAAGCCTAGCGTTTACACGGGTGTGCTCCCGCGTAAATCTGCCGTCAGTGCTGGTTATGCGAGCTCACCAGAGAAGAAATATTGCATCTGCTTCGCGACACCCACCGCATGATCGCCAAAGCGTTCGTGATATCTGCTCGCAAGCGTCGCATCAACAACACCTACGGGGTTGCCAGAAAGCTTGTCGCTTAGCACCTTTTCGAACACTTTCGCGTGCAACTCGTCAAGCCCGTCATCGAGATCGCGAATCACGTTCACAGTCTCGGGGTTCTGATCTCGAAGCAGCGTCACCACAGCCTCCGCCATATCCGCATCGATCAGCGCCATCTTCGCGAATGTCTTCTTGAAACCCTTGGGAATCGCGCTTTCCGGGTATCGGTATCGCGCGAGCTGCGCGATGTGCTGAGCCAGATCAGCCATGCGTTCGAGCGAAGAGCTCATGCGCAACGAACTCACCAAGAGCCGCAAATCAGATGCGACCGGTGATTCGCGTAGCAGCAGCCCGATCACCAGTTCGTCAAGCTCAAGCGCACGTGATTCGACTTCCTCGGTGCGCTCAATCACGCTTTCAGCAAGCTCAGCGTCCGAACTCGAAAACGCCTGCGTTGCTTCCTCGATGGAGGTCTCTACGAGTTCGGCGATGCCAACGAGTCGCTCCTGAACCTCGATCAACGACTGCTGAAATACCTCGCGCATGGTGTCCTTTCCTTGACAGATAACCCCGCGTAACTACTTTCCTCTTTCATCATGAACCCCTCGTCTCTGGGAGGTAAACAATGATTGAACTCTCCACCCTACGGTGCGGCAAGTGTTCGCTCCCGTTTACGATTAAGACATGCTCCCGCTTGCTGAGTTGCCGAAGCGCCACGGTCTTCCCTTAATTGCGACCGCAATTCTCGATGGACTCGACACCTTCGCAATCATCTTTGACTCAACGTTCACGCCAATATATGCGAACCCAGCAGCGAAGCGCAGCGAGACGTTCAGCGGATCGATGCTGCAATCCCCCGTGTTCATCAACCGTGCACGGCGCGTACTTGATTCAGGTGTCGCTTCCAGCAGGGATCCACACCCAGACGACCCGAGTGACACGGTGCGCACGCACCTCATACGTCTTGAACCCGACCTTCTCGTGCTCCTTGCAGATGATTTGGGTGAGGAGCAGCGGCTCACTGCGATGCGTCGTGACTTCATCGCGAACGTGTCACATGAGCTCAAGACGCCAATCGCGGCAATTGGCCTGCTCTCCGAGGCCGTGAGAGAGGCCGCAGACAGCCCTGAGCTCGTGCGCGACTTCGCGTCAAGCCTCATTAAAGAGGCGAAGCGGCTCGCAAATCTGTCACAGGACATCATTCAGCTTTCAGAAGCGCAATCGCAGTTGAGACCTGAGTCGCTCGAGAAAGTACATCTTCGAGCGCTTGTGCGCGAAGAGCTTGAAGCACATGAGGGCTTCGCCGCGCAGCACAACGTGAAGCTCGTACTCATCGATGAGACCGATCCCAAGCGGAAGGCCACCATCCATGGGCGCGCGAGTGCACTCGCGAGCGCCGTGTCAAACACGTTGAGTAATGCGATCCGCCACTCCCCCGAAGGTGGCACCGTGAAAGTGCGCATGTCTCATCGAAAGCGGAACTTCACCGTAACGATTCGAGATGCTGGTGAGGGCATTGCGCCGGAGCACCAGGAGCGCATTTTCGAGCGCTTTTACCGCGTCGACACGGCCCGCAGCCGCACTGATGGGGGCACCGGCCTCGGTTTGAGTATCGCCAGACACTCTTTGCGTGCCCACGGTGGAGATATCTCGCTACGATCTGAACTAGGTAAAGGGGCCCGGTTTACTCTGACCTTTCCTCTCGGCGATGCCCCAGCAAAACGGCGTGCCAAAAGTGTGAAACGTGCCACTAAGGCACTCAAACAGCTCACAACCCCGAAAGGACACGAATAGTGCCCGCACATATCCTGCTTGTTGAAGACGAAGAGTCCATCTCGAAGCCACTCGCGTATCTGCTCGAGCGTGAGGGGTACCGGGTCACCGTCGTTGACGATGGGTCGGAAGCAGTTCGCGAATATTTTTCGAGCAATGCCGACCTCGTGCTGCTCGATCTCATGCTTCCAGGGCTGCCCGGCACCGAAGTATGTCGCGAGATTCGGCAGCGTTCACAAGTACCCATCATCATGCTCACCGCGAAGGACAGCGAAATTGACATCGTTGTTGGGTTAGAACTTGGCGCCGACGACTACGTCACCAAGCCGTATTCAACGCGAGAGCTACTCGCCCGCATTCGCGCAGCAATTCGACGAGGCGCCTCTACCGCATCAGGTGACACGCCTGAAGAGGAGGAAGAAGAGGGCGCGCTCGAGGAACTCGGGATCCGGCTCGACACCGAACGCCACGCGGTCACTGTTCGCGGGGAGGAAGTGGCGATGCCGCTTCGTGAGTTTGAACTCCTCGAACTGTTAATGCGTCATAGCGGTCGCGTGCTCACGCGCGGTCAACTCATCGATCGCGTATGGGGAAGCGATTATTACGGTGACACCAAAACACTCGATGTGCACGTGAAGCGTGTGCGGTCACGGATTGAAGAGGATTCGGCGAGCCCGAAGCTCATCTCGACCGTGCGAGGCGTCGGTTACCGGTTCGGCTAGTTGATCCAGGACGGGGCGATATGGATCGGGTCAGCCCGCGCATAGCCTCAGATACAAATATGGCTCCCCCTGAACATTCAAGGGGAGCCATACTCGAAAGCGTGTGACTACTCGGCACCCTCTTCGGTTGCAGCCTCTTCGGTCGCGGGATCTTCAGAAGCAGCGCCCTCGGCTGCTGAATCTTCAGAAGCAGAGCCCTCGGTTGCCGACTCTTCGGCCTCTGCAAATACCTGTGGATCAAGCACGTATGGCTGGTATTCGGCGAGCGTCCCATCAAGCACAGGAACGAATTCGTGCATGTCACCCTCACCATTGATGGTGAAGTAAGACTCAATAGTTGTGCCGGCGGCAACATCAGGGATCGTGGCAACGAGCACGTCCTGATCTTGTTCCAGATCACCAAAGCTTGTTGTTCCCACAGGCAGCTCGAACTCTACAAGGGCGTCACCCGCGTCTGCCGAAAGGTTGACCGACACGCGAGCGGGGCTCTCGGTGCTGTTCACACCGGTGAAAACAAGATTGAGGTTCTCGCCCGAATCATCTACGACCAGAAGTACATTTCGGAGGGCCACGCCATTCGCAGTAATCTCGATGCCGTCACTTGGTGCGTACTGCACCTCGGTACCATTTGTCGCGATGAGGCTGCAGCCGCTCGCGCCAAGTGCGAGTCCAGCCGCCAGTGCGATTGAAGCGGCGATCCGATTCTTCAAGAGGGCCTCCGAGCCATGTTGTTGCTGAATTTTGCGCGCAGGAAACGCACAGACCTGAATCAATACTATCTCGATGAGCGAGCACCTTGCGACTTCGCGCCCTTACTTGGGTGCACGAGCTGTGGTATTCTAGTGGTTGGTTAACAACAAGGAGCAACTCGATGCAATTTGAGGTCGGAGAGACCGTCGTCTACCCTCACCACGGCGCAGCAAAGATCATCGAGGTGAAGAAGCGCAAACTCGGTGGCGAAGAGAAGCTGTTTTTGACGCTCCAGGTAGATCAGGGAGATCTGACTATCGAGGTACCCGCTGAAAACTGTGATCTCGTTGGCGTTCGTGACGTGATTGATCAGGAAGGGCTCGAGCAGGTCTTCGAGGTGCTTCGCACCCCGTTCACCGAAGAGCCGACAAACTGGTCACGCCGGTTCAAGGCAAACACCGAGAAGCTCGCTTCCGGTGACGTCATCAAGGTGTCTGAGGTCGTTCGCGACCTGTGGCGCCGCGATCAGGAAGTGCGTTCACTTTCTGCTGGCGAGAAGCGCATGCTTGCGAAGGCCAGGCAGATTCTCGTGTCTGAGCTCGCGCTGGCTGAGAAGACAGACGAAGACAAAGCAAACGAGATCCTCGACGAGGTCCTCGCTTCATAGCGCCCTGCTCTTGAGCAGCGCTACATACCGCTTACAAAGAAACCCGCCGGCATCTTTGCCGGCGGGTTTCTTTGCTCTCGCTACGCGCTTGTTTTCAAACGCTGAACAGTGCGGGTACGTCTGCGAGCGCGATCTTCTCTTTCGTGCCAGCTGCGCGGTCCCAGATTTCTCCGAATCCGTCAGCGGCATCCCGCCCGACAACGACGACGCGGGGCACTCCGAGTAGCTCAGCATCGCCAAACTTCACGCCCGGCGACACCTTGGGTCGGTCGTCAAAGAGCACGTCGACACCCGCACCAGAGAGTGTCGAAACGAGCGACTCCGCGGTCTCAAAGATTGCAGCGTCCCTGCCGGTGGCGACGACGTGTGCATCGAACGGCGCGATCTCCCGCGGCCACACGAGCCCGCGATCATCATGGTTGAGCTCGGCGAGCACCGCCATGATGCGAGTAACGCCGATACCGTACGAGCCCATCGTGACCGTGACGAGCTTTCCGTTCTCATCGAGCACTTTGAGTCCGAGTGCTTCGGCATACTTGCGGCCGAGCTGGAAGACGTGGCCGATCTCCATGCCGCGCGCGGTTTCGATTGGGCCTGATCCGTCAGGGGCGGGGTCGCCGCCACGCACCGAAGCAACATCGATGACGCCATCGGCTGTGAAATCACGGCCGGTGACGAGGTACGCGACGTGCTTCTCGTCTTCGTTCGCGCCGGTCACCCAGGAAGTGCCATTCACAACGCGTGGATCGAGGAGGTAGCGAATTCCGGTTGTTCCCTCAAGGCCGAGCACTGGCGCTTCAGCGACACCGGGCCCAATGTATCCCTTCACGAGCAGCGGGTTCTTCGCAAAGTCTGCGGGTGTTGCAGGCTCAACCTCCGCATTCGGGAAGGCCACCTCGACGCGCTTCATGTCGACATCTCGGTCACCTGGAAGCCCGATCACCACGAGTTCGCGGTTTCCTTCAAGGTCAGTCACTGCGAGCACCACATTTTTCAGTGTGTCAGCAGCGTTCCACTCACGGTCGTCGGTACGTGGAAGCGTCGCATTGGTGTGCGCGACCAGCGTTTCAATCGTCGGAGTATTCGGTGAGTCAAACACCGTGGCCTCAGGCTGCCCATCGATGGGAAGCTCTTCGGGCACCTGCGACACATACGCCTCGACGTTCGCGGCGTACCCTTGAGCCGAACGCACAAACGTATCTTCACCGATGTCAATGGGGAGTAAGAATTCTTCAGAGCGCGATCCACCCATTGCCCCGGCGTCAGCGGACACGATCACGTACTCGAGCCCGAGTCGCGTGAAAATTCGCTCGTAGGCGTCGCGCTGCTTCTGATAGCTCGCATCGAGACCCTCATCAGACACATCGAACGAGTACGCATCTTTCATCGTGAATTCGCGGCCGCGCAGCAGCCCTGCGCGGGGGCGCGCCTCGTCACGGTACTTGTCTTGAATCTGGAAGAGTTGCAGCGGCAGGTCTTTGTACGACGTCACGATGTCTTTCACCATGAGGGTGAACGCTTCTTCGTGCGTCGGCGCGAGCAAGTAATCGGCGCCGTGTCGATCCTGCAGCCGGAAGAGCGCGTCGCCGTATTCTTCCCACCGGCCCGTGACCTCGTATGGTTCGCGCGGCAGCATCGTCGGGAAGTGCACCTCGTGTGCACCTGCCGCAGCCATCTCCTCACGAACAATCTGCTCGATCTTGCCTTTCACGCGCAATCCAAGCGGGAGCCAGGCGAATACACCAGGCGCTTGGCGGCGGATATAGCCCGCGCGAAGCAGAAGTCGATGGCTAATGACCTCTGCGTCCGAGGGATCCTCGCGCAGGGTCTTGAGAAAGAAGGAGCTGAGCCGTGTGATCACCTCACTATGGTAGCCGTAGGCTGGCTACTATGCCCGCCCGCCCGATCCTAGAATCTCGATGGTTCGCGTCGTTTGGTGTGTTTGCTGTGCTCTTCGTAGCGAGCATTCTGCGGTTTTGGGCGCTCAATCAGCCTGCGTCTCTCGTGTTTGATGAGCTGTATTACGTGCGCGACGCCATCACGCAGCTCGCCCACGGGTACCCGACATCCTGGCCCGACGACGACCCTGGCATGAACGCCCCGTATTCGCACGAGGCTGATTTTGCGGTGCATCCACCGCTGGGAAAATGGTTGATTGGGCTCGGTATCCTCGTCTTCGGAGCAGACACCGGGTGGGGGTGGCGGTCAGCTGTCGCCTTCTTCGGCGTTGCCACCGTAGGCATCACCATGCGGCTGGGCTGGCTCATAAGCCGTAATGTGATCGTCGCGTCCGTTGCGGGGCTCCTACTCGCAATCGACGGGGTGCACGTCGTGCTCACGCGGGTCAGTCTGCTCGATGGATTTCTCACGTTCTTTATTGCGTTGGGCGCACTCCTGATGTGGCGTGATCATGCGTGGGTGATCGATCGCACTCGCCCGTCAAAACCCGAAGTGCTGTGGTTTCGGCCCTGGCTGTTCGCCGCGGCCATCGCGTTCGGATGCGCGGCATCGGTGAAGTGGTCTGGGCTCTATCCACTTGCCGCGTTTCTCGTGCTCACTTTCGTTCGAGACCTCATGGTGCGTCTGTCTGTTTCTCGGGCATCTCAAGAAGAAGCCCCTCCTGGTCGCGGGCGAGCGTGGGCGCGTGCCTGCGTGCAGGCGCTCATCACCGGGTGTATTGCGCTCCCCGCAGCGTTTGCGGTGTACGTTGCGAGTTGGGCAGGGTGGATCAGCACCGCTGGCGGCTGGGGTCGCGGTGACGGCGCGTGGCCCGCGGCACTGTGGAAGTACCACGTCGACATGTTTGCTTGGCATTCGACGCTCTCGGCACCGCACCCGTATCAGGCCGATCCGCTCTCCTGGCCGCTCGCGTTGCGACCTACAGCAATGTACGAGGTGGCGATGGGCGACGGGTATACCTCAGCAATATCTCCGCTCCCGAACCCGCTCATTATTCTGGGTGGGGTCGTGGCCCTCTGGGTGCTCGCATGGTGGATCTCCCGCGCGGTTTTTTTCACGCACCGACCCGAGGGCGTAACTCCTGGCACCCGGGTATATGCGGCCGCCTTTGTGCTCACGGGATACCTGTCGGGCTGGCTTCCCTGGGTATTCACATTCTCCCGCTCAGCAGTATTTCAGTTCTATGCGGTGGCGCTCACGCCCTTTGCTGCCCTCGCGCTCGCCCTGGTGATTGGCGAACTCTGTAGGCTCGCACCCGCTGGTATCCCGGGCGCTCGGCCGTTCCGCGTGGATCACAATGAGTTGCTCGGGCGAAGGCTTGCCGTCGCAATCTTTCTCGTCGCAGCTCTTGTACTCTCCGTGCTATTTTTCCCAATCTGGGCCGGCATCCCAGTCCCAGATTGGTTCTGGCACTGGCACCACTGGCTCCCCGGGTGGAACTGATTTCTACAGCAGGCGCTTACTCAATGCCCAGGCGGTAAGTTCGTGTCGGTTCGAGAGTTGCAGCTTACGCAGCACGCTTGACACGTGGGTTTCCACGGTCTTGATCGAGAGAAACAGCTCTGCCGCAACCTCCTTGTAGGCGTAGCCGCGAGCGATCATCCGCATGACCTCCTGCTCACGCGCAGTGAGGCGATCAAGCTCATCATCTGCCGCCGCAGTCTCACCACCTCCGGTGCCGAAGGCGTCGAGCACGAACCCCGCAAGCCTGGGAGAAAACACGGCATCGCCATCGCGAACACGAAGCGCCGCGGCCGTAACCTCAGCGCCTGAAGCAGTTTTTGTCAGGTATCCACGCGCGCCAGCACGAATCACGCTCACGACATCATCTGCGGCGTCAGAGACGCTGAGGGCGAGGAAACGGGTCTTCGTGAGAGCAGTAAGTCGCTGCAGTACTTCGGCACCACCGCCACCGTTCCCTCCGGGGAGGTGCACGTCGAGCAACACAACTTCTGGTCGCAACTGAGGAATGAGGTCAAGTGCTTCGTCGACCGTCGCGGCTTCACCAACGACCTCAATTGCAGAGCCGAGCTCCGCACGCAGACCGGTCCGAAATATTTGGTGATCGTCGACGATGACGACGCGAATGGGGTCGGCCACGCTGCTCTCCGTTGGTTCCACAGTGCTCACGTATTTCCTCCTGCATCGGGCGTCGAAACGCCTGCCGGTGTTCGCGGTATTTCTAAGCGTGGCATTTCCAAGCGCACCGACGTGCCAGTCCCCCCGGGACCTCGGACAAATTTGGCGGATCCGCCCGCACGCGACATGCGCCCAAGAATAGACTCGCGCACCCCCATGCGACCGTCGGGGAGCGCATCGAGATCAAGCCCTGGGCCACGATCGGTGACATCGATCGCTACGCGATCCACTGAGACCTCAGCGAAGACAGTGACCGTTCCGCCTGCGTGACGGGCGGCATTCAACATTGCTTCCTTCGCTGCAGCCACGATCGCTTCGGGTGCGATCGCGTCCCCTCCAACATTCACGGTTTCAAATTGGACGGCGTGCAGGTGCTCGAGCTCAACAGCGTGCGCGCGCAGTTCAGCGGCGAGCGATTCACGGGGTGCCTGAGGGCCGCCATCGCCGGCATGGAATAACCAATCGCGCAGCTCTCGTTCTTGGCCACGCGCGATGCGCGCCACTTCACTTCCAGGTTCCGAGCGCTGCTGAATGAGTGCGAGCGTCTGCAACACAGAGTCGTGGAGGTGCGCGGCAATTTCTGAGCGCTCTGCTTCGCGTTCACGGCCGGCGCGCTCAGCGATGAGTTCTCGGTTCAGCCGCAGGAGCCAGGGTGCAATCGCGAGCGCGACTCCGGCAAGGACTGCGAGCGCCGCGGCGATCACCGTCCAGACACTTGGAGCCGCCGAGGTCACAAAGAACATGAGGACGCCGACGGCGACGAGTGCCAGTGCGCCGAGCACCCGAGGCATTTGATTGCGATCTGGCCGGTCTCGATCAGCAATTTGCCACCAGGTAAGACCCACTCCGACAAGAACTGCGAGCCCAGGAAGGATCACTGTGAGTTGCAGCTCTACCCCGAGGCGTTGCAACACCAGGAGCACGCCGACGAGGAGGAGGCAAGCGCCAAGGAGCAGCTCCGCGACGGGCCAGCGCATACGGCGCGTGGCGTCTCCCTGCTGGTCTGCTGCCGACGGATCTACCGCCGACGGATCGAAGCCTTCACCGTCGGGCTCCCCCTCCCCTGGCGCTAGAGGCTCAACGACCGATGCTCGGGACAGCGTTGTTTGACGCGCCGTTGTTCGGGGCGCGGGTGTTTCGGGCACCGTTGTTTGGGGAGCGAATGTTTGGTGCGCGCTTGCCCGGTTGGTGACAGTCGCAGTGCCACTAGCAGTCGCTGTCTTACTGGTGGCGGTGCGCCGATGATCCGCTTGTCCCGGGGCTGGCTTGGTGAGGGCGTATCGCAACGGGACGATCCCCTGGCTCTCCCCTTCGAGCGGAACAGTCACCCAGAGCCAAAGGTAGAACAGCCCTCCCGCGCCGCCGAGCAAGGCGAACACGAGCATCGCGATCCGCACCGAGAGCACGGTCAACCCCAGGTGAGCCGCAAGCCCGCCGCACACACCCGCAAGCATTCGCTCGTCACTCGATCGCACGAGGGGCGCGCGGCCGGGGCTAGGGATAGTCATGGCCCTATCCAAGCACTCAGGGCCGAAATTCACACGCTCAGGGGAGTTAACCAGGGTGAGCTCAGGGTGATCCCTGATGGTGACGGCATCAAATTCCCAGCAGAATCGAAGTATGAACGAACACACTTCAACTTCAGATGCCAGCAAGGCGCCGTTTGGGTCAGGCTTCTTTGCTTGGCTCAGACAACTCGGTATTTCGCGCGGCACCGACCGTTGGTTTGCTGGTGTCGCTGGTGGAATCGCTCAGCGCGCAGGCATCGACCCGATCATCGTGCGCGGCATCTTCGTCGTGCTCGCCTTGCTCGGTGGCCCGGGCATCTTGCTCTACCTCGCGGGGTGGCTCTTGCTCCCCGATCAGGGCGGTCGCATTCATCTCGAGGAGGTCTTCCGGGGGCGAGCCGGGACCGCGGCGGTCGTAGTTTCCGTCGCGGTCGGCGCACTTGTTGTACTCCCGCTCCTCTCTCGCCTCTTCGGTGCGACGGCCTTCGGCGGGTGGAGCGTGTGGAACGCCCTTGGCATTCCTGAGTGGCTCAGCACGCTCACGGTCGTGCTCGTGTGGATCGTTGCCATCACCGCAGCCATCATTCTCGGATCGCAGCTCTTCTTGAAACACGGACGAAAGGTGCGCGAGGAGGGCAAGTCGACGCAACCAGGCCAACCAGCACAATCAGCACAATCAGCAGCCAGCTTTACTGTGAGCCCCTCGGGTGCTGCAACTTCGCCCGGAACCGCTGAACCGTTTCTCGCTTCTGAGCCACGTGTCACTACTGGCTCCTCGAATGCCGCCCCAGCGTTCAATACTGACCATCAGCCCGGCGCTCACGACCTACCCAACGTCGACCCACCCAACGTCGACCCACCCGTTGACTGGAGCAAGCGCATTGCAGATCAGGCGAATGATCTCAATGAGCGCGCGATGAAGTGGAGCGAGGGCGTTGGTAAGCAGACGGACGAGTGGAGCGCGCGCTATGCCGAGCACCACGACACACACCGACTGGGCGCTGCCCATGTCGTCATCACGCTCGCGCTCGCCATGCTCGCCGCCGGCGGGGCCGCTCTGTGGTCGTTGAACGGTAACTTGCTTGGAACGGATGGTCCACATACCGAAGATCCTGCCGTCATGAGCGTGCTCATCGCAGCAACTCTTGGTGCGACTGTAGTGTTCGCAATTTCCCTCATCATCGCGGGCATCAGAGGGCGCTACACCGGTTGGGTTGGCTTCCTGTCATTCTGCGGGGTCATCACCCTCATAGTGACGACGATTTTGCCCTGGGGCACACAATTTCAACCGTTTGGAATTATGGACGTGTCAAACCACGCTCCCGGTGCTGCGCTTATCGCAGGCTCGACTCGGATCAATGTCGATGATTTTGCGACGAACTCCTCGATAGATGAAATCGAGGTGTGGCACCTCGCTGGGAACTCGGTGGTCACCGTTCCTGATGACGAGCCCACGATAGTCACTGTCCGCTTGCTCGCGGGAAACATCTCTGGTCCGACAGCCGCGGGTGATTCCGGGCACAGCGCTGGTCCATTTCTCAACCGAACCTTCGATCTGAGCGACGGTGACACGAAAGCGGAACGCGTCACGGTCTACATGCTTGCGGGCAATGTCCGCGTATTCGAAACTGACGCAGCAAAGGAGCTCACACGATGAGCACGATACCGTTCCCCCCGGAGCCAGAACAAACCGCTGAACCAGCTCAGCCGGCAACGGGCGCACCCGGCACCACAAGCAGCACCGACCACCCCATAACAGCAACAACAACAACAACCGAGCTAAAGCCGGAAAAGTCTGCCCCTCGAACGAGCCCGATCATGTGGGGTTCGCTCATCCTGGTGTTCTGTGCCTACGTGTTTGTACGCGCCGAAGGCTGGTCGGTCGACACAACGACCTGGATCATCATGACGATCATAGGCATTGGCGCGCTCCTACTCGTAGTAGGAATTGTGGTGCTTCTGCGGAACTCGCGCGAGAGCAGATAAGCCAGCCCGGCTGCTCGCTCCGATTAGGTGACGATCTTCGGGATCGGCCGTGTTTCGGCGTCCAACCAGTGAAGCGGAATATCAATCACCACGCGGGTGCCGCCAGCGACGTCGGCGCCCCATGAGATGGTGCCACCAAGCTCGCCCTCAATGAGGGTGCGCACGATCTGGGTTCCGAGGCCGTCTCCTACGGTGCCACCGGGAAGCCCCGTTCCCGTGTCAATCACTTCAACGCCGAGTCGTTCCGGCGTGCGATCCGCACGGATAAACACCTCGCCTTCGCGGCCCGCGAGCCCGTGTTCGACCGCGTTCGTCACGATTTCAGTAAGCGCAAGCGCGAGCGGTGTCGCATATTGCGAGGGCAGCTCGCCAAAGCTGCCCTCTTTGCGTGGGTGAACGGTAGTGCCGTGCAGTGAGGCCACCTCGGCGGCGAGCCCAAGCACTCGCTCGAACACCACGTCAAAATCTACGATCTGCGCGAGCCCAGTCGACAAGGTGTCGTGCACGACCGCAATTGCGGCAACGCGACGCATTGCTTGACCCAAAACTTGCTTCGCCTCTTCGCTGCGCGCACGACGAGCCTGCACACGGAGCAACGATGCCACGGTTTGCAGGTTGTTCTTCACGCGGTGATGGATCTCGCGAATCGTTGCGTCTTTGGTGATGAGTTCTTGCGCCTGCTGCCGGAGATCACTCACGTCACGGGAAAGCACGATTCCCCCGACTCGTTCACCGTTTCTGAACACCGGAATGGATCGCAGCGCGATCGAATGCCCACGCACAAAGAACTCTGTACGCTTCGCGATTTTGCCTTGAGAAACGAGCGGGAGTGATTCATCCGTGTCGAACTGGCCCTTGATAACCTCTTGAACGACTTCTGAGAAATTCTGATCTTCGATTTCGTCGCGATATCCGAGCAGGGTGAAGGTGGTTTGCGTATTCGGGCTCACGAATGTCGCGATTCCCTCAAGGTTCACGCGCACGAGCCCGTCAGTCGCTCGTGGCGCGCCCTGCTGGCCGCCGATGCCGCCCGGGGTCGGGAATGCTCCGGTCTGAACCATATTGAGCAAATCACCGGCTACCTCACGGAAGGCAGCGGCGATGCGTGAGGCGTGCTGCACATCGTTCGCCCCAGTGTGCACCGTAATCACCGCGAACGGACCAATGATATTTCCTGCGGCATCGCGGCGGCTGATTGAATACGCCGTGAGCTTCATCGGGTTCTCTTCGAACCAAGCTGGCGATGTTGACGCGGCAGGTGCACCCGTTTCCAGGGCCTGATCTACCACTTCACGCCAGTCCGGCCGTAGAAAATCACCGATCACATCCCGGTAGAACAGGGTGATGTAACCCGCCGGGCGGCTGTGAGCTACCGCAAGATAGTCATTGTTCTCGGTGGGAACCCACACAACGACATCGCTCAGCGCAACGTCGGCAAGCAGCGGAAGCTCCAACACGAGAAGCTCTAGCCACTCGAGCTCCTCTTCGCTGAGGTCTGAGTACTTAGTTGCAAGATTTCGAAGGGTTGCCACGCTCTAAGCCTAAGGCAAGCCGTTCAGAATTTCGGACGGTGCCCAAAGTTCTCCACACGTCATAAAGTACCGGTGAGAATTTAACTCTTGACCGCGCATACGTCGGCACACGTAACGTGGTCGTTCAATACCTGGTTCTGATAGGGGATGAGCCGACTCTTCTACCTATCACGAAAGTTGAACCATGAGCGCGAACGCACTACTTGTCACTCCAACAGTTACTGAACCGAGGGAATCCCACCTTCGCGCAGTTGAAACCGAACTTTCTGAGGTCACACAGGAAAACCAGAGTAACGACACCGTTCTTACTGGGCTTCCGTCTCTCACGCATCGACTCGTCGGCACTATCGCGGTGTTCGCGTTCGAAGCTGTTGAAGGCACGCGGCACGTGGGCCAACTCGGAAAGTGGATCTCGTTCACTGTGGCACAAGAGCTCGCTGAGTATCGAGCGCTCACCATTGAACGCCGCACGCTGTATCGAGATGTCAGACGGCTGGTCCCAACAGCGAGAAAGGTTCGAATCTCGCAGCCAGCTCGCGGCGTGAGTGAGGCAACCGTTGTGCTTGAGGTATCTGGCCGCTGCCGGGCCGTCGCGCTGCGGTTCGAAGTGATACGTGGAAGGTGGCAGGCAACCTCCATCACGATCCTGTGACGTCAGGCGGCGTGCGCCTTTCGGGCCAGAGCAAAAGTTCGACACCTCGAAGTCACATCATCGCAGCACCAACCTCGAATCAGGGCTACTCCCTCTGCTCGATTCGTTGTTAACGTTGAGGTTTGCGCTGGTCCTTACACAGCGCGCACTGCTCCTGAAAGGCATTCTGGTGAGCGAGGCTCAAGAACCGCAAGACATCTCCAAACCCCACGACTACGACCATCATCACGCTGACGTCACGTCAGGATGGCTGCGTGCGACGGTGTTCGGTGCGATGGATGGACTCGTGTCAAATATCGCACTCATTGCTGGCATCGCCGCCGCTGGCGCCTCGAATCCGATTGTCGCAATTACGGGCATATCAGGCCTCATCGCCGGCGCCGTCTCGATGGCGCTCGGTGAGTTCACTTCGGTGCGAACCTCAAACGAGCAACTCGACGCCGAGGTGCGTACGGAACGGGAGGCACACGAGCGTAACCCGAAGGGTGAGCAGGCAGAGCTCACCGCGCTCTTCAACCGCATCGGCATGGACGCTGATATCGCGAACACGGCCGCCGCGCAGGTACACAAGAACCACGAACGCGCGGTGCGGGTGCACATCGCGCACGAACTCGGCATCAATCTCGAAGAGCGCCCTTCACCTGTTGTCGCGGCGGTGTCATCCTTCCTCTCATTTGCTGTCGGTGCGTTCGTCCCGCTCGTTCCATTCGTGTTCGGCTTTGGCAGCCTCTGGGCAGGGCTCGCGTTCGGGGGCGTCGGTCTCCTCATCGCTGGCGGTCTCGCAGCACTTACCACGAAGCGCAATTGGCTCTGGGGCGCCTCACGCCAACTACTCTTTGGCGGGATCGCGGTTGCCGCAACGTACTCGATCGGCCTGCTTCTCGGGGTGTCAGAGATCGGATAACGCCGGTTGCACGCGAGCAGCGCGTAGAATTTACCCGTGCCACATCAGGAATTTGTCGACGCCGTCCTGGCGGTCGTTGAGCGCATCCCGAGCGGACGAGTGATGACCTACGGAGACGTGGGTGTCGCGATCAACTCTGAAGCGCCCCGCGCCGTCGGTCGCGTCCTTGCACTGTACGGCCACGCCACGCACTGGTGGCGCGTCGTTCCCGCAAGTGGTCTGCCACCTCAGGGACACGCGAGACTCGCTCTCCCCCACTATCGCGAAGAAGGCACGCCGCTTCGTCACGTTGAGTCCCCTGAGGAATACCGGCTCGCGCTTTCCAAAGCTCGTCTCCCGTACACTCACGAAATTTTCTCGGAGGTCGCCCTGTGAGCGAGCACCAATTACGCGGGGTGGATCAGCGAGAGCCGATCCGCCTGGGGTTCACCCGAGGCGTCTCACCGACCAAATGGGCCAATCGGTGGAAGCGCGCAGTGCCAGAGCGTGCGCTGGAGCTCGTCCCTTTCGAATACCCGTACGGCATTCCTGTCTCGGGCGACGCAGCGGAATGTGACATACACATCGTGCGTCAGGCACCCGGCACAGAGCCCACCACAATTGACACACACGACGTGCGCACGCACCACGCAATGCTTTTGTACGAAGAGTCAGTCGCGCTCGTGCTCCCCAAAGACCATGAGCTTGCAGAGCAAACCGAGATTCAGATGAGCGACCTTCCCCTCATCAAGATTCTTGACTACCAGGGGTATGCGCCGCAGTGGTCCTCGACTGAGACCTGGGATGATCCATCGTGGAAGCCGAAGAGCCTCCGAGCCGCGCTCGCCACCGTGGCGACGGGGGCCGGAGGCATTATCGCCCCGCTGCCGCTTGCGAGGCATCTTTCGAACAAGCAGGATCACGTGCTGCTGCGCATCGTGGCCGACGAGGCTTCGCTGCCCGGCAGCACAGTTTGGGCTGTCTGGCGTGCGGATCACGATTCACCAGACATGCAGCAGCTCGCCGGCGTGATGCGCGGGCGCACGGCACGTTCATCTCGTCGCGATATGTCTGGCGCCGCCTCGGCACAGCCCCCGAAGCCTGCCTTAAAGCAGCAACCAAAGAAAAAGAAACCCACCCTCAAGCCGAACTCTCGCGGGGCTCAACTCGCGGCGGTTCGCGAGAAGGCTGCGCGTGCCAAAGCCGAGCGGGCAGCTGCGAAGCGGAAGAAGAAGCGTTAGAGCTGGTTCGCTGCCACGTCAAAGGTGCCACACATTGATGGCCCCTCTTTATAGCCGGTCATAAACCAGCGCTGGCGCTGCTCTGAGGTTCCATGCGTGAACCGGTCTGGGTCGACCTGCATCCCCGAAGATTCCATGATGTTATCGTCGCCGACCGCCGCCGCCGCGCTGAGAGCATCATTGATCTGAGTCTGCGTGACCGGCTGCAAAAACGGCACTCCACTGTCGTCCGTTACCGTCTGCGCGGCTCCGACCCAGGCACCCGCAAAGCAATCTGCTTGCAACTCGAGTCGCACCGACCCTGAGGATGCGCCAGATTCACGACCAGCTTGGTCAAGCGATCCGATGAGGTTCGAAACGTGGTGACCCCACTCGTGTGCGAGCACGTACATTTCTGAGAGCGAGCCGCCGGTCGCCCCATAGTCGCTGCGCAGCGTGTCAAAGAACGCGACGTCTACGTAGATCGTTTCCTCCGGCGGACAGTAGAAGGGTCCCGTTGACGATGAAGCCGTGCCGCACTGCGACTGAGTGGCACCCTCAAAGAGTACGACCGGAGCCGGTGCCCGGTAATTGCCGACCTGCGATGCCCAGTAACGATTGAGCGAGTCGCTCGCTGCCGCCATGCGGCACTCAGCGTCAGTGTTCGCGTCTGCGCCAGTTTGACAGTGGTCGAGGGCTACGACCTCTTCACTTGTGGATCCGCCACCACCACCACCGCTGAGCGCCGGGGCCAGCCCCGTGAGGTCGACGCCGAGCAGCTGTGAACCAATGAACAAGATGACGATCAGTCCGATACTGCCACCGCCAACGGCGAGGCCGCCGCGGCGAGCGCCACCGCGCCGCTTCTGCACGCGGCTCGTATCAATACGCACGTTGTCGTTGAACGTCATAGCTCATATTGTACGCAGTTGGGGGTAGTTGACTCCCCTGATTTCATGCGGATTATGTGGTTGAGATCGATTGCATGAAGTGTAGGAGGATCGGAGCCTTTGCGGACTCTCTGCGGACTCGCACAAAACCAAGCACCATTGTTGAAGTGTGAAAAATTACCCCCAGACCCGCGCGCTTAGCGAGATGCAGAACACTTGCGAACAATTACAGAGGGTGGCTCCATCCCCGGGCCCTGCGATTAATGATTATTCAGCACAGCCCAAGCGATCAGGCTATCGATACGTCGCACGTCAGCTCCTTTGCCAAGTTTCACCTTGATATGCCCGGCTCGGGTCCACAGCTCAACCTCAGCATCACGATCCAAGATTCCACGAGCATTCTCTGTCGACCACATGTTTATGGAGCTATATGGCAAAGAGTAAATCTCAATCTTCTTTCCAGTCATTCCCTGCGCATCACGAACGATCAATCTCTTGGTCGTGAAAGTCGCCGAATCTCGAAAAGTTTGGAATGAGGCGACAGCCTGTTCCCCTTCGGCCAACAACTCAGTTACATCATTTGGCGTGGCAATCTCATTACGCAATGTCCAAGCAAGTATGGGTGCAGTTTCCATTCAGTACAGCTCCTCAAGCAACATGACGTTGATGCCTATATCAACAGTCCTAAGGGATACAGTGCCACAAGGAGCACGAGTCCAACAAACAGCCCAAAGCCCCTTTTGGCTTATAAGCCGGTATCTGCCTAACTGAAGTTCACCAGTTGAGGTACGGATTATGGTCCGGGTCGAGGATGTCGTCCAGCGGGTGAAGGTCAGCATCAACGGCTTGCTGGAGTAGCCGGTAGAACAGCAATCCTTGCTGATCCGAGGAGTGGCGATTGAACCAAAACGTGAGCTCGTCCAGGTAGTACGGCAGGTTGTGGTGCGAGACCCCGTAGTGCAGGTCGACGCGAAGGTGATCGCGTCAACAAAGCAAGCAGTCCTCGTGGAAGTCGTCGTAGAACCAGACGCTGCACCACAAACAGTGTGGGCGTGGGCCAACGCAGTCAGACGGACATAGTGAGCATCCTGCCATCACATCTCGGGCACTCCCACCAGCCACCGTCAGGCCACTCATCGTCAGCCCACCACGGGAGATACGGGCTTGTGCAGTACGGGCACGGGTGCGTCGAACGGGATGGTCTCACCGTCAGGAACAATCTCAACCATGCACTCAGAATGCCTCAACGTGCGAATTCCAGATAAGAGGGAAAGTATGACTACCCGCCACTAAGGTGTGAGCATGGACACCGCCACACAGCTACTCATTGTTTACATCGCCGCCTGGCTATTCGGCACGATCGTTGCTCTATGGATCTTGTGGGCGATCATTCGTGGCGCTGTGTTGTCTGCATTACGGAGGCACTCTGAAGAACAGCGTGAAGCGAGTATACGCTCCTGACGTGCTTTAGCATTCATGCCGCTCACTCAGATAAAGTGAGCGACATGAGGAAGCTAGTCGCCATTACCGCGGCAATCATTACCCTGAGCGTTGCAGGCTGCTCCGGTTATCCCACCATGAAATACGACTACGGAGTCACTGACTCAGACGAGGTTGGCGAGTTCACCCCACCGATGCCTGAACCTCCCGAGGAATACTACGAAAAACGGGACATTCAGTTGCCCTGGTCGTGTGATTGGTCGCCAACCATGAATGAGGACTGGCACGATGACGTTCTGTGTTCGAACGGACCAGAACTCGATCGACCTTACCTCCTGCCCGACTGGGGCTTCGTCACCCAGGAGGACATTATGGTCGAGGCGCAACGTTACGAAGACTATCTCAACGGGTACTAGCCTCATGCTGCACTTCGGTCTGCGCTGCGGTACGCCTTAGCTCGTTCCTGACAGTTTCCGAATAGTCGACCATCAACGTCACGAAAAACCTCAGCTATGCTTCAGGACCCAGGAGTTGCTCGCGCACAGAGAGTCAGAACGACGAAAAGTCTCTGCAGCATCCCGGCGGAACCCCAGGGGCAATAGTCGTTGAACGTCATATTCGAACTTTACCCCGTTGCATCTAAGTCATCAGAATTCCCTTATCGAACTCTCATAAATTTGCAGGATAAGCGATATGGCTGCACGTCGCCACCCCCTTCCTCCAGTCGAACACCTCAGCGCATGCTGGTGAGTACGTTTAGAGAAGGGAAACATCATGAACGAACAAATGCCCAAGGCTGTCCGTGATGGCGCGGAGAGCGCTGAGGAGGAAATCGACGGCATGGAGTCCCCTACTGATCAGCAGAATGACTCAAAAGAAGACGATCTCAAGCAAGCGGAAGAGCCCACAACAACCGTTGACTAATACGCAGGTGAGGATCGTTGCGAACCGTTAAAAGATAGACCAGCCAGTTCGGGTGGTGAGCTCAGCGAGGGCAGACATGCCCACGAGGGAGTTGCCCGAGGCGTCGAGGCCCGGACCCCACACGCAGATGGTGCCCACGTCGGGCACAATTGCGAGAATACCTCCGCCCACACCCGATTTCCCCGGAAGGCCGACGCGATATGCGAATTCACCTGCGGCGTCATAGAAGCCTGAGGTGAGCATCACCGCGTTCACCCGCTTCGCCTGGTCTTCCGCGATGAGGTGCGTACCGTCTGCGCGAATACCGTCTCTCGCGAGAAACAGGGCCGCTGCCGCGAGGTCTTCACACGTCATCGCGATCGAGCACTGTTGCACGTAGCTCTCGAGCACGTCGTCAACATCGTTGCGCAGGTTGCCAAAGCTTCGCAGCATGTACGCTGTTGCGGCGTTGCGATCCCCGTGCGAAAGTTCAGAGGTTTTCGTGAGCGCATCGATCTGGATGTCTGGGTTTCCCGACTCGGTGCGCAGAAGATCAAGCACCGGAGTGGCTTGCGCATCGGTAAACGACAAAAGATGATCGGCGACGACGAGCGCGCCCGCGTTCATGAACGGATTACGTGGGATGCCGCGTTTATGCTCGAGCTGCGCCAGCGAATTAAATGCCGCACCAGACGGTTCACGATCCACCCGCTGCCATACCCCGTCACCGTCAGCAGCGATCACGAGCGCAAGCGAAAACACCTTCGAAATACTTTGAATTGAGAATTCCTCATGAGAGTCCCCGATGACGTGCTTCTCGCCGTCAAGCGTCGCAATCGCGATGCCGAAACGATCTGGGTTCACCGCGGCCAGACGCGGAATGTAATCCGCCACATTTCCGGACCCTATTAGCGGGCGCACGGCCTCTTCTACCTCAGCAAGAATCCCCTGAATATCGATTGCCATAATTGCCCGAGCGTAACACGCGAGCGCCTTACCTTTCCTCCACAGAAGAGCTATCGCTTCGCAGCCGACTGGGCTGCCTTCTCCTGAGCTTTCGCTTCCGCCTTTGCCTGTGCCCGCAGCTCCTTCTCGTGGATCGGCCACGTGCCAGCCGCGCGCTGCGCGTCGACGTGCACCTGCGCCTCTTCTTGACGTTGACCTTCGATACCTGTGGCAATCTCGGCGCGAAGAAGTTCGTTCGGCAGCGCGAACGCCTCAACAAGATCACCCGCATGCTCACGCACTCGACTCAGCAGCCGATCAACGTACGCGGTGAGTGCGTCGGAGCGTTGTCCAGAGATGCGACCGTGCACGAGGAACCAGGTCATGTTCTGTTCGATGAGTCCGAGCCCAAAGAGATCACGGAGCCAGGTCATGATCTGCTTGGTGTCTGGGTCAGTTATTTTTTCAACTTCCTCAGTGAATGCTTCCCACTGAAGCAGTTCAACGTGGGCAATAGCCGCCTGGATGAGCTTGTGCTGCTGCGCATTGAACGCATCCTCGCTCCGTGCCGCACGCTCCGCCTTCGGCACTTCCTTCGTGGCATCACGAAGTGCCGCCGCAATTTCCGCAACTGAGGTTTCCACGCGATCAGTCAGCAGTTCGCGCTGAGCCTTGGCGGTGCGCAGGCTCTCGATCGAACGCGCCACCTGGCCGAGATCCGCAATGCTCTGACCCAACTGCCGCAGACCGAATCGGCTTACGCGGTCACCAATCTGGTTCGCAGCTGCGCGCGCGATGGCCGCCTTGTCACCGTCTTTAAATTGGGCGGCGTAATCGGTGAGCAGGCGTTTTCCAACGAGCTGTAAGAGCACATTGTTATCGCCTTCGAAGGTGACATAGATATCGAGATCGGCTCGCAGCTCGGTGAGCCGGTTCTTCGCCATGAACCCGGCACCACCACACGCTTCGCGAGCTTCCTGCAGCGTATCGAGCGCAGCCCAGGTTGACAGCGATTTGAGCCCAGCGGCGAGTGTTTCGAGGTCCTCGCGGTTCTCATCGGTGTCCTTTGCACCCGAGAAGATCTCGTCAAACACCGTCAGGAGACGCTCGCTTGCAAAGGCCATCGCGTACGTCTGGGCGAGCCTGGGCAACAGTCGTCGCTGATGCTGACCGTAATCGAGCAGCACCACCTCGCGCCCAGATGCGCCAGGAAACTGACGTCGTTCGTTGCCATATCGGATCGCGATGGTGAGTGCGGCCTGCATCGCACGCACTGCCGCACCATCGAGCGAAACACGGCCCTGCACGAGCGTGCCAATCATTGTGAAGAAGCGACGGCCCGGGCTCTCAATTGGTGAGGTGTAGCTCCCATCAGCAGCAACATCACCATACTTATTCAACAGGTTCGTACGCGGAATGCGTACGTTGGTGAAGTGTAGACGGCCGTTGTCGATGCCGTTAAGCCCACCCTTCACCCCATCATCTTCGCTCCCAATCCCCGGCATCATCTGACCGTCTTCGGTGCGGATCGGCACGAAAAATGCGTGCACGCCGTGGTTCACGCCCTTCGTGATGAGCTGCGCAAACACGACGGCCGCCTGCCCATGCAACGCCGCGTTACCGAGAAATTCTTTCCACGCGCCCTTGAATGGGGTGTGGATCTCGAACTCTTCAGCCTCGGGATCATAGGTGGCGGTGGTGCCGACCGATGCCACGTCTGAACCATGACCAATTTCCGTCATGGCGAACGCCCCAGGAAGTGAAAAATCCATCACTGCGGGGAGCCACTTCAAGTGGTGTTCCTTCGTGCCAAGATGCAATATTGCCGATCCGAAAAGACCCCACTGCACGCCAGCCTTGATTTGCATCGAGGGGTCGGCAAGTACCAACTCTTGGAAGGCTGCGACATTCCCGCCGTGGTTGTCGTCCCCGCCGACCGAAGCTGGGAACGCTCGTTGAATCGCGCCTTCGTCAGTGAGCTGCTGCAGTTGATCGAGCGCGCGAACGCGGTGCTCGTCCATCGACTGGCCAGGGATCGTGTGGAAGCGCTCCTGCGACCCTAGGGCACGCGACTCGAGCCGTTCTTCCTTCCACTTCCCCAGCAGCGCATCGGTGACAAGCTGGGTGTTCAAGCGGGGGGTAGATGTAGTCATGCAGCCAGGCTATGCCGTCGCCAGCAACTGCTCAATCCTTCGCCTCGCACCCCACAAGCGGACCCGCTGCCACGCTGAGCTGGTTTGTGAGGTTATACCAAAGACACGAAGGGCAATCTGGTGGTTATCTCTATTTTCGGTTCGTTCGTGTCTTCGTAATTCCCGGTTCGTAGGGGCCGAAGAACTCGGGCACGATGCCGGCCTCTTCAAGCTGTTCGGCCGTGCGCTTTTGGCGTGTTCGCGGGATGAGGGTGATGACTTCCCCCGTACGGCCAGCCCGTCCCGTGCGACCGGAGCGGTGCACAAAGGTTTTTGCTTCGTCTGGCGGGTCGAGCTGCACGACCGTGTCGACATCGTCAATGTGAATGCCCCGAGCGGCAACATCGGTGGCTACCAGCACGCGTGATTTGCCGGTCGAGAACTTCTCGAGATTTCGTTGACGTCGCGCCTGGCTGAGGTTTCCGTGAAGCGAGGTCGCACCAATCTCAGCGTTCACGAGCAGCTCGGTCACCTGTTCGGCGTAGGCGCGGGTGCGGCAGAACATCATGATGCGGCCGGGTCGTGAGGCCATGTCAATGATCGCTTCGCTTTTGTCTTCTCGCATCACCATGTACACAGTGTGCGGCACGGTCGACGTGGTTTTTTCCACCTCGTGTGCGGCGGGATCATCCAAGAATTCCGCAACCAGCTCGTGCACGTCTCGGTCGAGGGTTGCTGAGAACAGCATCCGTTGGCCACCCCGAGCGGTTTGCCTGAGCGTCCACTGCGTCTCGTCAAGAAAACCGAGTTCGCATAGGTGGTCTGCCTCATCGATGATCGAGACGGCCACGTCGCGTAGGTCGAGCTTTCGTCGCTGTACGAGATCGCGAATGCGGCCAGGGGTCCCAATCACAATGTCGATGCCTCGCTCAAGCGCGTGGAGCTGCGGATCGATTGGCACGCCACCAACGATCTGTGCGGTGTAGAACCCGACCGAACGTGCGAGTGGCTGGACCGTGCGGTCGATTTGCAGCGCAAGCTCACGGGTTGGTGCAAGAATCAAGGCTTTCGGTGTGCGTGCCTGCGTGCGGGTCGGCGTGCGCTTACCCCGTTCCAACCGCTCCCCACGTTGTGCCGACTTGGCGGGCCGCTGCTCCCCAAATGCGCCCTGCGCTTTCAAGATGAGCAGCCGCTCAACGAGCGCTGCACCAAATGCGATGGTTTTCCCGGAGCCAGTCTCAGCTCGCCCGAGTACGTCGCGCCCCTTGATCGCATCTGGAATAGTGGCGACCTGAATGGGGAATGGGCGGTCTGCGCCGAGCTCACCGAGCGTGCGTACAAGGTTTTGCCCCAGGCCGAGGCCCGCAAAGGTTTGACCTGCCGTGTCGTCTACAGTCGTAAGCTTCGCCTCGTATTTCAGAGGTGGCAGTTGGGACTGGGTTTTCGCCTTTTGTGCCCGCTTCTCTACCCGCTTTTCAACTTCTTGAGATGCGCGAGATTGAGGTCGTTGTGATTCCGTCTTCGTTGGATCGGTTTTCTTTGGATCCCGCTCAGCGGATCGACCCTCTGGTCTTCCGTTCTTGGCTGCACCATACTTTCGCTTCGGAACCCGGCCCCGATTAGGGTCATAGTTGCCCGGGGCTTTGAACCCGCGACGCTTTTTCTGGGCCATGCCTTAGTTCTCCGTACCGGGTTCAAGTTCGCCCTGCTGGGCGTGAGTCTACTGGGTTTCCACTGCTTGAGCATCAGCTGGTCGACCATCAGCCTGCAGGGCACGCGTCTTCCGGCGTTCACGCCCCACCTCGCGGCGGCGTTCAACAATGTAGTAGAAGGTAGGCAACACGACCAGGGTAAGCACGGTCGACGACAGCAGACCGCCAATGACCACGACAGCGAGGGGCTGCGAGATGAAGCCACCCTTGCCGGTGACGCCGAGCGCCATTGGGGTGAGCGCAAGAATGGTCGCGAGCGCGGTCATCACGATGGGGCGTAAACGCTGTAACGAGCCATGCAACACCGCGTCTCGGAGCGCATCGCCTCGATCACGGTATTGATTCACGAGGTCGATGAGCACGATTGCGTTCGTGACCACGATGCCAATCAGCATGAGCACGCCAATGAGTGATGCGACGCCGAGCGGGATCCCCGTGGCAATGAGCAAGAGCAGCGCACCGGTCGCAGCAAATGGGACCGACACGAGCAGCAGCAACGGTTGGAGCAGGCTGCGGAATGTGGCCACCATGACGACGTACACGATGAGGATCGCCGCAAGCAGCGCGAGCCCGAGCTGCTCGAAGGCGTCTGCCTGCTGCGACATCACCCCTCCGATGCTGGCGGTCGCGCCCGCGGGCAGGTCAGCGCTCTCGAGTGCGCTCGAGACATCTGCACTTGCAACGGTGAGATCGTCTGCTTTGGGGAGCGCCGAAACAGTCACCATGCGCTGGTTATTCTCGGTGCGCACGGTCACGGGGCCGTCTGACACCTCAACCGTCGCCAGTTCATCAAGCCGCTTCTCGCCCTGGGCAGTCTGCACCGCCAACGCTTTTACGCCGTCAATGTCTGCTGGAGCGACACCACGATCGAGATAAACATAGACCGTGCTCTCGTCGATGGTGATCTGACCGGCCCTGCTCGGCTGCATGCTCTGCGACACGATCCCCGCAACCGCAACTTCGCTTAAGCCAGCTTCCGCCGCTTTGGCACGATCCACGGTCACGCTCAGGTACGGGCGTGAGGTGCCAAGATCGCTTTCCACCTGCTCGAGGCTCGACTTCTGTTTCAGCTCGGTCACCATGACCTCGCTCGCCTCCGCCAGTGTCGCCTGATCAGGAGCCGTCACGTTGACCTGAATCGCACTCGAAAACGACATCCCGCCGCCAGCTTGACCAAGCGAGAACTCTCCAGCGTCAGCCAACCCATCGACGGTCGCGCGAATCTCTTCCTTCACCGCTGCCTGATCTGCATCTGGGTCAATGGTGAGCGAATAGCTGATGGCGCCGTCTGATCCACCGCCGAACATCGCAGACATGCCGCTCTCATCGCCGCCGATGGTGACCTGCACGATATCGATTTCAGATACGTCTTCGAGCGCACCCTCGACCTGTTCCACCTGCGCGAGCTGAGCGTCGAGGCTCACCCCGGGCGCGAGTGTCTGAGTGAGACCAATCGAGTTCTGTTCGTCTTCGCTCAGGAAGTTCGTCTTCATAAACGGGGTCGCGAGCACGGTGCCACCGAGCACGAGTACGGCGATCAGAAGGGTGATCGCGGGGCGCTTGAGCGTCCATTCGATAATGGGGCGGTATCCCTTGATGAGCCAGGTTGCGCCGACCGGCTCGTTGCTTGACTGTGTCTGTGTATTTGGCTGTGCCTGTGCAACAGCGTCTTTCGTGGCTGGCGCGAGGTCTTTGCGTTTCTCTGGCTTCAAGAACCAGTAGGCAAGTACCGGCACGATCGTGAGCGAAACGAGCAGCGATGCAACAAGCGCGATGGTCACTGTGAAGGCGAAGGGCTTGAAGAGCTCGCCCACCATGCCACTCACAAACGCCATCGGCAAGAACACGGCAACGGTAGTGATTGTTGCCGCTGTGATTGCCCCAGCAACCTCCCGAACGGCGTGAATGATCGCCTTGGTGCGATCCGCACCTTCGACCAAATGCCGCTTGATGTTCTCGATCACCACGATTGAGTCGTCAACCACGCGACCAATCGAGATCGTGAGCGCCCCGAGCGTGAGCATGTTCAGCGTGTAATCGGCAAAGTTCAGGCCAATGAACGCAAGCAACACTGAGGTCGGAATAGAGATCGCCGTGACGATCGTCGCCCGCACCGACATGAGGAACACGAGGATAATGAGCACTGCGAAGACGAGGCCAAGCAACCCCTCCGTCGTGAGCGCTTCGATCGATTCCTCAACGTACGGCGCCTGATCGAAGACGATCGTGAGTGTTGCCCCGCCCAGCTGCTGGGAGATCTCATCGATTTCTTGCTGCACCACGTGCGAGACGTCGACCGTGTTCGCTTGCGAGGTCTTTGTCACCGCAATGGTGAGCGCTGGCTCCCCATTCACCCGCGAATACCCGGTGACCGGGTTGGGTTCGAGCGTAACGCTTGCGACATCTCCGATCGTGATGACGTCGGGGAGCGCGGGAACTTCGGCGGTCGGTGTATCGAGCGATTCAGGGAGAGCTGGCTGCTGACCCGGGGCCTGTGGCGCCTGGAGCTGCTGTTGCTGCGCGGCCTGCGCCTGGAGCGCCTGCTGATACGCCATAAAGTCTTGTGAGGTGCGAGGAATCGGGATCGCCGCGATATCCTCGGCAGAGCTCAACTTTGAACCGAGCTGCACGGCCAGGGTACTGGTGTCATCAGCGACCGTACCGCCAGCGACGAGCACACCGCTTTGCTGCAGGGCATCGGTCAACGATTGCGCCGTGAGTCCCCGTTCGGCAAGCTGATCCTCGTTGGGAACGATCGTCACGCGTTCGCCACGCGACCCCATGAGCTGCGCCTCACGCACACCATCGAGCTCACCAATTGATGGCACAACCACGCGTTCAATAAGTTTCGCGGTCTCTTCCGCGTCGACGCCACTCGGCGGAGTCACTGCGATCTGAATGATTGGCAAGTCATCGATACCGCCAGCAAGCACTTGCGTGTCCGCGGTGTCAGGGAGCTGCGCGGTGATGCGACTCACCGCGCGCTCAACCTTTTGTTCGGTTGCCGCGAGATCCACACCATAGGTGAATTGCGCAAGCACCACCGAGCTGCCCGTGTTCGATGTGGCGGTGGTGCTTTCAAGCTGCGGCACGCCGCGCAGCGCCGTTTCGATGGGATCAGAGACGTCATTGTTCACCACCTCGGGCGACGCCCCCGGGTAGACCGTAACAACGGCAATGGCAGGAAACTCGACCGAAGGCATAAGTTCTTGCTTCAGCGAACTCACTCCGAGAAACCCGAACACCGCGGCGACGATCGTGACCAGCGCGATGAGTGCTCGGTTCTTGAGACTGAGCACTGTGAGGATATGCATGCCTCAAATTATTCCATGCCGCGTCTGGTAAATGATCGGCTCTTCAGTATTCGATAGGTAGCGTGGGGCGCATAATGGAGGGGTGCCTCTGATGAACCGCCGCACGCTCGGCGCCGTGACCCCCGCAGATTTCGACCGCTTACACTCGCTCAGACGCATGCAAGGCCTGGCTGTTGGCCTGCTCGTGTTCATGGCATTCGTCTTCGTCATCTCCTTCGTGTTTCAAGACCGCGTCCCCTGGCTCTCCTACGTTCGCGCAGCGAGCGAGGGTGGCATGGTGGGTGCCCTCGCCGATTGGTTCGCGGTCACCGCATTGTTCCGACGCCCCCTCGGGCTTCCCATTCCGCACACCAACCTCATTGCGAACAAGAAAGACGAAATCGGTGAAGGGCTCGGCTCGTTCATCGAAGAGAACTTCCTCGCCGACGATGTCGTGCACGACAAGCTCTCGGAAATCAGCGGCGCACGTATGGCCGGCGAGTGGTTACGCGAGGCTGGTCACGCTGAGCGGGTGAGTGAAATGATTGCCGGCATTGGGCTCGGTGCGCTCACCGTGTTGAACGATCAAGACGTGCAAGATCTCACAGAGTCTCTCGTGCGCCGCCATGTCGTGAACCCCGAGTGGGGGCCGCTGCTCGGGCGAGCCACTGGCTCCTTCGTCACTGGCGGCCACCACGAGTCACTCGTTGAGCTCGCCGCAGCACGAGTTGAGCAGTGGCTTGTGCAGCACCCGCAGGCATTCGACCGAATGCTCTCCTCACAACTCCCCCAGTGGGTGCCGAGCATTGTCGATCGTTTTGTGGATCAGCGCATGCACGCGGAAGCGGTGAGGTTCGTACAGCGCGTAGCAACCGAGCCAGATCATCCCGCACGACAGGCGATCACGACGTTCCTTGGAGACCTCGCAGAAGATCTGCAACACCAGGAGTCGTTGCAGCAGCAACTCGAATCCTTCAAACACGAGGTGTTTGACAGCCCCCGGATCCGCACCCTTGCTGCAAGCACGTGGCAGGCGGCTCGTGCTGCACTCGTCGAGATGTTGGAAGACCCCGAGAGCGAACTGCGACAGCGCGTCACCGCAGCATTACAGGATTTTGGGCACAGGCTCGAAGACGATTCGACCCTGCAGTTCAAGATCGACGTCTGGGTCATGAACGTCGTGGAATATCTTGTGCACACGTATCGACACGACCTCGCCCAGGTGGTGTCGGAAACGGTTCAGCGTTGGGATACCCAGGAAGCGGCGGAGAAGATCGAGCTGCAGGTGGGGAAGGATCTACAGTTCATTCGCATCAACGGCACGGTGATCGGATCCCTCGCCGGGCTCGCGATCTTTGCCATCGCGCAGCTCGTGATCGCTCCCCTCGCAGGGATCTAATCGCGCCGATCTCACCGCCGAGATCCATCTTCTCGAAGCATGTTTTTAGCGATAGCCGATCGGCAGCAGCATGTCTTGCACGCGATCTTTCGCCGCGGTGTGATCGGCTCGCGTGGCAATCGCACAGCGGGATACCGTGCAGTCAAGCCCCTCGACCGTCGGCTCAGGAACAGTGAGGCGAACCTCGAACGAACCGCTTTCTGCGTCGTCATATCCCTGAGTGGCAAATGACTTCCAGGCCCAATTGTCAGTGATCCATGCGCTCGCAAGTGACTCTTGCGCCGCAACACCACCGGTTTCCGCACCCTCGGGAATTCCTCCCAGACACGGACTCGGCTTCATTTCAGGACTCTCAGGAATTGCGCAGAATCCCACGTATATGCCGATAGTGGCATCGAAACCCTCGCCGCTGACGACGATCTCCTCGCCGGGGACCATTTCCCCCAAGTCAAGTTGTTTACCGTCGCTCGAGTGGGCTGTGAGCACGCGATTACGGCCGTCGGCGCCCGTGGCGCTTGACTCTGAAACATAGTCCGTGGGTACTTCTTGGCCCGATCCTCCCCCGCTTTGGTGCGTGAGAATCGGAATCAGGATCGCTGCGACCGCGGCGAGGACGACCAGCGCCAAAACGAGCACCACGACAAGTACAACGCGCGTGATGGATCGTTTGGATGCTGACCGGTTCATGTGAATATCGTATCGCTGCAAGTGCGCTTCAGTGCGTGCTAGAATCAACCCCATACGTCCATGTTTTGAAGTACTGCCTCGCGTTTTCGCGGGGCCCGAATGTGTAAGGGGGTCACGCATGGGGCGCGGCCGTCAGAAAGCAAAGCACACCAAGGTCGCACGGGAGTTGAAGTACTTCAGCCCGAACACCGACTACTCGGAGCTCGAGCGCGAGCTCGCTTCGCGTAGCCTCACCGAGGAAGAGCGCTTTGCAGAGTATGCGGAGAAGTATAACGACGACTCCGAAGATGAAGATTAAGCACTGACGACGATCAGTACTGACATGACGATCAGTACTGACATCGACAAGTACTGACGACGATACGCACGAGATTACTTCGTCCGCACGTCGCTCATAACTGAAGCGGTGAGGTTCTTCGGAACCTCACCGCTTCAGTCGTTGCGTCAGCCGTTGTGTGTCAGCTGTTACGCCTGACGGTCGTTATTTGCCTTGCGCTGCAACCGCAGCTGCCCCGGCCGCTGCCGCTTCAGGGTCGAGGTATGTCCCCGGTCCTGTCGGAGTGCCATCTTCATTGATCTCGTATACGAGTGGCATTCCGGTAGGAATGTTCAGCGATGCAATGTCGACGTCTGAGATGCCTTCGAGGTTCTTGACAAGCGCGCGCAGCGAGTTGCCGTGCGCGGTGACGAGCACAGTCTTTCCCGAGTTCAACTCCGGGAGGATGCTTCCCTCCCAGTAGGGCACCATCCGCTCGACGACATCCTTCAAGCACTCTGTTTGCGGCTGCGTGCCATCAATTCCTGCATACCGGGCGTCGCCTGCTTGTGACCACTCACTTGAGTCATCGAGCACTGGGGGTGGGGTGTCGTATGAGCGACGCCACTCCATGAACTGCTCTTCACCGTATTCTTGCAATGTTTCAGCTTTATCGAGCCCTTGCAGTGCACCGTAGTGGCGTTCGTTGAGGCGCCAGGAACGTTGAACCGGAATCCACATGCGGTCAGCAGATTCTAACGCGAGATTCGAAGTCTGAATCGCCCGGCTGAGTAGAGAAGTAAACAAAACGTCGGGAAGCATTTCGGCTTCGGCGAGCAGTTCTCCCGCTCGCGCCGCCTCGCTGCGCCCCTGATCTGTGAGTCGAACGTCGACCCATCCGGTAAACAGGTTCTTCTTGTTCCACTCGCTCTGTCCGTGACGGAGCAGGATCAGCGTATTTGTCATACATCCAGCTTAGCGAGTTCGCAGACCCCTGTTGGCAGCCGTCAACTCACAAGCGCTTAAGCCTCGGGATGTCACGCGTCGCACCTGCGTCGCCCGGAACAATGACCTCTTGCGCGGCCGCGATCATCGTGCCCGGTGCAGCGTTCGCGTCTGCGCCGGTCTCGCCAGAGCGCACCTCGAGTGGTGCGTCTGCGGGGAGTGCGCGTTTCAGCAACGCAAGTGCGATGCCACCCCATTCGTGGTGCAGCGCAGCACGGGTAATGCGACCAACTGGGCGAGCGTCGGGGGCGCTCCCCTCGCCTGCCTTAAACACCAATGCGCCAGCGACTGGAAGCTCTCCGTCAGACCCATCAAGGTGCAAGAGCGTCACCCTTCGTGGCGGATGCCCAAGGTTGTGCACTTTCGCCACGGTTTCTTGCCCGCGGTAGCACCCCTTGTTCAGGTGCACTGCCGAACGCAGCCAATCAAATTCGTGAGGAATCGAGCGCTCATCCACGTCCCCACCGCGCGAGGGGCGCCACGCTCGAATCTCTAGTGCATCAAGCGACATGAGGCCCGCTCCACGAAGCGTTCCGTCGCGCACAAGATCCACCACGGCGTTGATGGAGCTCCGGGGAAAGACAAGGGTGATCGCGTTCCAGGTCGCACCCGCGTGCTCTCCGTGTGCGTACTGAATCCCACCGCGCTGCACCTCGGCCCAAGGGTCCACCCACGTCGCAACGGGCTCGAGCTCTTGTAATACCTCGAGCGCAGATCCGCCAGCAAAACACAACACGGCTGCGAATTCTGCAGATCGATCCGTCACCTCCACTCGCAGCGCAAAACGCATGCGGTTGAGGTGGGTGAAGAGCGCCTCGGCGGAGCCCTCATCCACGAGCAGCCACGCCGTTTCACCGTCATCGACGAGGCGGATCGCATGCTCGATGCGTCCGTTCGGGTCGAGCAACAGCGTTTCGGCGCTCTCGCCTACTGGAAGCCCAATGAGCTTCTGGCTCGTCATCGAGTCCAACCAGCTCAGGCGATCCGCACCACTCACGGTGAGAATACCGCGGTGCGAAAGATCTACGACCGCATTCCCTGCCTCAAGCTCGCGCTGCTCTTGTACGGGTGCACCGTAATGTTGCGCGACGGCACCACCCACGACAGCAGTATCACCGACTGCGCCGGGAAGTGTGAGAAATGGATTGGTCATGTGACCTGCGAGTCCGACTACTGCTGCCCTTTATAGAGCTTGTAGATGACCGTGCCTGAAACCCAGGCAATCGCGATACTTGCGAGGCCAAGCAGACCGAGGAAGAAGAGTTCAAGTGCCAACAGCATGGTGCCAGTCTAGCAACTAGGAAGCGGTCGGTGAGCCGATCAGCGCACCAACGAGGTCGATGATCGCAATAACAACGACGGAACCAGCAATGCTGAACGCCAACCTGCTGATGAAACCTTCGCGCTGCGCGGTGCCGAGCTGCAGTGCAAACGAGACCAGCGTCGAGACCCCAATTGCCAAGACAAGCCAGGGGAATCGCACGACGTCCGTGAAGACCGTGACCAGTATTCCGATGACCGCAGCGACTGCCCAGGCGGTAATTAAGCGCGGCCAGTGCCACGAAACAGCTTCGCCAGATTCTGTCGCAGGTGCACTCACGTGTATATCTTCCCACACCACACCCCGGTAATATATATAACCGTATAGAGAGCGAAGGGGTGACGCGCGTGCAACTACTCCTCCTTACAGCGGGCGAAGATATGCCACTCACCTCACTCGAGGTGCTTGCCCACGAGGTTGTCATCGCATCAATTGATTCTCCGGTGTATGCGTTTGTCTCGCACAGCGGAAGCGAAGTTCAGCGCGATGGATCTCGTGGATTCAGCCCTAGCGCGGTGCTGCTCGACGGCACCACGTCTCCTGCTGCGGCCAGGTCTGCGGCGTTTGCGCTTTCGGGTCGAACCGAGGTTCCTCGCGTTGCTTTGTTGCATGGTGCCGCGCTCGCTGCGATCACGCCAGAGTGGGATATCGCAGACTTTCTCACGCCGCAGGCAAGCCCAGCAGAAATCGATGTGCGGCTCCGTCTTCTTGTTGCAAAAGCGGAAGCGAAGGAACGGGCCGCAGAGCCCCGCACCGCAGTGCAGGAGGCGGGCGTTGAGATTGACGAATCGAACTTTGTTGCGAAAGTTCATGGGCGGACGCTCGACCTCACTTATAAGGAGTATGAGCTGCTGCATTTCTTGGCACTCAACCCTTCAAGAGTGTTCACGCGCGACCAGCTTCTCGCGGATGTCTGGGGAAGCGACTACTTTGGGGGTACCCGCACCGTCGACGTCCACGTCAGACGGTTGCGGTCCAAGCTTGGCGAACACGAATGGCTCATCAGCACCGTTCGCGGAGTGGGCTATGGCTTCGCGAGGGGCCGACAAGAGGAGGATTAATGGTCAGCGTGATTGCGACGCTCGGAGGCATCGAAGAGGCTCGTCCACTTATCGAACGTGCCGAACACGCAGACGGCACCTCGCCTATCTCTGATCAGGCACTGCTCGCGGTCGCTCAGCACCAACGTGAGTTGGTCTTGTTTCGTGGCACCCAACACAACGATGTATCCGAGGCAGATGTATCTCAGGCAGAACCTGTCGCGGTGGGTGTTGTTGGGCAAGGTGAACTCGACCTCGTGGTGGATCCCGCAGCCCGCGGCCGCGGGATCGGTACTGCGGCGCTTCAGGAACTCGTCTCGCGGGCTGACGGGGAGCTGCTCGCATGGGCGCACGGTGACAACCCGGCAGCCGATGCACTCCTGACGCGCGCCGGGTTCTCACCGGTCCGATCCCTCTTCCGAATGAAGCTCGATCCCTCGCTCCTTCCTGCCACCAACAGCAACCCGTTCGCAGTCTCCGTTCCCGAAGGGTTTGCGCTTCGTTCATTTGGAGCCCCCACTGACCCAGCTAACTGGGTTCGTGTGAACGCAGCGGCATTTGCGGACCACCCAGAGCAAGGCCGCGTCACCGAGTCCGACTTTGCGCTCATGCGCGAGGAATCTTGGTTCAATGCGGAAGATCTCTTGCTGCTCGAGGCCCCGTCACCCGGCCTCGCCGGATCCACCTGGATTAAGACGGTACGCAACGGTGATAACGCCACCGGCGAAGAAGCTGACGTAGAAACTGAGCTGTACGCGATCGGCGTCGACCCAGAGTTCGCGGGCCAGGGGCTCGGCCGGGTTCTCCTCGACGCAACACTCGCACGCATGGCCACGCATAGCCCGAATCGAGTCACGCTGTACGTCGACGGCGAAAATGAACGGGCGGTGCGGAT
>JBQEBC010000020.1:0-40949 GCA_052106035.1 Leucobacter sp. | reverse complement strand
GAAGTCTCACCCGTTGCGTCGGGAATGTAGGTCGAATAGATCGAATAGGTCGGCTCCGCGTCCTTACCTGCAGAAAGCGTGAGGTAATACGGTGGCTGCGGGGTTGCCGTCGCGTTCTCACCCGAGCCAGCTACCGGGTCATCCGGCGTACGCCATGCATCCTCGTCTGAGTAGAACGCACCAGCGTTGGTGACGTGGTACTTACTCAAAACCTCGCGCTGCACCTTGAACATGTCTGTGGGGTAGCGAACGTGGCTCAGCAAATCACCGCTCATGTCTTCGACACTCTTCAGGGTACCCGGGTAGACCTTGCTCCATGATTTCAGGATCGGATCTTCGGTATCCCACGCGTATAGCGAGACGCTCCCGTCGTATGCGTCTACGGTGGCCTTCACAGAGTTGCGAATGTAGTTCACCGGGTTCGAGAGCATGTTCGACCGCGGGCTATCCGCGTCAACGGTCAACGAATTCATGTCCTGCACCTCGGAGTACGGGTACTGGGCTGAAGTCGTGTACCCATCCACGATCCACTTGATACGACCGTCTACAACGGAGGCATACGGCGCTTCATCAATGGTGAGGTACGGAGCCACCTTCTGCACGCGTTCGAGCGGGTTGCGATCGTAGATCACCTGGGACCCATCAACGACGGCGTCTGAAAGCATGAGCTCCACGTCTTGGAACTTCAGTGCGTAGATCATCTTCGTAAAGATGTTGCTGAGTTCAGGCCCACCGTTCTCACCAAATGTGGTGAGGTTCGCGCGGCCCGAGTTCACTTCCTCCTCAGTGCCATCGCCTACTTCCGCCGCGTCAGCTTCAGCTGTTTCCGCAGGTGCGTCTGTTTCTGCGGGAGTGGCACCCTCAGCTGCATCTGCCGGCGCTTCTCCACTACTCGACACGTCAGATGGGAAGTCGAGTTCAATAGGCTTCTCGCGTTCTCCACCAACGATTGAGTACTCTGGCGAGTCCATGCCGAAGTAAACACGAGGCTCAAACTCTCCGAGACGACCGCTCGTCGGGATACCGCTCTCAAGGAAGACGGGTTCGCCACCGGCTGATCGCTGGTTGCCATACGCCGCCACCATGCCGTAGCCGTGGGTGTAGACGAGCGTACGGTTATACCAACTGGTCTGACCGGAGATATCAATGTCACGAATCGCAGAAACGGTGTCTTCGACTTCCCCATCGAGTTCGTAGCGGTCGACATTCAGCGACGTTGGGAACTTGTAGTACTGCTTCGACTGTTCAAGCTGCGCGAACGTACGAGAGATCACTTCTGGATCCATAATACGAATGTTCGACGTTGCCACCGCGTCACCGCGCAAGGCACCTGGCTCAGCATCAGTTATCGCGTCATACGGCTCGACCTTGACCTCATCAAGCCCATATGCAGCACGGGTGGCATCAATGTTTCGGCTGATGTACTCAGACTCAACACTCTGCTCGTCTGGCTGCACCTTGAACTGTTGGATCGCCCAGGGGTACCCGACGCCAAGCACCAGGCTGGACACGATGAGCAATGCGGTGCCGATAACGGGGATGCGCCACTTGCCGGTAATTGCCGTTACGAGGAAGAGCAGCGCGACTATTGCGGCAATGCCCGCAAGAATTTGTTTACCTGGAATCGCCGCGTGAACGCTCGAGTACATCGCGCCAGTCGCGATGCCGTCGGTGCCCGTGAGCTCACCGTACTGGTCAAGCCAGAGGCTGCCAGCCTGAATCAAAAGGTAGAGCGTTGCGAGAATCGCAGTCTGAATGCGAGTCGACTTCGAGATGCGGAACTCACGTTCCGTGAATGAGATCCCTCCGTAGAGGTAACTCGTTGCAACTCCAACAATCAGTGAAATCAGCACGACCGCAGACAGGAATCCAGCAATTGATTGCCACAGCGGCAGGCTGAACAAGTAGAACGACAAGTCGAGTCCGAACTGCGCGTCAGTTTCACCCGTCGGCGCCGAGTTCCACCACAACAACACGGCCTGCCAGTTTGCCGCCGCAGCTACTCCTGCGAATACACCGAGCAGCGCGGGAAGCAACCACTTCACCACCCGCCTGAGCGGTTCGATAACCTCTTGATAACGATCGAGCTGGGCGGTGAGTCTCGCGTAGACGGGACGCTTTCTGTACGCCAGATCAATGGCAATAAAGGTGGGAATTGCCATCCCCAAAAACCCAATCACGAACATCACCGCGGCAGCGATCCACTGGGTCGCAAACACCTCGAGGTACCCAAGCTGTTTAAACCACAGCACCTCTGTGAGTACTGATGCAACCGCGAGAAACGCGATGATCAGCACCACTACAAGAACGATGGTGATGGCGAGCGGCGAAAGGCGGCGCGATCGGGGGGCAGAAGCTGTCTGTTCGGTCACCCCTTAACACTAGCGTTCTGCCTGTGAAGAAGCCCTGGAAGGAGGTCGACAGCCAACAACTGTTCGCACTGGGCGCAATGCATTCCCCTCTGCGCAATGCCGAGTTTTCAGCACCGTGCCGTAGCGTTGTTTTCAAGACAGCCACAAGGAGAGCACCGTGAGCAAGGACGACGATCGCCCCGAGACTCCAGACGAGCAGCCGGGACCGGATTTTGAGGAACTGCAACGCATTCTGCAGAGCATGCTTGGCGGCCAGCAGGGCGGAGAACTCGACCCAACGGTGCTTGCTAAAGCGGCCGGCATCTCAGGTGATCCGGCAATGCTCAATGCACTTTTCTCGACATTGCGCGGAGCAATGAGTAACCCAAGTGAGGGTATTGACTGGTCAGTAGCGCGTCGCACGGCGCTCGATGCAGCTGCGGGCGAAGGGGCTGTAGATGCCGCTCCCGCTGATCGAGCTTTCCCTGTTGCTTCATTGTGGCTCGATGAAGCAACCGAGCTGGGCCCTGTTCCAGATGCGCCGCGTGCAATGAGTCGCATCGAATGGGTACAACGCTCGATCGACACGTGGATTAGTCTTGCCGAGCCCGTCGCTGAGTCGGTATCGCTGGCCCTCATGAACGCGATGAATAATCAGATGCCCGAGGAAATGGCGGACGCCCTCAAACAGGCCGCCCCGATGCTCCGGAGTGTTGGGGGTGCACTCTTCGCCGTGCAGCTGGGTTCCATCGTCGGGCAGCTCTCCGGCGAAGTGGTATCTGCGGGCGATATCGGCATTCCTCTCTTTGCAGGCGAAGGATACGAGGGCGGCGCGTTAGTGCCAAGTGGGCTCACAAGTTTTGCGAACGGTCTCGATCAAGACCTTGAGGCGGTTACTTTGTACCTCGCGGTGCGCGAGCTTGCGCACGCTCGCCTTTTTCGACACACAAAATGGTTGCGGCTGCACCTGCTCACCGCCATCACTGATTATGCGCGAGGTATTCATATTGATACCGACCGCATCGAGGAGATCTCGCGAGAGCTTGACCCCTCAAACACTGAAGAACTGCAGCAACTTCTCTCGAGCGGAGCACTTATCCCGCCAAAGACTCCGGCCCAAGAAGCCGCACACGAGCGTCTCGAGACCATGATTGCGCTGATAGAGGGCTGGGTAGATGTCGTGACTGAAGAAGCAACTAAGCGATTGCCTGGCGCAGGTGGCATCGCCGAGATGGTGCGCAGACGTCGCGCAACCGGCGGACCCGCAGAACGCGCTTTTGCTGCCCTCGCAGGTCTCGAACTCCGTCCGCGCCGTCTGCGCGAAGCCGCAGCGATGTGGCGGATCGTCGCAGAACGCAGCGATCAAAGCGTTCGTGACGGGCTCTGGGCACACCCGGACCTCCTACCCACGTCGGAAGAGCTCGACGCGCCTGATCTACTCTTGTCACGTCTTGGACTCCTGAATGGCGGCTCAGGCACGTTCGACGCATTCGACGCCGAGCTCGAGCAGCTCTTGCGAGAAGAGCGCCCGGACTCCCCCGAGAACCCCACGCCTGACACTCCAACTCCGTAGTTCCGCTCACAGGCTGCGGTTTCGCAATTTAGGCGCGAATGCTGTGGATAACTCATGCATCGGATCAACGTGCATACACACTGCTGAGTATGCAGAACAGTTCCCCTCTCGTGCAGCTCGATCCGGGTCGCACCCTGTGCTGGGAAGGCGAAGATACGTTACGGGTTGGGTTTGACCGTCAGGGCACACGCGTCGATTCGTCAGAGCCCAAAGTACAGCGTCTGATCGAGCGGCTCATTTCTGGGATACCCGAGCACGAGGTAGACGAGATTCTTCGTGATCGTCAGAACGAATCCCCAGACACCAGCGCGATGCGCGATGCGCTTATTGCCTTGAGACCAGCGCTTGTTCGTCGCGCTCTGTCTCGAGCATCTCTCGTGCAGGGCGAGCCTGAAACCCTCCTCGGAGAGCGGGCTCCCAGCGCAGTGCGGGCAACGATCTGCGACGACGGCAGCGAGATTCCGGAGATTCGTTCGGCACTCGAGACTAATTGGTTGTGCAGCTTCACACGTTCTTCTGCCCCTCCTGAACTCGCCGTGCAGGTGCTTCGGTTTCTTGAACCGCTCGAACGCACCAGCCGCTGGTTGAGCGACGGGATACCGCACCTGCTCATTCGCTACACCGATGAATCAATACGCGTGGGGCCCCTCATCTCGCGAGATGGATCGCCATGTCACAGCTGTGAAGTGCTCTCGTTAGTCGAACGCGATGCGGCACTTCCGGCACTCGCTGTGCAACTGTATGGTCGACGTCCAAGCAGCGAATCTCACCACACTGCGCTCGCGATCGGGGCAGCAGCAGCACACTACGTGCAGATGTGGCGAAGCGGAGCCCGGTGGGTACACAATACTCAGCTGTGTTTTCCAGTGGTCCGCGGAACCTTTTCAGGACTACCGGAAAAACTGACCATTACGACACACCCTGAGTGTGGTTGCGCTCTTAGTAATGCCCCCGCAGTTGCAGACCCGACTACATAGTGTGATCTCAGCGCAGGATTCCTGCCTCAGTAACAAATCGTGACGGTCTACGAGACACTCGCGCGGCACTTTCGAATCCTGAGACCAGCAATTCGTCCTTTGCTCGAGTAAACGCAACATAGGCGAGGCGCCGCTCTTCCTCGATTTCATGGTCCGCAAGCGCATGCGAGATAGGAAACACTCCTTCGCTCATTCCAACGATATGAACGAGGGACCATTCGAGACCTTTTGCCGCATGAACAGCGCTCAGCGTTACTGCCTCAAACTTCGGCTCATGCTGCGCCTTCTGACGCGCGACGAGTTCTTCGCTAAACGTGAGAACTGACGTGTCCGCTGGCATGTCGTCTGCGAGCGCCAGGATCGAATTCAGCGCTTCCCAACGCTCCCGCTCAGCCGCACCCTGCGGCGGCTTTGCGCTCCAGCCCACTTCGCGCAGCATGTCGCTCACTATCTGGAACAGTGGACGCGAGTCCCCAACTTTGGCCTGCGCACGTATGAGTAAAATTGCTCGACGCACATCGGCACGGTCATAAAACCGCTGGGCGCCGTGCACGCGAGTGGGAGTCCCTTGCGTACTCAAAGCTTCTTCGATGCGCGCTGATTGCGCATTGGTGCGATAGAGCACGGCAATTTCAGAGGCCGGTATGCCTCGCTTGATTGCCGCAGTAATGGATTGCGCCACCGCACGCGCTTCATCCTGTTCGGTCGCAAACCATTCAAATTGCGGCTGCGGTTCGATTTGCTCACGCATTGGGCTCAGGTGCAATGCGCCTGGCCGGTCTCGCATGAGCCGGTTCGCAATGTGCACCACAGGCTGCACCGATCGATAATTGCGTTCCAACCGAAACTCGCGCGCATTTGGGTACTCGCCGCCGAATCCGAGAAGGAACTTACTCGCAGCACCGGCGAACGAATAGATCGTCTGACTCGCATCCCCCACCACACACAGATCGTCACGTGCGCCAAGCCATAGCGTGAGCAGATGATGTTGCAACGGTGAAACGTCCTGGAATTCGTCCACCGTGAAGAACCGATACCGTTCCCGAACTTGCAACGAGGCGCGCGGTTCAACTTCGAGCATGCCTGAGAGCAGCACAAGCACATCTTCGAAATCGATCTGACGCCGATCTTCAAGTACCTTCTGATACCCCCGATGGATCGCTACGAGCTTGTCTGCGTCCATGCCCACGAGCTTTGGGCGCCCCTCGATACGATCTGCGTAGTCCTCAATGGTGAGCATCGAAACTTTTCGCCATTCGATCTCGGACGCAAGGTCACGCAGCGTTTCTGCGCCGAATCGAAGCCCGAGAGATTCGATGGTTTGCGAGATCGCGGCTACCTTACCGGGCAGCAGCTTGGGGGCATCTCCCCCAACGAACTGCGGCCAGAAGTGGCTGAGCTGCGCAAGAGCTGCTCCGTGAAATGTGTGCGCCCGAACGCCTTCCGCGCCAAGATCGCGCAGTCTTCCTTGCAGCTCCCCCGCTGCCTTGCGCGTGAAAGTCACGGCGAGCACTCGCTCAGGGTCGTATACACCGCTGCGAACGCCGTGTGCGATCCGGTGAGTGATGGCTCTCGTCTTTCCAGTTCCAGCACCTGCGAGCACCGACACCGGCCCCCTTAACGCTTCAGCTATCTCACGCTGGTCTGGGTCGAGTGCATCAAGAATCGCCGAGGCATCAGCGTTCATTGTGTACCCACGCTCACCGCGAACCTTCCGCGACCCAGGTATCAATCATCCATCCAGCAATCGAGAGTGAGTTCGGTAACCGAATCCCTGCGGGTGGATCAGCGAGTTCCTCGCGAGTAAACCACCGCAATTCGGAGATCTCCTCAGCGTCGGCAACGAGAGACTCAGGGTCCTGATCACCGGCGAGTTGCGCACGAAAGCCGAGCATGAGTGAGCGAGGAAAGGGCCATGGTTGGGATCCCACATACCGCATATCCCCCAATCGCACGCCTGACTCTTCCAATATCTCCCGGGCTACTGCCTGCTCGAGTGACTCGCCTGCTTCAACGAACCCCGCAAGCAGCGAGAACCTGCCGCTCTCCCACAAGGTGTTTGATCCGAGCAGCACACGATCCTCATGTTCGATGAGCACGATCACAGCGGGGTCGGTGCGCGGAAACAATTCGCTCCCATGCGAATCAATGCGCGACCATCCGCCGTCGGCAACCTCGGTTGGTGAGCCGTCCCGGCTTGAGAACGCAGCATTTTCGTGCCAGCGGATCAATGCATTGGCCAAGACCAGCAGCTCTCGTTCCGCGGGTGTGAGCCTGAGCGCAACTTCAAACGGATGCACCCACGATATCGATTCCTCAGCAACTCCTTCTTCTCTGAGATCGTCGCTTGGAATCAATACCGCAAACACGGGCGCACCGTCGCGACGCCCAAGATATAGCCGTTCGTGTGGCTTTGCATCAACAGACGCTGTGGGGATAAGTGCAAGATTCGGGGACAGCTTGGATTGCACGACCGGTATATTCACACCGCGCAAGCGCAGCACCGTCGCATCCGAGTCGCTCCACGCGGCTAAGAGCGCTTTGTTAGAACCTCGGGTGGGTACGTCTCGATCGATCCAACTGCCAGTTAGAGGAATCTGTTCAACGCCCATGCTTTGATCCTCTCAGATTCGCCGGAAGTGAGACACGGAAAATTCACAGACTCCGGGCAGGTGCGCGTGGCGTAGTGCGGGACACCCCGTGTCTGCCTACCCTAATGGCATGGCCACCCTTCCACTTACCCTAGCCGCACTCGCAACCTCAGCTGTGCCTGGTTTGAATGCGGTCGCGGTCCGCCCTCACCCCCAGGCTGGTGACGGCTACTCGGCAGCTATTCTCACAACTGAGAATGATGAGGTCATCATCAGTGTTCCGAGAAACCAGCAGGCAGAGACCATGCAGTCAGCTTCGGTGCTTGGCATTTCAGCTTTGAGCGATGGCGCTCGAAGTGAACTTCCCTTTGATGCGCCGAGTGTGCTTGGCATCACTCGGGCGGGTGAAACTCGCGCAGTCGCCACCACGTTCATCCCAGGGTTTCATTTCGACGTGAGTGAGCTGCAAGACGATGCGCTGCTCATCGATTCGATCGCACAATCGCTCGCAGCAATTCACGAGCTCCCTCTGGGAATCGCACAGCATGGTGGGTTGCCGATTCGAAGTGCCCAAGATCAACGGCTTTCGGTCACCAGAGTGGTGGATCGCGCAGCAACGACCAGGAACCTGCCTGAAACTGTGCTCCATCGATGGACTGAGGTATTAGAGGCCGCAGAGGTATGGGATTTCGCACCAAGCGTTGTGCACGGCACACTTTCCGGCGATACGATCCTCGTCGAGGATGACACCGTAGTCGGGGTACTCGACTGGTCCGGGCTCTCAGTTGGCGACCCCGCGAGCGATTTTGCGTGGTTACATGAAGCGGGTGACAGTGTGTTTGAGGCGGTGCTCTCGCGCTATTTTTCGCAGAGCAATGTCGCCGATTCGAGAGCATTTCGCAGTCGGGCCAAGCTCTACCACGAGCTTGAGATCGCACGTTGGCTGTTGCACGGCGTCGATACACACGATCGACGCATCGTTGATGATGCGGTGGGCATGCTCGATCAGTTGGTGGATCGCCTGAGCATTTTGGATTCCTCCGATGACGAGCAGCAACAATTTGGTGAGGCTGAAGCGCTCGACCTGCTTGATCAGACTCCAGAGGTCGTCGACCGGCTCTCTGAAACCGCAAGCTATGAGGCGCTCGATGAGGATCGCATGTTTGGGGTCGACACTGACTTCATAGAACCGCTTCCAAAACCCGAAGACGCACCGGAGCCGCAAGAGGACAGCGGCGACGGAGATGAGCAGCTCACTCAGCCGATCGATGAGAGCGATCTGCCACAGCCGAAGAGGTAGTCTTCCCTTCGGCTACTCAGTGGTGAGCCTGTCAGCAGCGGCGAACCAAATGGCTTCCAATTCGGTGAGGCTCCGCACTGTTTCACCACGAATTTCTTGCTCTTCAGCAACGTAGAAGAGCGAAACATCAATGAGTTCAGGGGCCACCCCAGCCCACTGCGCGTACGCATGGCGGTACAGATCAAGCTGGAAGAACCTGCTGTGGCGCTCCGCCGCAGTTGCAGGCGCACGACCAGATTTCCAATCCACAACCTCGTAACGGTCAGTGCCATCACCTGTGCTGACCCGGTACACCGCATCGAGTTTGCAGACGAGGGTGCGCCCGGCAAACGGCAGTGTGACCTCGAGTTCAACCGCTATCGGCTGCAATTGTGCCCAGCGTGATCGTTCAAACGCTTCGATAAGCGGTTGCAGTTCTCTCTCTGCCTCGAACTCGCCGCGGCTCAGGCTCCATTCCTCCGGGTCGATGCCCGAAAGCATCGCCGCGGTTCCGCCCCGAGTCGAGGAGCGCCGCTCAACCCACTCGTGGAAACGGTTGCCGACTCGAGTTTTGCGGTACGGTCGCTGCGGGATCGGGCGTAGCCTGCGCTGTTCCGCGAGAGCAGGGTTCTCAATAAATTCGTGGAATGTTGATGCAGTCACTCGCTCGGGAAGATCGGCATCGAGGACTCCCCCGGGGGTTTCTGCCGTAGTATTCAGCGCGTCACGCTCGGCAAGTAACAATTGGATGATTTCGTTGTCGCCTGGTTCACGTTGCTCCTGGGCAAACCTGCGCTCGAGTTCGTCTCGCACGGCAGCAGCAGCGTGTGCGACCGCGGGCCTCCGACGCCCAAGCGGATCCAGCGGCCAGAGTACGGTGAGTTCAACCCCCTCGCTCGGGTCTTCTTCATGTGCACTTTCTGACGGAAGAGCTGCAATGACCGGATTCGAGTCACCCTGTAGCTCTTGCAGATAGACCGAGGGAACTCGTGGCTGCTTTTGCCCGCCCCAGAATGATCCGCTCAGCAGCAACCACCCGGCAGAGCGCGTTACTGCGACGTATGCGAGACGTCGTTCTTCTTCCGCATGCCGTTGCTTCAGAGCTTCGCGGTATTCACTGATGCGATCGCGAAGCTCTTTTTGGGTTGTGGCTATTCGCCAGTTGAGTTCTGGCCTCGCATTTCGGTCGCCGCGTAGTTCGTCAGGAAGCTGACCGGTGCGAAGCCACCCCGCACCGCTCTGGGGCTTCCCTGGAAACTCGTCGTTGACCAGCCGAGGTATAGCAACAATGTCCCACTGCAGGCCTTTCGCGCCGTGAGCGGTTATGAGTTGCACAGTGCCGGGCATCGGCGCGGGCACTTGTTCAGGCGCGTCATCGTCCTCAATCGCGCGTTCTATCCATTCCAACAGCGATGCGAGCGTCCCGTGCGTATCAATCGCCAAGAACCCTTCAGCCAGATCGGTGAAGGATTCAATGTTGGCGAGAGCACCAACATCACCTTCTCTGGTGCGTGCTTCATTCGCCTCCAGTTCGATATCGAGGCGCAGCGCGTGCACAATGTCCCCAATGAGATCGGAGAGATTTCCTCCAATTCCGCGACGCAACGCCCGCAACATGAGTCCGGCTTCACGCATGCGTTCTCGCCCCACCAGGCTGATGTCTCGGAGCGCGCGGTGCGTCAGATCTCGCATACTCGCGATCGCATCAAGCACGTCGATAAGGGTGAACTGACGATCCGGATCGGGAAGCACACTGTCCGCGACGCGAACTTTCTCGTCAAGCTGCTGTTGCGCGACGTCCCGCTGCGCAAACCATCTCGCCGCGTCTCGGAGGCCGGCAAGGTCGGCAACCCCAATGGCGAATCGAGGGCCCGCGAGGATGCGAATGAGCTCGCCTCCGGCATCTGCGTACCAAAGGCAGCGAAGTACACTCACAATGTCAGTCACCTCGGGGGTACTTAGCAGCCCTCCGAGCCCGACAATGCGGTTGGATACGCCTGCCTCGGTCAGCGCTGCAGAGAATGCGGGCATGGCGCTGCGTTTGCGAAAAATCACCGCGGCCGTCGGGAGCTCACCTTCAGGGGCCGGGTACGCCTCCCGCGCACGCGCCATCCAGTCAGCGACCTGAGCGCGCTCTTCATGCACGGTTTCAGGGAAGCACGAGTCGACTCTGCCCACCCCTGCGCCCGGTTTGGGCAACAGCTCAGGAACCGCGATCGCTGAGTTCGCTCGAAGCTCCTCAGAGACCAAGTTGGCCGCCCGCAATACTTCAGTGGGGTTACGCCAGCTCACTGAGAGAGTGAGCGTTGTTCCCTCCTGCGAAGACTCTTTGCGGGCGCCCATGGCGTGTACGTTCTGGGTACGCGTGCGTGGCTCACGAAAGTCTGCGTGGAACGAGAGCAGGCCTTCGGCCGAGGCTCCGCGCCACGCGTAGATCGACTGGTGTGGGTCGCCAACTGCCATCACTGGCATGCCGGCGAAAATGCTCGAAAGCAGGCGAGTCTGACCAACCGACGTGTCTTGCACCTCGTCGAGCAGCACGGCTCGGTACCGCGAGCGAAGCGTCAGGAGTGCATCGGGGGCGACTTCAAGGGTCTGGGTAGCAAGCGACAGCTGGTCGGAAAAGTCAATGAGCCCCCTCCGTTGCTTCTCTGCCGCGTAGGCACGCGCAAGCCGCGTGATGAGCGGGGTCTCTGCGAGGGCGTTCACCGCGTCACGTACCGGTGCATATACCTTCCCACTCGGCTGCTCTGGGTTTTCCTTCTCGTTGTAAGGAAGGCGAAGCACGCCTCGAAACTCCTCGATCACCTGGTCCACCCGGTTAAAGCTCGTGAGGTGGTCTGCGACCATTCGGTCCATATCAATCATGTGCCGAATGAGCGCGGAGGTAGTGATATCGCTTGTCACCAGTTCAGGGTCGTCGCTCGCATACAGCGTCTCGCGCGCAACTCGCCACGCCATCGCCTCGTCGATGACGACTGCTCCAGGTGCGAGACCCGCAGCGATTCCGAACTCTTGTAGCACTCCCGCTGCGAACGCGTTATAGGTGCTTACCTCAGGCAGTTCAAGCCCGTCAGCCAAGCGCTCATGCAATGCAATGGCGCGTGCGGCTTCTGCCTCACTCAACTGCGTGCGTTCAGCGAGGTCGTTGAGTCGCTCAGAGAACAGCGTCAGGCTTCCCACGATGCGTTCGCGTAGCTCCCCCGCAGCCTTTCGCGTAAAGGTGAGACCCAGCACTTGTTCAGGATCTAAGACCCCGTTCGCAATGAGCCACACAACTCGATTCGCCATGGTCTCTGTTTTGCCGCTACCCGCCCCCGCAATGACGAGTGCGCTTCCCGTAAGTGGATGTTCGATGACCGCACGCTGTTCTGGCGTTGGGCTCAGCGGGTCTTTTCCCGGCCGAGTGAGAATTTCGGCGATGCGCGAGGCAGAGAACACGGGTGCTGTGTGTTGGGGGTGAACTTCATTCATGCGTGGCTCACCGCCTGAACAATATGGAGGCGGCAGTTACCCGGGGCGTGTGGATCGGAGCAATGGTGCTCGATTCGAGCGGTAAACTCACCGCTTGCCATCACCTGTGCAATGTCCGTGACCCGCTGGATAAGCGATTGCTGAGTGTCAGCAGTGAGCTCCGTCTGGGCCCGCTCAGCATAGGGCTTGCCGCGGGTAGCGTCGGGATGCACATACAGCAGCTTTGCCGATGTGTGTAGGGTTTCGGGATCAAGCTGGGATGCGGCAATGTCAAATGCACCACGTGAGAGCCCGAGTTGATATGCCTGGAGCTGTACATGGTCTTCTGCGGCAGGCTGCGAGGCGGCTGTGCGGCCGGTCTTGAGGTCGACCACGGTGACTTCCACACCTTCTGGCGTCCTTCGCAGTTCGAGGCGATCTGCGACTCCGCGCAGTTCCGCCCGGCCGATGTCGAGGCTGAACTTAGATTCGCGGTCAAGTAGTTCTCGATCGGAGGCGATGAACTCTCGGAGGTACTCTGAGAGGCCCGCTGCCATACGCGTCGCCAGAAGCTTCGAGCGTTCAGATTCCCATTCTGCGTCGAATGGAAGCTTCTTCCATTCCGCAGTGATGGCAGCAAGCAGCGCATCTGGGTCTGCACTCGTTGCGGTTTCTAGTGCGTGGTGTACGAGCGTGCCGAGGCTCGCCTGCACGCTGCCAGAACCGCCACCGAGTGAGCCGATGACCCAATCGAGCGCACAATCCTCCGCGCGCTCGAGCTGCGATGGACTCACGGGAATGCGGCGAGCTTCTTCCCCGTCACGCGGCGCAAATAGTGCGGTGGTGCTCGAGGGCGGTCGTGTGCCGTACCAGTCGTCTGGGTGGGATCCGGGCACCCGCGCCTCGGCGAGATCTCCGAGTGCGCGCACTGCGCGCGCATCTTTCGGATCGAGCACAAGTTGTTTGCGCGATGCCGCCGTCACCCCTCTGAGGGTGAGTCTTGAGTGGGGAAGATTTGATATCTCAAACGCGCGCCCAAACCCGAAAAAAGGGCTCGGGTGGTGTTCATCGTCTTTGATTGCGACAACAAGCAGCTCTTCTCGCGCACGCGCACATGCCTGCGTGAAGAGGCGCAGCTCATCGTGAACGGTTTCTCGCCTCGATGCAAGCCGCGCTTCGCCCCCGCCCAACCACCGCTCGAGCGCCACCGTGCCCAGCAGCGATCCGCGGGCCCGAAGGTTGGGCCAAACCCCCTCCTGCACTCCCAAGACGGCAACGAGTGCGAACTCCCGTCCCACCATGCCCTGCGGGGTCGTGACAGTAACTGCTGCGCGGTTGCTTTGCTGAGCGAGTGAATCTTCAGGGACGGAGCTCACCAGGATGTCTTCAAGTAGATCTTCGATTGCCTGCGGGCTATCTTGTTCTTCGTGTCGTTGCAACGCAAAGAAGAGACCGAGCACCGCGTCAAGCGAACGATTCGCGTCGTCTGCTTTCGCTCCTCTGCCTGCTATTGCTTCCTGTTGCAGCCGGTCGGCCAGCTTCGCCTGATCCCATAATGCCCAGAGCACCTCACGCGGCGTACCTCCCGCTTCGAAGGTGCGCGTACCCTCCGCTGCCATCCGCCCGAGTTTGCGGATCGCGCGCCCGCCTGCACTGTCGATCACCGGTTCAGGGCCAGGGAAGTTAAACGACTCAAAGATTAGCTCGTCGATCGACATCGCCACGCGCTCCTCATCAAGAGCCCGCCTCCGTTCTTCAAGCAGCAGCGTGCCCCGAAGTCGTCGCACTGCAACGGCGTCGAGACCGCCGATAACGCCGCCAACGAGCTTCAGCACGCCATGCGCGTCAATAGGTGAAGCTCCGATTGCGTGCTGCAATAAGACGATGAGTTCGCGCACAATCTGATGTTCACGCAACACAAGCCCTCCGGCCGCAATGCCAGCCGGAACCTGATGTGCGACGAGTAGCCTGGTGATGCGTGTTGCTTCTGCACGCGAACGGCATACCACCGCCATCTCGTTCCACGGTAGCTGATGCGAAGGTGCCCCGAGCCCAAGTTTTCGCGCACGCATCCGATGCGCAATCACACCTACCTGTTCCGAAGGTGAGGTGACGCGCGCGAACTGGACATGTTCCTGTTCTCTTGGAGTATCTTCCGCTTCAAAGCTTGTTGCTGCGCGATGCAGACCTCCGCCCATCGCACCAATACGTTCGGTGAGTTCGTGTATGAGTCCACGAATCACCGGGCCGTGCCGGTACACCGTGTCGAGCATCACAAACTGCTCTTGCTGAGTTTGATTCGCGGCAGACTTCGGTGGAGCCCATCCGCGTCGGCCCAGTTCAGCGGTGAGCCCTGCGAGCACCCGGGTGCGCTCCCCTTGGAATGCCCCCGTCGAAATATCTGGATCGCCAAACACCCAGATAGCACTTCCCTCATTTGCGCACGCAGCAAGAAGCGCCAGTTGCCCCTCTCCAAGCTCCTGCGCATCATCAACGAGCAGCAACCGTGGCGCCGTGGCTGTGCCGTTACGCACCAGCTCTGCGGCGCGACGAATCATGCCGCTTGCGCTCAGCTCATCAGGTCTCGTGGATCGCAGCATGTCTGACGTTTGCGCAAGCAACGAAAGCCCATCGATCCAACGTTCCTGCAGCATCGAATCTGGGCCAGCGCTAAATGCTTCAGCGTTCGGTGCGGTGTGCTGTGTCTTCAGCATCGCCCGCAGTTCGAGCGGCTCAAGACCGAAATCGTCGAGTACCCGCGCGAGCTCACGAAGTTCGGCTCGGAAGGCGGCGCTCTCGAGAATCTCTGGCGCGAGGGGCCCTCTTTGCGAACCCTCAGTAGAGCCTTCGGATGCTGTGCCCACGAGCCGAGCACGCACCACCTCTGCAATCGCTTCATCATGCACGGTTCCGGTAAGTAGTCGCGGTGGTTGGTCTCCTGCAAGTGCCGCATGGCGGGTGAGTAAGGAGAACGCGAAAGACGATGCCGTGCGCACAGGCGTGCCGCCCATTGCCTGCGCAACTCGACGCTCAACTTTGCCGCGCAACTGTGACGCAACAAGCCGATTCGAGGCGAGCACAAGCACGTCACCCGTGTTCCAACCTTCGAGGCGTGAGGCCCTCGCAAAACTCTCCACGAGCAGCGCGGTCTTCCCCGTGCCAGGCGCCCCCAACACTCGCGCATGCTGCGTGGCGCAGAGGTCAAGCACGCGCGCCTGAGCCGCATCGAAAGTCATCATGGTTTCAGCCTAGTGACGACGCCCGACATTCCGGTCCGCACGCTGACATGCCATACTTCCGGTGGCAGTACTGTGCCAACCCGCACCGCGCTTACACACCCCTCAGAGTGGAGGAAGCATGACCCAGTCAGTCGCACCAACGAATGCTGCGCACAAAACCCTGCGACGCCGACACCGCGGCCTCCGCGTCCTCGGGTGGATCCTCGCAAGTATCGTGGTGATCGCACTAGTAGCTGCTGGCTTGGGCGTGTGGACTGTGCAGCGTTCGTTTCCCACTGTGAGTGGCACGATCAGCGTCGAGGGTCTTAACCAAGGTGTGACCGTGCAGCGAGACTCCCATGGTATTCCGACGATCACTGCAGATACTTCGAGCGACTTGTTCTTCGCTCAAGGGTACGTCCACGCCCAAGACCGATTTTGGGAAATGGATTTCCGACGTCATCTCACGAGCGCCAGATTGTCTGAACTCTTCGGTGAGTCGCAGCTGGGAACCGACACATTTCTTCGCACGCTCGGCTGGCATCGGGTCGCCGAGCAGGAAGTTGAGCAGCTTGATCCGGAGACCCGCGGATACTATGAGGCGTATGCCGACGGCGTGAACGCGTATCTTTCTGAGCACCAGGGGGCTGATCTCTCACTCGAATACGCGGTACTTGGTCTACAGAACGCTGAGTACAAGCCCGACCCCTGGGTGCCCGCCGATTCAGTCGCCTGGCTCAAGGCGATGGCGTGGGATCTGCGCACGAATATTGAAGATGAAACTTCAAGAGCGTTGCAATCAACGTTCTTAACTGAGGATCAACTCACAGACCTCTATCCCGGTTATCCATTTGATGAGCATCCGGTGATCCTTGCTGATGACCCCGCGGGCACAGGTGTCACAGCAACCCAGAAGATTGATACCGGAGCCGCAACCTTGGCGGACCGATTGGGTGCCGCAATTCACACGACGGATGACGGCATTCTCAACGCCGTCGATGACCTCATCACGAATCAAGGCGAGGGCGTCGGGTCAAACTCATGGGTAATCTCAGGCGAATACACTACGACTGGCAAACCGCTGCTCGCTAACGATCCACATCTGGGAGCCGCGCTCCCGTCGGTATGGACACAATTGCAACTTCGATGTTCGACGGTCTCTGATGAGTGCCCCTTCGACGTCGCAGGATTCAGTTTCTCTGGGCTCCCAGGGATCGTCATCGGGCACAACCAAGACATGGCTTGGGGTTTCACCAACCTCACTACCGACGTTGCAGATCTCTTCATCGAGAGCATCGACGGCGACTCATACTGGTACGACGGTGAGTGGCGCGACATGACCACGCGAACGGAAATCATCAAGGTCGCCGGTGGCGACGACGTCGAGATCATCGTACGCGAGACCGCACATGGCCCGGTCGTCTCTGGGCTCACCGACGATTTCACTGCGATTGCTGAGGCTCCAGTCACAACGACCGTGCCCGACGACGTTCCCATGAATGAGACTGCCGTGTCCCTGCGGTGGACTGCCCTGGATGTGGGCAGCGCCGCAGAGGCCATCTTCCGGTTGAACACCGCAACTGATTTTGCCGACTTCCGTGAGGCCGCAAGCTACTTTGATGTGCCAGCACAGAACCTCATCTATGCGGATCCAGAAGGGAACATCGGATACCAGGCGCCCGGGAAGCTTCCCATCCGTGCGTCCGGACAACAGGGGTATCTACCCACCCCAGGCTGGAGCAGCGAGTATGACTGGAAAGGCTTCGTGCCATTCGAAGAGCAGCCATGGAGCTATAACCCCGAATCCGGCTACATCGTCACCGCAAATAATGCAATCGTGAATGACGACTACCCCCATTTCCTGAGTCGAGATTGGGATTATGGGTATCGTGCGGCCCGCATCACGGAGCTTATCGAAGAGAAAATCGCTCAGGGGCCCTTCGATGCAGCGGATCTCGCTGACATACAAATGGATAACCAGATGCCGGCGGCAAAATCGCTGCAGCAGGCGTATGCCGACATGACGGTTGATGATCCGCAGATCCAGGAGGCGCTCGCTCTACTTGCAGATTGGGATGGACAGAATGCAATCGATTCCCCCGCCGCGGCGTTTGCAAACGTATTGTGGGAGCACGTGACCGCCGATCTTGTCGCAGGCCATGATGGCACCGTTGACCGCGATGACCAGTCGCGTTTTGCCCGCGTGTTTGAGCTGCAACTCGCAGACACGGATTCCGCCTGGTGGACGGCGGGAGGGTACGCATCGAAGCAGGAACTACTCACCCAGGCGGCTCGCGAAGCGGTTTCGGAGATCATTGAGATCCAGGGCAGCGATCCTTCCAAGTGGAACTGGGGTGAGCTCCACGCGCTCACCCTGACCCATGAAACGTTTGGTACGAGTGGCATCACACCGATTGAGGTGCTCTTCAACCGCGGACCCTACGAGGCTGCCGGCGGCCCGGGTGTCGTGAACGCAACCGGTTGGGCGCTCGGCAGCGGGTACGCGACCACCACTGTTCCCTCAATGCGGATGGTGATTGATGTATCTGATTGGGACGCATCGACGTGGCAGAACCTCACCGGCCAAAGCGGGCATGCGTTCCACCCGCACTATACCGACCAGACTGCCGGGTGGGCGAAGGGTGAGCAATACACCTGGAACTTCACATCTGACATGGTCACGGCTGCAGCCAAAGACACGCTCACACTCGTGCCTGTCTCTTGACCCTTATTCTCGGCACGGAACACACCGTGTAAGGGACATAAAGTGATGCGCTGACGGCGAACGAGCACCCGATTCAGTGATGGTTCGCCGTCAGCAGCCATACACTCGAAGACAGTCATACACTTGAGAAATAGTGAACGCCAATCAGCAGGAGGCAGTTGTGGAAGTACGGATCGGTATTACCCAGTCGGCGCGCGAGCTTTCGTTCGAGACCGATGCATCAGCAGAAGAGATCCGCGAGCTCATCCAGGCTGATTCAGAAGGCATCGTCGCGCTGAAGGATAGCAAGGGGCGCGAGTTCCTGGTGAACCGCACTGCGATCACCTACGTCGAAATCGGCAGCGATGTCGCTCGCAGGGTGGGGTTCGTGAACTAGGCGGGTTCACTCACGCCCAGAACGTTCAAGAAGCACGGCGACTTCGAGGTGCCCCGTATGCGGGAACATATCGAAGAGTCGTGCTTCTTTTACGTCGAGCGACGGCATTCGCGCAAGGTCACGGGCGAGGCTTTCCGGGTTACAGCTTGAGTAGAGGACGTGCCTGATTGAAGAACGCTCGATCCACTCGGCGAGTTCCTGCCCAATTCCGCGTCTGGGCGGGTTCACCACAATGAACTCCGGAAGATCCGCAGGCAATGCGGCGAGCGCGAACGCTGTCGCATCTGCCGCGTAAAACTTTGCCGGGATCTGCGCCTCGTGGGCACTGCGCTCGGCCGAGCGGATCGCCTGTTCGCTGAGTTCCACACCCAGTACGTCGCGTTTGAGAATATTGGCTGACTGTGGGGCGCTGTCAGACGAGGCCGTCGCCGCAAAGAGCGCGAACCCGCCAACCCCGCAGTAGAGATCCCAGAGTGATGCGGGATCCACCAGGTTCACCCACGAAGCTGCCTGTTCGTACAAGGCAAGCGCCACCTGAGTGTTTGTCTGGAAGAAGCTTTGCGGACGCAGATACAGCGTCACCTCACGAGATGTGCCCGCAAGCACCATTTCGAGCGCTCCCCCGACGAGCACCTCCTCGCGCTCGCCTTCGAGCACAGCCTTGTGCTCAGGCAAGATATTCACGGTGATGACTACCGCGTTCGGTAGCAAAGCTTGAATCAAGCTGCTCATTCGACGCAGCACGCGTAACCCGTGCTCTGATCGCACCACAAAGCGCACCATCAATTCACCCGATGGGTTGATGGTGACGTGCACATACTTCAGTTCACCCGCGCGCTTCGGTACCGAGTACGGCTCGAGTTCCGACTCGTTGAGCAGCCCCGCGAGCACCGGAATGACGGCTTGAATGCCATCTTCATGAATCAGGCATTCGGTGAGGTCCACACCTGCACCACCGCGATCGAGGATCCCGAGCGTCACTGCCCCTCGCGTCCCACCGACAGCGAGCTTCGCGCGGTTTCGGAACCGAGTTACTCCGCCGAATACTGCCGGCAACCATGCGTCAGCTGGCACTTGAGGCAACAGTTCGACGCAGCGCTGCTGTTTCTGTTGCAATTGCTCCGCAATGGGAGTCTCAATGAAGGTGCATGATCGACACACACCGGAATCGAAGTACCGACAAAACGGAGGTGCCTGAGCAATTGTCTCAATCACGTTTGGCCTGCCTACGCAGTGAGGCCGAGCCCATCCATGCGACGAATGTGGTCTGCGATGAGCTCGGTGAATACGGGCTCAACTTCACTTTCGACAAACTCGCGCTTCTCGCTGAGTCCGAGTACCGCGCGCGACACGAGCAGCGTGTCACCAACGAGTCGTCTCCCCCAGAGCGCAAGCCACCCAGAAAGCTTCGGGTCTGCTTCAAGCGCCTGCTCAAGCAGCTCCCGGAGTGCTTCACGGCCCTCGCCACCGCTCAACACCTTGATAATCTCGCTACGGTACGAATCTTTGAGCCCGATAGCCAAGCTCGAAAAGAATCCGTCGAACAGGCCGCCCACAAGGTAGAGCGACAGTACGTGCTGGTGCCAATCCTCGGCATCGATGCGCTCGACATAGTCGTCGATCACTCTCGCATATGGCTGCATCACGAGGTGCGGTTCTTCGCCACGGCGACGAATCTCATCTGCAAACTTTTGGTGCTTCGCGAGTGTTTCACCGGCGACGCGAGCAAGTGTTTCTTTCGCTTCGAGCGTGGCGGCGCCCGAGACCCCACGGGTTGCTGCTTCGTAGAGCTCCAATTGCAGATAGGCAGTAAGCCCGAGGAATGGCATGATCCCAGGCGCAAATTCAGACAGATCTACGCGCTCTGCGTCGATCTCCTCATCGCGAGCCTGCAATCTGTGTGAGGGCGTCTGCTTTTTACGCAGCCCTCTGATCCACTCAAACACTCTGTTAGCTTACCGTCGCGAGCCCACCTCGTAGGAATACTGCGGGAATACCGAGCTTTTTCACCCGCTCGAATAGACTTGCAGCGCACGTATGTATTTCGTCGCCGCCGTTGGAGCTGCGACAGCTGCGCCCTGACCGATGGACGCGTAGCAATGCACAATCGAACAGAACAGGACGCAACGTGACCACTTTCCTTGAACTGGGTGTCGAGCAAGACATGGTTGACGCTCTTGCTGGAGAGGGCATCGTCGATGCTTTCCCCATCCAGGAACAGACCATCCCTCTCGCGCTCACCGGCCAAGACATCATTGGGCAGGCGAAGACCGGCACCGGCAAGACCTTTGGGTTCGGCTTGCCCCTTTTGCAGCGCATTGGTGCGGACCCGGAGCCGGGTGTCCAGGCACTCGTCGTTGTACCTACCCGTGAGCTCGCGGTTCAGGTATTTGAAGACCTCGTCATTGCAGCTAAGAATCGCGCCGCAACCGTCGTACCGATTTACGGCGGTAAGGCGTATGAGGGGCAGATTGATCAGCTGAAGGCGGGCGCACAGATTATCGTGGGTACTCCTGGCCGTCTCCTCGATCTCGCGAGTCAGCGCGTGCTTAACCTTGGGAATGTGCGCGAGATGGTACTCGACGAGGCCGACAAAATGTTGGATCTCGGATTCCTCGCAGACATCGAGAAGCTTTTCGCAAAGACACCCGCAACACGTCACACGATGCTGTTCTCGGCAACCATGCCGGGCACGATCGTGTCGCTCGCCCGCCGCTTCATGTCGAAGCCGATTCACATTCGCGCCACCGATCCTGACGAGGGCGCGATGCAGGCAAACATTGAGCACCTTGTCTACCGGGCGCACTCGCTCGACAAGGATGAAGTCATCGGCCGCATTCTGCAGGCTGAGGGTCGTGGGAAGACCGTAATCTTCATGCGCACCAAACGCGCGGCGGCAAAGCTGCACGAAGAGCTCACCGATCGCGGCTTCAACGCAGTCGCTGTGCACGGCGATCTTGGCCAAGATCAGCGCGAGCGCGCAATGGCCTCGTTCAAAGCCGGCAAGCGGGACGTGCTTATTGCGACGGATGTTGCTGCACGCGGCATCGATGTTGACGACGTCACTCATGTCATCAACCACACTGTTCCTGACGACGACAAGACCTACCTGCACCGCGTCGGTCGCACGGGCCGCGCGGGTCGCACTGGCATCGCTGTGACGTTTGTTGACTGGGCCGATATGCACAAGTGGGCGCTCATCAACAAGGCACTCGAGTTCGGAGTACCCGAACCCGTCGAGACCTACTCCTCATCACCACACCTCTTCACTGAGCTGAACATTCCTGAGGGCTCGAAAGGCCGCCTGAAGGCGACCCCGGTCAAGGAGACCGCACCGCGGGGCGAACGTGGATCGCAGCGCAAGTCAGGTAGCTCAGGTGGATCACGTGACGGCGACCATCCCCGTAATCGTCGTGGTACGCGCGACACAAACCCTCGCGGCGGCGGGCGCGGAGAGACCCACGGCCACGAACAGCACGGACATGATCTCGAAGGTAAGGGCGAACCTGGCGCCCCCCTTCCCGGCGAAGCAGGCTCAGGCGAAGAGACCGCACCCCGCAGGCGTCGTAGGCGTCGTCGCACCGGTGGGTCGAGCGCTGCAACGGAATCGTCAGCTGCACCTACGGCGTCCGAAAACTAAAGCTTCTCTCCCCACCTACGGGCTGGGTGCTGCGTGATGATATTCGCGCAGCACCCAGCCCGTAGGCGTTAGTAGGGTGTCGCTACTTGTTCACGGATGCGCGCAATAAGTTCCGGGGCAGAGCGGCGCTCCCCCAGCCGATTTGATTTCCCGGCTCCGTGGTAATCGCTCGCTGCCGTCACTTCTAGACCCAATTCTGCGGCAACTGCGCGAAGCGGAGGGAGCCAGTCCTCCCGGTTTTCGGGATGCTCAAGCTCAATTCCCCAGAGCCCCGCATTCGTCAGCTCACGTATGGTTTCTGGCAGCACTGGGTTCCGTTGACGGCTCGCCGCCGGGTGAGCGAGTACGGGCACGCCTCCTGCCGCCCGCACGAGCGCGATAGCCTCAGGGGTTTCAATCGCGTACGTCGGCACGTAGTACGGCGCTCTCGGATGTAAAATCTCTGCAAACACTTGGCTGCGATCTACAAAGTACCCCGCTGCGACAAGTGCATCAGCGATATGTGGGCGGCCGACAGCGATCGTCTCTGACTCGCCCATCACCACGTCCCAAGTGATGTCATAGTCAGCTGCAAGAAGATCCACCATGTGTCGCGCCCGCGTGAACCTGGCATCACGCACGTCGGCGAGCCCTGCAAAGAGTTCCTCGGCATTCGGGTCAATCCCGTAGCCGAGCAGGTGGCGTGACTTCCAGCCATGCCTCGTAGTCACCTCAATTCCAGGCAGAAAATCGATCCCGTGCGTCTGAGCCGCCGCCCGCGCTTCGTCCCACCCTGCGATCGTGTCATGGTCGGTGAGCGAAAACCCTTGCAATCCGAGCGACGCCGCTTCAGCTGCGATCTCCGCGGGACGTGTCGTGCCGTCGGAAATGAGCGAGTGTGTGTGTAGGTCATACCCAAAGAGGCCTCCCGCAGCACTGTCAGTCATCTCCACAGTCTATTGGTTGGCCGCCTTCAGCCAGTTGGTGGGAGGATAGGGCAATGACCGAGCAAGTGACTGCAACCCATGAAGCCGAGATCGACAACAGCAACCGGAGCACGACTCCGAAGTCTGAGATATTTCTCGACTACATTTCTTCGCACTGGGCTGAACGCGTAGATGCGCTTCCTACTGAAATACCTGCGGCGGCCTTCGCGCGCGCGCGCCGTGAGAAGCTCGCCGAGCAGTTTCCTGGCGCACGGCTCATCGTCGCAGCCGGCCAACTCAAGCAGCGATCGAACGATACGTTCTACCCGTTCCGCGCGCACAGCGCATTCTCGCATCTCACTGGCTGGGGCGCCGAGTCAGAGCCTGGCGCCATTCTTGTGATCAACACCGGTGGCGAGTCGACGTTGTATTTCCGCGAGCGCGCTGGGCGCGACAGCGAAGAATTCTTTGCGAACCCCGAAATCGGCGAATTTTGGATCGGAGCCCGCCCCTCGCTCGCGCAGGTGGCCTCCCTACTCGGCGTCACAACTGCGCCGCTCGCTGACTTCCAAGCCGGAGACGGCGATCTCACGCTCGATGACGCTGAGCTTGCGCGCGCCGCATCTGAGCTACGTCTCGTCAAAGACTCATATGAGATTGCAGAGCTCCAGGCTGCGGTGGACGCGACTGCTCGAGGGTTCACCGACGTGTTTGCTGCGTTTGGTCAGGCTACCGCGCACCCACGTGGCGAACGTGTGATCGAGGGGGTCTTCAACCAGCGTGCCAGGCTCGATGGCAACGAGGTGGGGTACGAGACGATCGCCGCCGCAGGAGCCCATGCGTGCACCCTCCACTGGATCCGCAATGATGGCGCGGTTCGTGACGGTGACCTTCTACTGCTCGATGCCGGTGTGGAGCTCGATAGTTTGTACACCGCCGACATCACGCGCACGGTGCCGATCTCGGGAACGTTCACCGAACCCCAGCTTCGTGTGTATGAGGCTGTGCTCGACGCAGCTGACGCCGCACGGGCGATCGTGAAGCCGGGGATCCGGTTCGGCGATGTGCACGATGCTGCGATGAGCGTCATCGAGCGGTACACCCGCGAATGGGGCCTGCTTCCTGAGCCAGACGGCACGGCATACCACCGTCGGTACATGGTGCACGGCACGAGCCACCACCTAGGTCTCGACGTGCACGATTGTGCGCAAGCGAAGCGTGAGCTCTATCTCGACGGCATCCTTGAACCCGGCATGGTGTTCACAATTGAACCGGGGCTCTATTTCCAGCCTGATGATCTCACCGTGCCCGTGGAGCTCCGCGGCATCGGTGTACGCATCGAAGACGACATTGTCGTCACTGAAGACGGGTGTCTGAACCTCTCAGCTGAGATTCCCCGCACCGCCGAAGACGTCGAACAGTGGGTGCGTGAGGCGCGCGGGATCTAGCGCCAGGGCTAACGTGAGGCCTCACCAGTCGCGGCATCGGTGAGAATCCGCCTGGCCTCGTGCAACTGTTCTGGCTCTGTCACGAGGTCATAGCGCGATGCCACCATCTGCATGACCGACGAGAAATCCCGACGGTTTCGATTCAGCGCGTATGAGAGCAGCCCAAACAACATGCCAAAGCCCGCACCAATGACAATAGCGGCGAGAAACACACCTCCGATGCCGGCGTTATCAGGCTGAAAAATGAACAGCAGAAGCCCAAGAAACAAGCCAAGGTATGCACCGGAGAGCGATCCCATCCAGGCTACACGTCCGTAGCTCAGACGACCCGTCACGCGTTCGACACTGCGCACGTCATTCCCGAGGATCGAGACCTGCTGCACTGGAAAACCGCTGCGCGCTAGCACGTCAACCGCGTGCTTCGCATCTTGGTAGCGATCGTAGGTCGAAATCACCTCTCCCGTTGGAAGCTCGGGTGGGATCGGCGTACGCGAGGAAGAAAACCGGGGGCTGCTCATGTCTTGATTCTTCCATAGCGAGCATGAAGCAATCCCTGAAAAGGCATCCTTCTCCTGTAATTCGCGAATTGTGAGGCTTTGACGGCCAGTGAGCGATACCTTAGAGGGGTGAGCAGTTCAAGGGTTTTTGTTGGCCGCCTTGCGGGTCGCGGCGTCTTCGACCCCGTCGGCGATCGCATCGGCAAGGTTCGAGATGTGCTCGTCGTTTACCGGGCTGCCGCCGCACCCCGGGTGGTTGGGCTCATTGTCGAAATACCCGGCAAACGTCGTGTATTTGTTCCGATCGGCCGAGTCACGTCAATTGGTTCTGGCCAGGTCATCACCACGGGACTGATCAATATTCGTCGATTCGAACAGCGCAAGAGCGAATCTCGCATGATCGCCGAGATGATTGGCATGCGAGTATCCCTTTTACCTGAAACGCCTGGAGGCTCTGCAACCCTCGTCACCGTTGAGGACGCGGCAATCGAACGCACGCGAGCTGGCGAATGGATGGTGTCCGAACTCTTCGTTCGGCTCCCCAAGCTCAGCTCGGGCTTTGGCCGAGGGCCCGCGCGCACGGTGAATTGGAATCAAATTCAGCGTTCGAGCACGACAGACGAACCGCACTCTGCCGAACTTCTCGTGCAGACACTCGTTGATTTAAAACCCGCCGACCTCGCAGAGACCCTGCTCGAGTTACCGACGAACCGCATGACCAAGGTGCTTGACGAACTTGCAGATCACCGAGTCGCAGACGCACTTGAGGAGATGAATGAGACTGACCAGCTGTCCATTCTCGCCCTCATTCCGGCCGCGCGTACTGCAGATGTGCTCGACCGTATGGACGCAGACGACGCGGCCGACCTCATTTCTGCGCTGCCCGCCGCGCAAGGTGAAGAGCTCCTCGACCTCATGGAACCTGAAGAGGCAGAAGACGTGCGTCGGCTCCTCGAGTACGAATCCGATACCGCTGGCGGTCTCATGAGCCCGTCCCCCATTATCTTGGCCGCAGAGTCAAGCGTTGCCGAAGCGCTGGCAATGATTCGCCGCGCAGAGATTCCGCCAGCAATGGCCTCGGCGGTATACATCACCCACCCTCCATATGAGACGCCGAGTGGCGAGTACCTCGGCATGATCCACTTCCAACGAATGCTGCGCTTTCCCCCGCACGAGCGGGTGTCTGCACTCCTTGATGATGAGATCGAGGCAGTTCCCGTGACTGCGAGTGCCGCCGAAGTGGCCAGACGGCTCGCAAGCTACGATCTAGTTGCGCTCCCAGTAACCGATGCGCACCAGCATCTGGTCGGTGTCGTGACGATTGACGATGTACTCGACCACCTGCTCCCAGATGACTGGCGCCATGCAGACGATGAGGCGGAGGATGTATGAACCTCTTCAAACGGAGTTCCAGCCTCGACGCACCACGCATCGCGCGCACCGCACGTGACCTGAAGGATTCACGAGCCGGCAGCAGCGAACGGTTTGGACGTTGGACCGAGGGAATCGCCCGAGGCATGGGTACGCCATGGTTTCTCCTCGCTCTCACACTGTTTTGTGTGCTTTGGCTGCTGTGGAACACGACTGGTCCAGATGAGTTTCGCTTCGACTCTGCAGCTCTTGGCTTCACCGCACTCACCCTGATTCTGTCACTCCAGGCTTCGTACGCGGCCCCGATGATTCTGCTTGCTCAGAACCGACAAGATGACCGAGATCGTGTGCAGATCGAGCAGGATCGCAAGCAGGCCGAACGAAACCTCGCAGACACTGAATTTCTTGCGCGCGAAGTCGTCGCGCTCAGGCTCGCAATTAAAGATCTCCCTGATCGCGATTTTCTGCGCCAGGAACTCAAATCATTGCTGGGTGAGCTCAGCGAAGAAGATGGATCACCGGAGCAGACGGACTCCCCCGCTGAACAATGAGTGATTCGTTGCGCAGCCCGCTTGAGCAGCGGGTATGGGAAGCGCTGTCGCGGGTCAATGACCCCGAGATTCATCGGCCTGTCACCGAGCTCGGAATGGTCGACCACATTCGTGTAGACGATGCGGGTGCCGCTGAGGTGACGCTCAAACTTACGATCGCAGGGTGCCCGGCAGCGCGACGCATTGAAGCGAATGTCACTGAGGCCACGCTCGAGGCCGAAGGCGTCACCTCCGCCCGTATCGATGTTGATGTGATGACTCCCGCAGAGCGTCAGGCCTTTATCGAGATTGTGCGCGGTAGGGGCCGGCCTGTGCAATTTGGGCCAGATTCACTCACCCGCGTCATCGCGGTCACCAGCGGCAAGGGTGGGGTTGGGAAATCGTCGCTTACCGCGTCCGTCGCTGTCTCGCTCGCTCGCCAGGGGCTTCAGGTGGGGCTCGTGGATGCCGATGTGTTCGGGTTCTCGATCCCCGGCATCATTGGGTTGAGCAGCGATGGAGTTACCGAGCAGCCCACACGAGTCGGCGACATGATTCTTCCTCCGGAGGCACACGGCGTACGTGTGATTTCAATCGGCATGTTCTTAGGCGACGCAGATCCCAGATCCACTGCAGTATCGTGGCGTGGCCCTATGCTACATCGCACTATAGAACAGTTCTTGCGCGACGTGTGGTTCGGCGATCTTGATGTGCTGCTGCTGGATCTCCCCCCGGGCACAGGAGACGTCGCGATTAGCGTGGGACAGTTACTCCCCCACGCAGAGGTGCTCGTGGTGACCACGCCACAGGAGGCGGCCGCAGACGTCGCTGTGCGCAGCGCCCTCGTGGCCCGCCAGACGGGCCAACGTGTCATCGGCGTCATCGAGAATATGTCTGGGTTCGCGCAGCCCGATGGCTCGGTGCTCGAACTCTTTGGATCGGGCGGAGGAGCTGCTGTGGTGGACCGCCTGAACTCGAGTGAGAGCGCGGCGGGGCAACCGGAAGTGACGCTTCTCGGCAGTGTGCCTTTGAGCCCCACGTTCAGGGAAGGCGGTGACAGCGGTCACCCTGCCGTGCTCGCACGCCCCGATGACCCAGCGGCGTCAGAAATTATTCGTATTGCTCAGTTGATTGCCGCGCAAGGTCGAGGTCTCTCGGGCAAACGGCTCGGCTTGAGCTTGCAGTAGCGAGACCGCTTACGTTGCCTCGTCGTCGTAGCGCACAACCTGTGGCGAACCGTCCATGGTGACCCCTTGTCGTTCGCGTCTCGCAGCGGCAATTTCTTCAAGACGTTCCCTGCGTGCGGCAAGCTTCGCATCGCGTTGATCTTCCATGAGCGCATCTCGCACAATACGTCGTGGGTCATACTGTCGTGGATCGAGCTGTTTCCAGTCGACATCTTCGTACTCCGGGCCCATCTCTTCTTTAAGCCGATCCTTCGCCCCGTCAGCCATGTGCTTAATGGAGCGCACGAACTCGCCGAGCTTCTTCGCATACATCGGCAGACGGGTCGGGCCCACAACAAACATCGCGATCACCAAAATGATGAGGATCTTATCGAAGGTCAGCCCGCCCATGCTTTCATCGTAGTCAGTGAAGCCTCCAAATACGACTCGGCGAGCCAAGCGATAAAAACCTCAGACTCGCTCTATCCTAAACAAGACAGAAAGTCGGAGGTCTCGTGAGTAAGCTCGAACGGAATTGGCAGTACACGGAGCAGTATCCAAACGATACTGACGTGCTCGTTCACGCTAGGCGTGTGTCGCTAGAACTCGGTATTGAGCCGGTGTCCCGTGGCGTCTCCTCACAGCTTTCCGCATTGGCCGTGCTGACGAACGCGCGCGCAATCTGCGAGATCGGCACCGGCGTGGGCGTGAGCGGGCTCTCGCTCCTGCGTCACCGACCCGAGGCGATCCTCACGTCTATTGAGATTGAGCCAGAATTTCTTCGCGAAGCACGCTCAATGTTTACTGAGGCCGGCATCCCCGCCTCTCGCGCCAGGCTCGTCGAAGGTGATGCCAGGCACGTCATGCCGCGACTGAATCTTGCGGCGTACGATCTCGTGCTCCTCGACGCCGATCAAGCGCAGCTGCTCGAATACTTTGAGCATGCTCTGAGCATTGTGCGCCCAGGAGGTGCCATCGTGGTGCCGAGCGCGCTCTCACACGGTCGCGTTCCTGATCCTGCCTCCCGTGACGAGGCAACGCAAGCTATGCGCGATCTACTCGCGGTCGTTGCAGAGTCGAGCGCGATCGCTGCGGCGCTTTCACCGTCAGGCGACGGGCTGCTCACCGTCGTACGCCTCGATAGCTAGGGCTTTCGGCAGTCACGTCCCGTGGTTAGCCGGGAACCCCCACCAGCAAAAAATGAGGGCCCCGCAAAGGGCCCTCATGTTCGTACTGCGAATGACGATTAACCGTCGAGCACCGACGCAAGCACATCACGAAGCTCGGCAGCCTCATTATCGTTCACTGAAACCACCAGTCGGCCGCCGCCTTCCAGGGGAACACGCACCACAATAACGCGACTTTCGCGCACCGCTTCCATCGGTCCGTCTCCGGTTCTTGGTTTCATTGCCGCCATGACGCCTCCTCGCAGTTGGTCTTCAACCTCTATTATCCTCTTTTGAGGACGGCGGAGGAAATCTGATGCGTGTACGGCGGGTTTACGAAGCACCGTCGTGCAAACAATCAAGTGATCAAGACCCTACGGAAGCTCAGGAAACACGGCCCTATCCCACACGGACATGACGATGAGTGTCTTCGTTCCAGCGACAATTGGTGTCTTGCGAATCTGATTGACGACTTGTTGCAAATGATCGACATTACGTGCGCGGAAACGGACCAACCCATCAGGATCTCCAGCAATCGTGTAGTACTGCTGAATCTCAGGCACACCCTGAGCGATCTCCTCAAACTCCCGAGCTTCCACTCCACTGCGCAGTCGAATCTCGGTGAACGCGTCGAGTTCACCGAGCGATGAATCATCGATCACTGTGACGTACCCTCGGATTGTTCCGTTTGCCTCAAGCCGTTCGATTCGCCTGGCAACCGAGGCGCCAGACATTCCCACTAGTCGCGCTATCTCGCTTGCGGGCATACGGGCATTTCCTCGCAAGAGTCCGACAATCTGGCGATCGACCTCATCTATCGACATATAAGATTCTTTCATTTGATGAAACTATCTCTTGGTTTATCTATCAATTATCTCCACTACTCAACACATCTCGCAAGTAGCGCGCGCGTATATTGAGAGCTTCGCTACCGCATGCCATGGTGGTCAGACACGACGAGGTCAAGGGAGACTCACATGCCGGCTACACGCACGTTCACGACGAAGGAGCATGCTGAACTCATCGAACTCGTACGCGAAGTCGCAGCGAAGAAGCTCACGCCACATGTTGCGCAGGCCGAGGCAGACGAAGAGTTCCCCAGAGCCATATTTCAAGTGCTAGGCGAGCTCGGGGTACTCGGGCTCGCCTACTCGGAGGAGGATGGTGGGCTTGGGATTCCCGCCGAGGTATACCTCCAAGTGCTCGAAGAAATCGGCGCGGTGTGGGCATCGGTTGCGGTCGGTGTCTCAGTGCACGCTTTGAGCTGCTTTCCCCTCGCGACATATGGCACTGCTGCGCAGAAACGCAGGTGGCTCCCCAGGTTCCTTGGCGGAGAGTTGCTCGGTGCTTACTGTTTATCTGAACCTCATGCCGGGTCTGATCCGGCCGCCCTCGCGACGACAGCACGCCGCGAGGGCACTCACTACGTCATCAACGGCACCAAGGCCTGGGTGACACACGGAGGCCACGCCGACTTCTATACCGTCATGGCAAGAACCAGCGGATCCCCAGGAGATCGGGAGGGAATCAGCTGTTTCATGGTGCCCGCGGGCACACCTGGCCTCGACGCGGATGCACCCGAGCGTAAAATGGGGCTCACGGCTTCCCCCACAGCATCGATGCGATTCACACAGGTTCGGGTGCCGATCGACCACCGCATCGGCGCTGAAGGCGAAGGATTAAGAATCGCGCTCTCTGCGCTTGATTCAGGCAGGCTCGGTATTGCCGCATGCGCGACAGGTCTTGCCCAGGGTGCGCTTGATACCGCCCTCGAATACGCAAAACACCGGGAGACGTTCGACACGCCCATCATTCAGCACCAGGGCGTGGGATTCATGCTCGCCGACATGGAAGCTGCTATCTTCTCGGCCCGCTCAACTATGCTTGCCGCAGCCAGGCTCAAAGACCTCGACTTGCCCTACTCGCACGAAGCATCGGTCGCCAAACTCATTGCGACAGATCATGCGATGCGCGTGACCACTGATGCGGTCCAGGTGCTCGGCGGCGCCGGATACACCCGCGACTATCCCGTTGAACGGTATATGCGTGAAGCGAAAATCATGCAGATATTTGAAGGCACTAACCAGATCCAACGGATGGTAATCTCAAGAAACCTGGAACGAGGACGTACTGGATCGATCGAGGTACCGCACACACTTTACTCACTGCAGCACCGCAACATCGCCTAAGGCTAACGCCCGAGGTGCCGTTCCTGTGAACCGACGTACAGCTGTTGTGGGCGACCGATCTTCGTCTGGGGGTCAAGCCGAGCCTCGCGCCACTGTGCAATCCAACCTGGAAGACGACCGATTGCAAAGAGCACAGTGAACATGCGCGTCGGGAACCCCATGGCCTTGTAGATAACGCCCGTATAGAAGTCGACGTTCGGGTAGAGCCTGCGCTCCTTGAAATAATCATCTTCAAGCGCGATCTGCTCAAGCTCCTGCGCGAGCGCGAGAAGCGGATCATTCACACCGAGCTCGGACAATACGCGCTCGGCACTATCTTTCACGATACGCGCGCGCGGATCGTAGTTCTTGTAGACGCGGTGTCCGAAGCCCATGAGCTTCACACCGTCTTCCTTGTTCTTGACCTTCTCAACAAATGTCTGCACGCTCTGGCCAGAGTCCTGAATCTGCGCGAGCATAGAGAGTACAGCTTCATTGGCGCCACCGTGGAGCGGGCCCGAGAGTGCGTTGATACCGGCAGAAACAGATGAGAACATATTAGCGCCCGTGGAACCAACGAGGCGGACCGTCGACGTGGACGCGTTCTGCTCGTGATCGGCGTGCAAAATGAGAAGCTTATCGAGCGCATCGACGAGTACTGGGTTCATCTCGTAGTTCTCGGCGCGGTTGCCAAAGTTTAAACGAAGGAAGTTCTCGACGAAACTCAGCTCGTTCTTCGGGTACAGGAACGCCTGACCGATCGACTTCTTGTGTGCGTACGCAGCGAGGACAGGAAGCTTTGCAAGCAGGCGGATCGTGTTCACCTCAACGAATTCCGGCACTGCGGTATCGAGCGAGTTTTCGTAGTACGTTGACATCGTCTGCAACCCACCGGAAAGCATGGCCATCGGGTGCGCGGTGTGTGGCACAGCCTCGAAGTAGTAGCGCATGTCTTCGTGGAGCAGCGTGTGTCGACGAATTTCACCGTCGAACGTTGCGAGCTGATCCGGTGTGGGAAGCTCGCCGTAGATCAGTAAATATGCAACCTCCAGGAATGTTGATCCCTGCGCAAGCTCGTCAATCGGATATCCCCGATAGCGGAGGATGCCTTCATCACCATCGATATACGTGATGTCTGACTTGGTCGACGCGGTATTCACGAAGCCATAGTCGAGGGCGGTGTATCCGGTCTGCTTGGTCAGCGTGCTGACGTCAATCGCGCCAGGGCCATCGACAGAGGGAAGGATCGGCAGCTCGGCCGTTCCACCTGGAAAGCTCAGGGTCGCGCTTGCCGGGGCCTGGTTTGATTCGGTCACGTCATCTCCTCATGAGGTCTGATCGAGCGCAATCCGTCGTAAGGAAGACACCCAAAATTACCCTACCTGCAATCCAGGAAATCGCGAACTGGATGGCGTGATCATGCCGGAATTAGACAGAAACTATTTTGATATCAAACAAAAATTAGACTGCTTGCGGCGGTAACACAGCAACAACGGGGTGGTCAAAGTCATAGACCCCGACCTTCGCCGCACCACCTGGTGAACCAATCTCATCGAAAAACTCGACATTTGCCTTGTAATAATCTGACCACTCAGAAGGAAGGTCATCTTCGTAATAGATTGCTTCTACGGGGCACACCGGTTCGCACGCCCCACAGTCGACGCATTCATCGGGGTGGATATAGAGCATACGCTCACCCTCGTAGATGCAGTCAACTGGACATTCGTCAACGCAAGCGCGATCCTTCACATCCACACAGGGAAGCGCAATCACATAGGTCATGGAGCCCGCCTTTCGCGTTTGGGTGAGCAGCTCCCTCTATCCTACCGATTGAGCAATGAGAGAAACGCCGGAGAACGCACAAGGAGGGTCACCCACGCCAACACAATAAGGGTCGGCGCAGCAGCGAACTTCGTGCGCTTCACCCGCCTTGTGCGGATCCCAGCAATCAGCGCTATGCAGTGGCAGGTCGCGTTACTTGGTGACTTCGGTGCCAATTCCCTGTTCAGTGAAGATCTCAAGCAATATCGAATGCGGCTCGCGCCCATCAATGATGGCGGCCTTCGGCACGCCCCCCTGAACGGCGTCCAAACACGCGCGCATCTTCGGAATCATGCCTGATTCCAATGACGGGAGCAGTTCTTCGAGCTCAGTCGCCGAGATCGAAGAGACGAGCGAATCGCGGTCGGGCCAATTCGCGTACAAGCCAGCGACATCCGTCAGAATCACGAGCTTCTCTGCGCCAAGAGCGGTTGCAAGGGCAGCGGCCGCGGCGTCGGCATTGACGTTCAACGACTCCCCCGGATGATCCACATCTGGCGCAATTGACGAAACCACAGGAATCAGCCCCGCCTCAATCGCTGCAAGCACTGATTCAGGGCGCACACCAATAATGTCGCCAACTCGACCGAGATCAACAGGTACTCCGTCAACGTCGAGAGGAGGTCGTCTGCGCCCAATGAAGAGACCTGCGTCTTCTCCGGTCGTGCCTGAGGCAAGCGGACCATGAGCATTAATTTCGTCGACGAGTTCAGGGTTTACCTTGCCGGTGAGCACCATGCGCACGACGTCCATAGTTTCGGGCGTGGTAACGCGGTAACCACCCTGAAACTCGCTCTCGATGCCAAGGCGCTCGAGCATCCGGTTGATCTGTGGGCCACCGCCATGCACGACAACCGGGCGAATGCCGGTGTGACGTAAGTAAACAACGTCTTCAGCAAACGCCTTCAGCAGCGTGTCGTCAATCATGGCATTACCGCCAAATTTGATCACCATCACGCAATCTCTGAACTTTTTGAGCCAGGGAAGCGATTCGATGAGCACTGCCGCTTTCTCAGCGGCTTGGTCGTGCTTCAGCGGCAAAGTGAGATCAGTCATCAATGGTCCTAGCTCGAGTACGCGGAATTCTCGTGCACATAGTCGTGCGTGAGGTCGTTCGTGCGCACGGTGGCGTTGAAAGATCCCGCGAAAAGGTCAATCAACACGTGCGTTTTGCGGGGTGTGAGATCACACTCGGTGACGGGTCGATCTGGCGCGCCAGCATGGCAGAGGCGCACTCCGTTGAAGCTCACATCGACCGCATACGGATCGAATGCAGCCTCGGTAGTTCCAATTGCGGCGAGTACGCGTCCCCAATTCGGATCATTTCCAAAAATGGCCGCTTTGAAGAGGTTATTGCGGGCGACGCTCCGCCCCACCTCGACCGCGTCTTCGATAGATGCGGCGCCACGCACCTCAATATCGATGTCGTGACTCGACCCTTCCGCGTCCGCCTGGAGCTGTGCTGCAAGGCTGTCGCACACCCCCGCGAGGGCTGCCGCGAACTCGGTCTCATCTGGCCTGATCCCAGACGCTCCGCTCGCAAGCAGTGTCACCTGATCATTTGTCGACATACAGCCGTCAGAATCGAGTCGGTCAAAGCTCACCGCTGTGGATCTGCGAAGCGCATGATCCAGCGCTGTGCTGTCGAGTTGTGCGTCGGTGGTGATAACCACGAGCATCGTTGCGAGGCCCGGCGCGAGCATTCCTGCTCCCTTAGCCATTGCGCCGATCGTCCAACCATCGCCCGAGTGCACCGCGGTCTTCTCCACTGAGTCAGTCGTGAGGATCGCTTGAGGCGCAGATGTGTCATCACTCGTGAGCGCCGCGACAAGCCTCGGCACGTTATCGACGATCTTGTCGCGAAACGCTTGATCTCCCGTGCCAATGAGCCCGGTCGAGCAGACAAAAATACCCGATGCGTCGACATCTAGCTCATTGGCAACCGCCTCGGCGGTGAGCCTTGATGTGTCTTGACCAAACTCACCGGTGAAACAGTTTGCCCCTCCAGAATTCAAAATGATGGCATCTGCTGCTCCCTGAGCCGCAACCTTTCGGCTCCAGATAATCGGGTTCGCCTGCGCTCGGTTGGCGGTGAAAACTGCCGCGCTTGCCCGTGCTGGCCCGTCGTTTACAACCAGAGCAAGATCAGGTTTGCCGCTGGTTTTCAGCCCGACCGTGATTCCTGCCGAGCGAAACCCCTTAGGTGTGGTGACGGTCACGGTGCTACTCCATTCACGCTAAGTCCGGTGGTTTCTGGGATACCGAGCGCAATATTTGCCGACTGGATCGCGGCCCCTGCGGTTCCCTTTGCCAAGTTGTCTACTGCGGCAACGACGACGACACGGCCCGCAGCCTCGTCGATCGCGAGACCAATGAGGCACGTGTTCGCGCCGAGGGTGTCTGCGGTGCGCGGGAACACGCCGTCGGGCAGCACGTGCACGAATGGCTCGGCCGTGTACGCGTCTTCCCAAGCGGCACGAATGTCGGCAGCCTGGGTTCCGGGGACGATCCGCGCGGTGGATGTCGCGAGAATTCCACGACTCATCGGCACGAGCACGGGTGTGAAGCTCAGCGTGGGCTCCGTCGTTGCCCCCGCGCCTCGGAGCGCCTGCTGGATCTCGGGAATATGGCGGTGTGTTCCCCCCACAGCGTATGGGTTTGCAGTGCCCATGAGCTCTGCACCCAGTAAATGAGTCTTCGAGGCTTTGCCTGCTCCCGACGGGCCGACAGCAAGCACGCTCACAATGTCTTCGGGCTCGATGATGCCAGCGGCGATACCCGGAGCGAGTGAAAGCGCCACGGTTGACGCGTTGCACCCAGGGGCTGCGATCCGCGTTGCGTGCGACAGATACTCGCGCTGGCGGGTCCAGATGGGAGTGCCGTCCTGGGCATTCTCCGCGAGAATGAGTTCGGGCACGCCATACGTCCACGCTTCGTGGTGTTCGCCGCCGTAGAAGCGTTCCCAGTCTGCTGTACTCGTGAGGCGATGATCCGCACCGCAGTCGACGATGAGACGCACGTTCGTGAGCTGCTCACTCAGCGCCCCGGATGCCCCGTGCGGAAGCGCGAAAAACACAACGTCGTGCCCATCAAGCACCTCTGGGGTGGTCTCTTCGAGCATAAGATGCGCGAGCGAACGCAGATGCGGCTGAGTCTCGATAAGCGGGCGACCGGCATTTGAATGCCCAGTGACCGTACGAACTTCAAACTCCGGGTGTTCGGCGAGCAGACGGAGTATCTCGCCACCCGCGTACCCACTCGCTCCGGTAACCGCCACACTGTATGTCATCGACACCCTTTCTCGCGCACCTCTATTCTGGCACTATCGCGGCGACCACCCACTCAGCCCACCGATTCAGCTGTGAGTAAAGTTTGGTGAACGCTTCTCAGCGAACGCGCGCATGCCTTCTTTCTGGTCGGCCGTTGCGAATGAGGAGACAAATGCCTGCCGCTCAAAACGCAACCCCTCCGAGAGCGACATCTCCTGCGAGGCCTGCAGCGCATCTTTCGCTGCATAGACCGAAGGGAGCGATTTTGAGGCGATACTTTCAGCGGTCTTTGCCGCTTCCTGGAGCAGTTCTGCTGCTGGCACCACGCGTGACACCAGCCCTGAGCGCTCGGCTTCCTCGGCCCCCATCTGACGACCGGTGAGCACCATCTCTGCGGCCTTGTACTTTCCGATGGCGCGCGGGAGACGCTGCGATCCACCAAACCCGGGAAGCACACCGAGGTTAATCTCCGGCTGACCAAACTTCGCGGTGTCTGCGGCAAGAATAATGTCCGCCATCATTGCGAGTTCGCATCCGCCGCCGAGGGCGAACCCCGACACGGCAGCAATCACTGGAGTGCGCATGCGTTCAAACCCTCCCCAAGACGGGAATGGCCCGCCGAGCAGCATCTCCGAGTACCCAAGTTCGGCCATCTCCTTGATGTCGGCACCGGCCGCAAATGCGCGTTCAGAACCGGTGAGCACGATTGCTCCGATGTTCGGATCCGCATCGAACCCGAGCGACGCGTCAATGAGTTCTGTGACCAGCACTCCGTTCAACGCGTTGAGCGCTTCCGGACGATTGAGGGTGATCGTCGCGACGCGCCCTTCAACCTCGGTGAGAATGGAGGTGTATTCGCTGTGCTCTACCATGTGTGCTCCCTCGCAAACGTTGTCGTGATGTTCCCACGCTATCGCGAGACAGCAACACTGTCAGAAGTCGTTGATCACTATTTTGCGCATCTGGAGCAGGTGTTCGAACGCCTGCGGCCGTTCCATCAGCTCTCCCATTGCGGCAGGCACGATCTGCCAGCTCACCCCAAATTTGTCGACCAACCAACCACACTGCTCGGCGTCGGGCACGGCAGACAGCGCTTTCCACAGCCGATCAATCTCTGCCTGGTCAGCGCAGTCGACCTGGAAAGATATCCCAGGAGTGAACCCAAAATCATTTCCAGATCCGTTATCTGAAGCCATGAACCATTGGTCACCGATGCGAAACTCTCCAAAGGCGAGTGCCTCTGCGCTTGCGGCTCCGGTTACCGCGCCATACGGCGAGCGATGACCGGTTTCCGCCCCGTCCGGCTGGTGATTCATCTGCGACTGATCAGCAAACAGCGACACATAGAAATCTGCCGCCTCGGCCGCGCGGTCCTGGGACGCCCCATCGAACATCAGCGCTGGGATGAGAAATGGTCTCGGGTCACCCTCGGGACGGGTGAGCATGAGCTGCCAGCTCACCCCAAAGCGGTCTTGCACCCACCCGTACAGCCCAGAAAATGGGTACTCGCCGAGCGGCATCATTTCGGTACCGCCTGTGGTGAGGTCGCCCCACAGTCGAGTGAGTCGCTCCCGCGCGATGGATTCATCACCTGAAAACAGAAGCGGGTCGAAGTTCAGCATCATCGAGATCGACGGGTTTGGAGAGAATTCAGGCCCCGCATTCACGAGCACGAGACGATGCTCGCCGACCATCACCTCCACTGTAAGCGGTTCGCCGGCGAACGGCTGTTGGAAATCGAGCAGCCCCTCCGTGGGGTATCGCGATTCCACGCGCGATGACGCTTGAATGCCAACCGCGTTGAAGGTGGATTCGTAGAACGCTCCCGCTTCCTCGGCCGTCCCATTACACCAAATGTTCGGGGTTATTCGCTGTGACATCTTTGTCTCCGTTTCGTTCTTCACCGCATGCTCTTCAGCGGTGAGTGCTTAGTGCGCTCCAGCTGCGAGCCAGTCTTCAAAGCTCGTGGTGTCAATTTCTGCATTCGGCCCAGGTAGCGCACCACCGTTTCGGAGCGTTTGACCAAACTTGCCTGGAAGCGGAAGCTCGATGACACCACGTTGGTCACCGTGTGTTTCAAACGCCATACGCGCGAGAGTTGCCATGCGCAGCTCGTCCGGCCCGGCAAGTTCAGGGGTCATTCCGAGCGGTGAGCCCTCCGCGATCTCCACTAATCGACGTGCCACCGACTCCGCTGCGACGGGACGGGAGACCATTTTCACGACGAGCGCCCATTTCCAGAGGGCAACTGCCTGCTGCTCCGCAAATTCAAAGAACTGGGTTGTGCGCAAGATGGTCCAAGGTATCGGGCCATCGGCTACCAGCTGCTCTTGCAACGCTTTTGCCTCGTAGTAACCGTGCGGGTGCTCGACAGCACCGACGATGGACAGCGCAATATGGTGCGCGACATTCGCAGCAGCTTCCGCTCGCTGCAGATTGTGTGTACTTGCCTCAAAATATCCGAGAGCATCGCCCCTGCTACTCGGTCCGCTCACGTCAATCACAGCTTCCACGCCGGTGAGGTCAAGCCCCTCCCCGGTAACGAGATCCACACCTTGCGAGCGCGAAAGCACACGCACTTCGTGGCCTGCCTTGAGCGCGATACGCACGACGTGCGCACCAACGACTCCCGTTCCTCCTGCAACCGCAATTCGCATGTCGACCTCCAGTGCGTGAAACTCAGCCTGTGAGGTACACCCTACTCCCGGAGTTTCGCTCCGAAGGCTCGTTCAGCTGCGGCAACTCCTGCGAGCTTGGCTTCGCTCGCTTCTTCTGATTTCAGTGTGCGGTCAGATGCACGGAAGCGCAACGCGAAGGTGAGAGCCTTCTGCCCGTCTTCTATGCCCTGCCCGCGGTAGTCATCAACGATCGATGCATGCTCGAGAAGCGATCCCGCTCCTGCTGTCACCGCGCCGAGCACCTCACCCGCGGGAATATCGGCCGCGACCACGAGGGTGAGATCTTGCGTTGCCGCAGGATACCCCGAAAGGTTTGACGTTCGCGCCTCACGCGGTGCGAGTGTGATCACGCGATCGAGGTCGAGTTCGAATGCGGCCACGCGCCCTGGGAGGTGGTAATTCGCGGTAAGTTCCGGGAGCAATTCGCCTGCGACGCCGACAACTTCGAGCCCCGAGTCGGTGTTCACCAAGAGCTCAGCGGTGCGACCCGGGTGGAACGCACGGTGTACGCCCTGGCGTACGACGAGTTCAACTGAAATTGCCCCAGCTACTGTTCGCGCTGCGTCCAGTGCATCCGCCCAGTCATAGGCCCGCTCTGGCTGAGTCGGCTGCTGTGGGACAGCTGAGCCGAGCAGCAGCCCTCCGGCATGACGCGGTTGAGCTGGAAGCGAGGCATCAAGCACGGCGAGCGTCTCATTCGAGGGACGTGCCGCGAGCGGCGGCACGTCGTGAGTACCGAGCGACCCTGGATCACCGTTCGGTTCAAACACCGAACCGAACTCGACGAGTGCAAGTGAGGTGAGCCCACGCGACACATTTCGCTGCGCAGCGGAGACAAGACCCGGCAGCAGCGAGCGGCGCAAAAAGGGTGCTTCGCCGTCGAGAGCATTGGCGAGCTTGATCGCATGGATCGGCGCATCAGCCGCCTCCGATACCTCAGCACCACCACCAAAATCGTTGAGCTGCGAGCGGCCTACGAATGGGTAGCTTTGTACCTCGTCGAAACCTGCAGCGGTCACGATGTTTGCCGCCCTGCGGCGCAGACGCTGCGAACGAGTGAGTCCGCGCCCGGCGGGAGCAACGGGAAGTACTGACGGAATGCGGTCGTACCCAGCAATGCGAGCAACTTCCTCAATCAGGTCAGCAGGTCGTGTGAGGTCTGATCGCCAGCTTGGCGCTGTCACGCTGAGTGTCTCGGGGTCTATTTGCGTCACGCTGCAGCCAATGAGTTCAAGCGCGCGAACCGCCTCAGCATCGCTGTAATCGGTGCCCATCAAACCGTTAATGCGAGCAAGCGACAGCGTTATAGCCACCGGCTCCCACGGTGCAACAATCGTCGAACCGAGTTCGTCTGCGGTGCCATCAGCAAGCTCTACGAGCAGATCGACCATGCGCTGCGCGGCCGCCTGTGCGACGCGTGGATCCACACCGCGCTCAAACCTGCGCGATGCCTCGCTCGGAAGCTTATGCCTGCGCGACGAGCGCGCAATCGAGATGGGATCGAAGGTCGCTGCCTCTACGAGCACATCGGCCGTCGAGTCATCGGTCTTCGTCGATTCACCACCCATGACCCCTGCAATACCGATCGGGCCCGACTCATCAGTGATGAGTAGGTCCTCTGGGTGCAGCTTCCGCTCTTGGCCGTCGAGGGTCACGAGCGTTTCCCCCGACGCAGCGCGACGAACGGTGATACCGCCCTGCAGCTTCGCAAGATCGTACGCGTGCAGCGGGTTGCCGAGTTCGAGCA
>JBQEBC010000019.1:0-42737 GCA_052106035.1 Leucobacter sp. | reverse complement strand
AGCCTGGGATCCCACCCTTACAACCTGATGTTGCACTTCAAACTAGAACCCGGGGAGAGCGCAATGCGCACGTCCGAGGACATGTTTGGTGTGAGTTGACATTCATCACACAAAGGTCCAAAATATTCACGTAGAGAAAAAGATTTCGCAGAGCGTACACAAGGAAGTGTGTTTGATGAATATCTATTGGGACCAATTTTGCGATGCTCCCGCGCTTGCTCAGGCATTCGGTTGAGCGTCGATGCGGTGTTCCACCGAAACTTCAGAGCTGAATACCCGGTTGTTGAACGTGCAGAGGGCGTCTATCTGTATACGGCAGAAGGGAAGCAGTACCTCGACGGAAGCTCCGGTGCAGTAGCTGCAAACCTCGGTCACGGCGTTACCGCGATTGCCGACGCAATGCATGAACAGGCGCTGCGGGTCGGGTTTGCGCACACGCTTCGCTTCGAGACGACCGCGCTGCAAGACGCTGCTCAGCGAATCCGGGATCTCGCACCGGAAGGATTCACGCGGGTATTTTTTGCCAGTGGTGGATCTGAAGCCAACGAGTCGGCCTTTAAGCTCGCAAGGCAGTTTCACCTCAGTCGTGGTGAAAGTAGCAGGCACCTAGTCATCGGCATGTGGGACAATTACCATGGGAACACCCTCGGATCACTCGCCGTAGGCGGGGACGCGTCGCGCCGACAGCACTATGCGCCGATGCTGCCGCGCACACTTAGGCTCCCCAGTTGGCGTGACAGCAGCGATCCGATGGCGCCCGTGATCGCACTCGAAAAGCTCGTGTACAGCGAGGGCGCGGCTAATATTTCTGCGCTCATCCTTGAGCCCTTCGTTGGCAGCCAGCTCGGGGCGTTTGAGCCGTCACATGACGCACTCAGGCGAATCTCAGAGATCTGCCGCACAAATGGCATTGTTCTTATCGCGGATGAAGTCATGTCTGGCTTTGGGCGATGCGGAGCAAACTTTGCGATCGAACGCTCGGGTATTCAGCCGAATCTTATTACCTTCGGCAAGGGAGTCACCGGCGGGTACGCCCCACTTTCCGGTGTGATTGTTTCCGAACCGTTGGTGCAGGCTGTACGCGACTCCGGGGGAGTCTTTCACCACGGCTACACATACAGCGGCCACCCCGTGGCGGTTGCAGCTGCGGCTGCCGCGCTCAAGATTTTCGCCGCTCAAGATGTTCTCGGAAATGTTGTTCGACAGGGTGAAACTTTGCGGGCTGCACTAACTGACCTTGCCACTCGGTACCCGTGCCTCATCACCGAGGTCCGAGGAGCCGGCATGCTTTTTGGCCTCGAACTGAGCCCCGGCCTTGTGTCTCAGGGTGGTGCTGATCTCATAAACCGCACGGCAATGACGAACGGCCTTGTGTTGTACCCAGGCAGCTCGACGAGGGTCAACGAACTAGGCGAAACAGTGGTGTATCCACACCTTCTTGTCGCCCCTTCACTCAGCATTACCTCGGACGAAATCGACGAACTCATTTCACGGTTAGAAGCCACGCTGCAAGCACATGCCGTGTAACGCGAATACAACTTAACTCGATCAATGGAACTTACGTACGCATCAAAGGAGAAACGAAGTATGTTCAAGAATAAGAAAAAGAAGGTGCTCGCCCTCATCGGCGCGATTTCAGTCGCGGCTCTGCTCACAGGTTGCAGTTCAGGCAGTAAAGATGCGCTTGAGGGAGTCGAGTCAAGCGGGACGCTGAGGGTCGGCATCGAGGGCGCCTACCCACCGTTCAACTCGTTTGACTCGAACAACGAGCTCACCGGGTTTGACGTCGACATCAGCAACGCCATCGCTGAGCGGCTCGGTGTCAAGACCGAGTTTGTGCCGACTCCTTGGGACAGCATCATTGGTGGATTGAACGCAGGCAAGTACGAGATCGTCATCTCGAGTCTCACAATCACCGACGAGCGAGCCATGAAGGTTGACTTCACGATTCCGTATTACCACACGGGTACTCAGATTTTTGCTCCCGATGGTCACACAATCGCGAGCACAGATGACCTCTCCGGCCTGAACATCGGTGTGACGCTGGGAACCACCTTCGAAGAAATGGCGCTGGAGCGAGGCGCGAAGGTGACGACCTACAAGTCAGATCAGCTCGCGATGGAAGATCTCCAGGCCGGAAGAATCGATGGGGTAATCACTGATGGACCAGTCGGCCTCGCCATTGTTTCGGCGCGCGACTACAAGATCGTCACTGTCGGCGACCGTATTAGCAACCCGGCGGCAGGCATCGCCGTCGACAAGGGCCAGGAAAACCTGCTGAAGGCAGTGGACGCAGCGCTCACTGAAATGCAGGAAGACGGCACCTACGAAGAGATCAGTGTCAAATGGTTCGGCGCAGACATCCGCTAAAACTCAACCTCTGAATACGAACAAGAGAGCACACGAAGAATGGACTTTACGCTAGTCACCCCGTACCTGGGGTTCCTCGCGCAAGCGGCTTGGATCACGATACTTATCTCGGTCCTGTCGATTGCGTTGGGCCTTGTCCTTGGCCTCATTGCAGCAGTGATGAAACTCAGCGGCATCAAGCCGCTGGTCTGGGGCGTAGACCTCTATGTCTGGGTCTTCCGGGGAACTCCGGTTCTCGTGCAGCTCTTTCTGATTTACTTCGGTCTGCCCCAGCTGGGGATCGAGCTCGGGGCGTTTCTTTCCTCGATCCTCGGCCTGGGTATCAACGCCGGGGCCTACATCGCTGAGATTCTCCGCGGGGGGCTACAGGCCGTGCCTAAGGGGCAAATTGAAGCCGCTTCCTCGCTTGGAATGTCGACGCCAAAGGTGCTCTGGAGAATTGTTCTTCCGCAGGCTTTCCGTATCAGTGTTCCCGCACTCGGAAACCAGGCAGTTTCAATGATCAAGGACTCCTCGCTCGCGTCCCTTGTGACCGTAAGCGAGCTCATGATGGTCGCCCAGAGGTTTGCGGCATCGAACTTTGCATTCATGGAGTTCTACCTGTCCGTCGCGGCGATCTACCTACTTCTCACAACGGTGATGTCAATGTCCCTTACCCGACTTGAAAAGCGATTGGCGGTGTCTGACCGATGACTACGACAGAGACGACCGACTGCATGATCGACATGCAGGATATTCATAAGCGGTTCGGCGACTTGAAAGTGCTCAAGGGTGTCAGCCTTCGGGTACGCAGCGGTGAGGTGGTTGCGCTCATCGGCGCATCTGGCTCTGGCAAGAGCACGCTGTTGCGTTGTACCAACCATCTTGAAGCGCCGACCTCCGGCGTGATTTCGGTCCTGGGCCAACAAGTCGACAGCAAAACCGAGAACATTCTCCGTGTGCGACGGGCTGTCGGAATGGTCTTTCAGCAGTTCAACCTGTTTCCGCACATGACCGTGCTTGAGAACATCATCGAGGCGCCCATGCAGGTGCTCGGTACAAAGCGTGCTGAGGCCACGAAACAGGCGGAGGTGCTGCTTGAACGTGTCGGGCTTGCTGAAAAGGCAACTGTATATCCGCACAAGCTTTCGGGTGGACAACAGCAGCGAGTCGCAATCGCTCGGGCACTTGCCATGAACCCGCAGGCAATGCTGTTTGATGAGCCGACTTCGGCCTTGGACCCTGAACTTCGCGGCGAGGTACTCCAAGTGATGAAAGACCTCGCGGGTGCGGGGATGACGATGCTCATCGTCACTCATGAGATGTCCTTCGCTCGAGATGTCGCCGACCGGGTCGTTTTCATGGCCGACGGCATCATCGAAGAAGAGGGTACTCCAGCAGAACTTTTCGATAACCCGAAGAGCGCCAAGCTGCGTTCGTTCTTGAGGCACGTCGCATGAGCAACGTCATTGTGGATACGCAGTTTAGGCAGGGCGCCTGGTATCCGAGCACTGGTGTCGGCACAACCGAAACCGTGAACCCGGCAACAGCAGAAACTCTCGCGAGGTACCAGCAAGCAGGGGCTGATGACCTCAATCTGGCTCTTGATTCGCTGCGAGATGCCACTCTCCCGTGGCAGCGTCTCGCGCTCAAGGAGCGGCAGCAGATTCTTGAAAGGATAGCTATCGAGATTGATCGCGATAGTGAGATGATTGCGCTGCAAATGACCCTTGAGATGGGCAAGACACTTGCTGAGTCTCGTGCCGAGGTAAGTGTGTTCTCGAGCACCTGCCGCTGGTATTCTCACGAAGCAGGTCGGGCACTGGGGGAGGTTCTGCCGTCTGGAGACGGCACACGCTTCATCCATACGCGACGCAAGCCAGTCGGTGTTGTCGCATGTATTACGCCCTGGAACTTCCCAATTGCGCTCGCTGGATACAAGATTTTTGCGGCGCTTGCAGTAGGAAACGTTGTGCTCTGGAAGCCGGCGCAGCAGGTGAATGGCACAGCTGTGCTCGTGACTGAGGCGTTTGAGCGTGCTGGAATCGGATCGGCATTTGCGCTGCTCGGTGCCTGTACCGGCGGACTGGCTTCAGAGGCAGTAGCTGACGCTCGGGTAGACGCCGTCTCATTCACCGGGTCTACGGCAGTGGGGCAGCAGATTTCGCAGAAGGTAGCTGAGCGGCTTACTCCCTGCTCGCTCGAGCTCGGCGGAAAGAACGCCGCGATCGTTCTGAAGGACGCGGATCTTGAACTCGCCGCACGTGAAATCGTGCGCAGTGGCTTTCTGACGAGTGGTCAGCGCTGTACAGCAACGAGCCGAATCATTGTGGTCGAGGAAGTCGCAGACGCACTTCTCGAACATGTGGATCGTGGAATTCGTGCGTTGCGAGTTGGGGACGGTCGCGACGAGAACGTAGACTTCGGGCCGCTTGCGACTGCATCACAACGCGACGGAGTTGAGGCTGCCGTTTCGGCTGCCGTTGAGGCCGGAGCCGAGCTGCGTGTCGGTGGCACCCGCCCGGGTGACGTTTCCCCAGACGGGTATTATTTTGCTCCGACTTTGCTTGACCGGGTCACACGAGACAGTGCGATTGCGAGGGAAGAAGTCTTCGGACCGGTCATTGCCGCCATCCGGGTGGCGGATGCCGCAGAGGCGTTCTCTGTCGCAAACGATACCGAGTATGGCCTCTCGACCTCAGTGTTTACTCGTGATCTCGCTGCGACCTTTGGCTCGCTCGATGAACTCGAGACTGGCCTCATCTATGTCAATAGGGGTACAAGCTCAGCCGAACTCGGTGTTCCGTTTGGTGGAACCGGGATGTCAGGAAACGGCCACAGGGAAGTTTCTGCGCACGGCTTTGAATTCATGACGGAGCTCGTCTCAGTCTACATTGATGCCCGGAATGAGGAGCAGTGATGATCGAGGAAAATCGTATGACCCTGCTCACGCTTGATCCGCTGAACACCGAACTTGAGCAGGGGGATCGAGCGCTTCGTGACTACCACGCTGTGACTGAAGCACTCGAAAGCTCGCCGCTCGATGGTCTTGATGGCGTTCGCGTGCTCATCGTTGGTGGGGGAATCGTGGGGCTTATGTCCGCCTATTACGCGAGCAAGGCTGGGGCACAGGTCACTGTTCTCGAGTCGCGCGCGTTGGGGGGTGCTGCCTCCGGACGTAACGCAGGTGGAATCTACGCGAACGGCCGTGACATTGGAGAGGTCGCTCTTGCTCGTGTCTCGATGGACCTGTGGGAAGAACTTGGGGAGTCGGGACTCGACGTCAAGTTCCGTCGCAAGGGCCACACAATCGTGGCAATGAACGGCTATGAACTCTCGCTGTTGAAGCGAGCTCGCGAAATTTATGAGCGTGCAGGGGTTCCCGGTGAAGTGCTTGAGGGCTCGGCAGCGGCTGCAGAGCTCCCCCTCGTGAACCCGGGTATTGCCGGAGCGCTGTTCTCCCCAGCGGATGCACAGGGCTACCCATTTACCGCGACTACCTCGCTTCGTAAGGCGGCTGTTGCACAGGGCTGCCAGATTGAGACTTTCGCTCATGTCGAGAAGCTCATCGAACGAAATGGAAAGGTCACGGGCGTAGCGACAGCTAGCAAAAAGTATGACGCCGATATCGTACTCATTGCTGCGGGGCCATGGACTGCGGAGTTTGGCAAGCAGGTTGGCGTCGATCTTCCAGTGAGACCGCGGCGTTCACAACTGACTGCAACAGAGCGGCTTCCGGTGGAAGGTGACTTCCCATTTGTTTCCGGAAACAGTGTCTATGCACGACAGACCCATGCCGACAACATTCTGATTGGTGGTGGCGGCCCGTGGGAAGAAAATGGATATCACACGACAACCACGCGTCAGGCGCTCGACGTTTATGGAACCTACATGACGGAGATGTTCCCAGGGCTTGCCAGGGTTCCGGTTATTCGCGCGTTTGCGGGCACCGTTGAACTGACGCCTGATCACTATCCGCTGCTCGGCGCTGTTCCCGGGGTTCCGGGCCTGTGGGTGAGCGCTGGCTACAACGGTCATGGTTTTGGGCTCTCAGCTGCGGCTGGCCGAATGTTTGCGGAGATGCTGAAGCACGAGGTGCACGGCACTGAAGCGCCACAGGCATTGCGCGAAGCGCTCGTCGATTATGCGCCCGGGCGCTTTGCAAAGAATGAATAAGGAGAAGCATATGAATCACATTGTGTGTAGGTGTGAAGACGTCACTATCGAGGACGTCAAGGACGCGCTCGCCTCGGGAGTGTGCACTGCCCAGGAGATCAAGTTCCACACCCGAGCGGGTATGGGGTTTTGTCAGGGGCGTGTGTGCCGTACTGCGATTGAGGAACTCCTCGAGCAGTCAGGCGTGGCCGCAGAAACTGGTGGAAGTTCGATGACCGTACGTTTGCCCGTACGCCCCGTGTCGCTCGGCGACTTCGCTGAGATTGAAGTGGGCGAAGGGGGTCATGCAGCGTGACGAAACGGATTGAAAATCATCCTGTCCTTCCCGAGCCAGAATCGGCGCAGGAAGTGAGTTTTACGTTTAACGGCGAGACGTTCACCGGGCGGGAAGGCGAGCCCGTCGCTGCGTCATTGCTCGCCGCAGGCGTGAGGCAGTTGCGCACTTCGCCCGTCGAAGACGAGCCTCGGGGTCTCTACTGTGGCATTGGCCACTGCTATGAGTGTCGACTGTGGCTTGGCCCGAATGATGAGACCGCCGAACGCGTGCGTGGATGCCAGGTTTCCGTGAAAGATGGCGACAGCTACCGATCGACGCGGGGAGTTGAATCGTGAGCACCGTAACTGAGTGCGACCTGGTTGTCATCGGCGGTGGCCCAGCGGGTCTTTCTGCTGCGGCTCGAGGCGCGGAGCTTGGGCTCAGTGTCTGCGTGATTGAGGAAAACCATCAGACCGGCGGCAAACTGCGAGGCCAGTTGCATCAGGAGAATGATGGTGAATGGTGGATCGGTTGGGCACTCGCTGAGGAGCTTACGGAACGGGCGAAACGCGCCGGGGTGCAGATCTTCACTGAAACCGTAGCTTGGTCGGTTGAGCCCGGATGGCGGGTGCGCACTAACTCCTCACGCGGTGGCGCGGCAGGAGAAGTACGTGCGCGTGCCGTGCTTATCGCGACGGGTGCCGTAGAGAAGCCGCTACCCGTTGAAGGATGGACCCTTCCCGGTGTATTCACAATTGGTGGTGCGCAGATTCTTACCAATACTCACCGGGTGAAGCCGGGTGCCAAGAGCGTTGTTGTGGGGGTGGATCCACTCTCGCTCACCATCGCCCGAGCGATGTCGCTCAGCGGTGTCGACGTCGATTCAATCGTGCTGCCGCCAGAGACCGTGGCTGGTAGCGATCCACAAGCCACTCTTAAGCGCTTGGGAAGTTTGAGCAAGCTCGCTCCGTATTTCTACATGCGTGTGGGAGGTGTGCTTATGAGCGTGCCCGGGCTCGCTGTTATTGCAAGCCGTTTCTTACCAAAGTCTTTGCCACTGTGGGGTATTCCATTGCGGCTGAAAACCAGGCTGGTGCGAATCATCGGTGAGACCGCCGTCACAGGAGTTGAACTTGAGAAAGTTCGACCAAACGGAGAGCCAGTGCCTGGTAGCCGGCACGTCGTCAAGACTGATTCCGTCTGCCTCTCGAATGGGCTTCTTCCGCTCAACGACCTCAGCGCATCGCTGGGACTTGAGTTTGTGACGAGTGAGACCGTCGGCGCGAAAGTTCCGTTGCACTCTGCCACCGGTAAGACACAAATTGAAGGGCTCTTTCTAGCGGGGAACACCGTCGGAGTGGAAAGCGCGAAGATCTCGCTCAAGCAGGGAGAGATTGTCGCAGGCGAGATCACGGAGTCGCTCGGAGCCCGTCCGTTTTCTTCGCGAGACACAGAGCTTCTGGAGCTGCGACAGCTTCGCGCGGACAGTGAATTCACGTTCGAACCCAACATTCAGCAGGGGCAGGACGAGATCGAAATGTACTTCAACAAGCGACAGGACGCGCTTCAGCGCTAATCGTAGATCGTACTGAGCGAGGCAGGCAATGGAATCTATCAACGCAACAAATGAATGGACGCAGGGCGACCGCGTCGGCGGGCCAAGAGTCGGTGTCGCCTTTTTCTACCACGAGTCACACTCCTTCAGCCCGTTGGCGACGGATCTTGCCGCATTCGATGCAGAAGACCATCACCTAGGCGCGCGGGTTTCGGAAGCGTATACGGGGACCCGCACCGAGCTCGGTGGATTCCTCGATGTACTTGAGGCCCGTGGGGCCGAAACAGTGCCGCTGGTTGCTTCGGCAGCGATGCCGTCTGGAACTGTGACGGCGGAGGCATATGGGGCGCTGTTCGCGGAGTTCGCTGAGGCGTTGAAAGCTGCCATGAGTGAAGGTCCATTGGATGGGTTGTTGCTTGCCCTTCACGGATCGATGGTTGCAGAGACTGAGCAGGACCCCGAAGGCGCGGTGATTGGGTTCGCTCGATCACTCGTCGGGCCCGATGTGCCTATCGCCGTTACCTTTGATTTGCACGCTAACGTGAGCGCTCGGGCTGCTGAGTGCGGGGCCCTCATCTTCGGTTACCAGACCTATCCCCACGTAGACATGTACGAACAGGGGGTGCGTGCGGCAACCGCCCTGCTTGACAGCCTTGACGGCGTGGCGCTTGCAGTCTGCACCGTACGGTTGCCAATGCTCCTTCGCAGCATCAATATGCGCACCGCAGAAGGGCCAATGGCTGATGTTGTCGACTTCGCGCGAGCTCGCGAAGTCGATGGAGTGCGCGCGGTAAGTCCGCACTCGGGCTTCCCGTATTCCGATTCACACTGTTCAGGGGCTGGGGTGAGCGTCGTCGCGGCGACCCCGGAACAGTCCGAGGCTGTGGCTCGTGAAGTTGCTGAATACTTTTGGCAACAGCGAGATCGATATCAGGTCGATGTGCCGGGTGTTGTAGAGGCACTCGAGTCTGCCCGTGAAGCACTCATCGCCGGTGAAACTCCCGTGGTTCTTGCCGACGTGGCCGACAACCCGCAATCCGGGGGCAGCGCCGATACGACCGTGCTGCTGAGAGCGGTACTTGAAGCTGGACTCGGGAAGCTCATGTTTTCTGCCATCTATGACTCTGAGGTAGTTGCCGCTGCGGGTGCAGCGGGGATCGGAACAGTGCTCGGGGTCGATCTGGCAGGTAAGGCCTCAGATGCATTCGGTGCACCTCTTCAAGTTGAAGCTGAAGTGTTGGCCGTGAGTGACGGCGTCTTTGAAAACGACGGCCCATTTAATGCGGGTCTCACAGTCGACACGGGCGGCGCAGCGCGGTTGCGTTTGCGAAAGGTCGAGGGTATTCGTGGTTTCACGGAGGCCGGTACTGTCGACGTCGTCGTCACCGGACGCCCGATCACTGCAAACGATCCAGCGCTCTATCGGCACCTCGGTATCGATCCGACCGACTACGACGTGCTGGTTTGGAAGGTGAAGAATCACTTCCGGGCCGCGTTTGAACCTATAGTCGGCAGAATCATTCCAGTAGACGCACCTGGACCAGCGCAGACTGATTTTACCGCGCTCCCATTCATTCATACTGATCGTACGAAGTGGCCATTCGACCTTGGCCGTGAGCTTGGAAACCTTTCCGCAGATAGCCAGAAAACGGCGCCGAGCTTCGTGATCCACCCCGCGACTCAAGCCGATCTGCGTGAGGTTGCAGAATTTCACGTCGATGTCTGGAAGGAAGCATACGCGGGGCTAATGGACGCCGAGTTTCTTCAGAAACTCTCAGTAGACCGACGCTTGCCAGAGTGGGAAGAGTCTCTGCGCGGTGGCCCGGAGTACCGGATATTTGTGGCGCGTGCATTAGACGGCCGGTTCCTCGGCTTCGGATCTGTGCAGGACCATGAAGCAGACGGCGCACTCGCGCTTGAACTGCACACACTGAACCTCAAACCTGAGGCCCGGGGAACGGGGCTTGCAGCCTCCCTCCTTGCCGAGTTACTTGGTGGCCGACCTGCGTTTGCTTGGGTCGTAGATGGCAATGATCGAGCCGTCGAGTTTTACAGGAAGGCCGGGTTCAAGCTGACTGATGAACGTCGGCCAGACCCAGAGAGCCAAGTAGACGACCTGCGCATGATTCGGAGTTCACAGTGATTGATAAAACCGTTGCAACGCTCACTGACGCGGTCGCAGGAATACACGATGGAGCCACTGTGATGATCGGCGGGTTCGGACGTGCCGGCCAGCCAGTGGAGCTGATTGATGCACTTATCGAGCAGGGCGCGAGCGGACTGACCGTTGTGAACAACAACGCGGGTAATGGCGACGTTGGTTTAGCGGCACTACTGGCAAAGGGCCGCGTTCGCAAGATTGTCTGTTCATTTCCCAGGCAGAGTGACTCCTGGGTTTTCGACCGCCTGTATCGTTCGGGTGAACTTGAGCTCGAACTCGTGCCGCAGGGAAACCTCGCTGAACGGATACGGGCTGCGGGGGCTGGGATCGGTGCGTTCTTTTCGCCTACGGCCGTGGGGACGGAGCTTGCTGAAGGTCGGGAATCCCGTGAGATAGATGGCAAGACGTATCTGCTCGAGTATCCGATCAGAGCAGACTTCGCGCTCATTAGCGGGTTGCAGGCGGATCGCTGGGGAAACCTCACCTATCGTGCAACCGCGAGGAACTTTGGTCCAATCATGGCGACGGCCGCAACCACAACAATCGTGCAGGTCGACAGTCTGGTGCCTCTCGGAGCGATCCAACCTGAGAACGTTGTAACACCGGGCATCTTTGTCGACAGGGTTGTCGCGGTGGGCGAGCGCGTGTGGCTGAACGAAGGCGAATTTGTGGGCGGGGTGGATCTTGAAGGTCAGCCACTTGAAAGTGCTGTCAATGCTGCAGAAGGAGAGTATTCATGAGTAGCCGAATGAGTCGTCAGGATCTGGCCGCAAGGATCGCGGCAGATATCCCAGATGGGGCGTATGTGAATCTCGGGATCGGGGCTCCCACACTTGTTGCGAACTATCTCCCAGTGGATCGTGAAATCATTCTGCACACTGAAAATGGCATGCTGGGCATGGGTGGCGCCCCAGAAGTAGGCCTTGTGGATCCCGACCTCATCAACGCGGGCAAGCAGGCTGTCTCTGAGTTGGCGGGCGCATCATATTTCCATCACGCCGATTCATTTGCAATGATGCGGGGTGGACACCTCGACGTGTGTGTGCTCGGGGCGTTCCAGGTTTCTCAACATGGGGACCTCGCGAACTGGTCGATCGGAGCCGAAAATGCGATCCCCGCAATCGGAGGCGCAATGGACCTCGCAATTGGTGCGAAATCGGTCTATGTCATGACGGATCTCTTCACGAAACAGAGGGAGCCAAAACTCGTTCAGAGCTGCACCTATCCCCTAACAGGCGTTGCATGTGTCACCCGGGTCTACACCGACCATGCGATCTTCGACGTTGAACCGAAGGGTTTCGCAGTTCGCGAGCTGTTCTGTGAATACACGGTAGGTCTCTTGAGCGAACTCATTGGGCTTGAGTTACGCGATGCAACGCAACAATAACTGCACGAGTTTAGATCAGATTAATGCATAGGAGCGACTCATGCTGATTACCCATATTTATGATGCAGTACGCACTCCATTTGGGCGTGCCGGGGGTGTGCTCGCAGGAGTGAGGCCAGATGACCTTGCGGCAGTCGTGATGCGTGCAAGCATTGAGCGTACCGGAATTGACCCTGCGCGCATCGAAGATGTGATCTTTGGTGATGCGAACCAAGCCGGTGAGGACAACCGAAATGTTGCCCGTTTTGGAGCGCTACTTGCGGGGTTCCCAACGACAGTGGCTGGCGTGACAGTGAACCGGTTGTGTGCGTCGTCACTCGAGGCGGTCATCCAGGGGGCGCGGGCCATTGAAACGGGTGATGCACCGCTGGTGTTGGCTGGGGGTGTTGAATCGATGAGTCGAGCACCGTTTGTCATCGAGAAGTCGGCCAGGCCGTGGCCTTCGGTAGGCAACCAGACTGTGTGGAACACGAGTATTGGGTGGCGAATGGTAAACCCAAAGCTGCCTGGACACTGGACAATGTCAAATGGCGAGGCAGCCGAGCAGACAGCCCGAGATTGGGGTATCACCCGAGAGCAACAGGATGCGTTCGCGGTGAGGTCGCATTCGCTGGCTGCTCACGCATGGACCAGCGGTGTGTTCCATGGCGAAATAGTGCAGGTCCCGGACTATGAGCTTGCTCGTGACGAAGGTATTCGTGACGACTCTTCGGTCAAGAAGCTTTCAAACCTGAAGCCTCTCTTCGCGAGTGATGGAACAGTCACTGCCGGGAACTCATCGTCACTCAATGACGGCGCATCTGCGGTGTTGTTGGGGAGAGAAGGCATACTTGATACAGAACCTCTTGCGAGGATCACCGGGCGCGCAGTGCACGGAGTTGACCCGGACAAGTTTCCAACGGCACCGGTTGAGGCTGCAAACAAGGCTCTTGCGCGCGCAGGCCGTACATGGGCTGATGTTGATTTTGTGGAACTGAATGAGGCGTTTGCTTCGCAATCGCTTGCTTGTCTTGCTGCCTGGCCCGATCTCGACCCGACGAAACTTAATGTGCACGGTGGAGCTCTCGCGATCGGTCACCCACTTGGTGCGTCCGGCGGACGAATTATTGGGCGGGCTGCACACGAGTTGAAGCGCCGAGGAAGCGGGGTAGCCGTGGTTGCAATTTGTATTGGAGTAGGTCAAGGTATTGCAGTTGTTGTCGAACGCTGAGATACTTCCTCGAGAACGGCGGAAGAAGTAATGAGCAACGAGGAATCGGGCGAAGGAAGTGACTACGTGCAGTCATTTGCGCGTGGCTTGTCAGTGATCCGTGCGTTTGATGCTGAGCACCCGGAGCTCACGCTCACTGATGTTTCTAAGAGGGTTGGTATCCCTGCAGCAGCAGCTCGCAGATTCTTGCGTACCCTGCAGACCCTCGGATATGTGCGTACTGAGGGGAAACGCTTTGCGCTCACCCCGCGGGTGCTTGAACTCGGCTTTAGTTATCTCTCAGCACTCTCGCTGCCTGAAATGATGCAACCTCACTTGGAACGACTTTCTCACACGCTCGAAGAGTCAGTATCGGCAGCCGTGTTGGCCGGCTCAGATATTGTCTATGTGGCGCGAGTTCCCACTCGGCGAATCATGGCGGTTGGAATCACGATCGGCACGCGATTCCCGGCCCACGCAACCAGCATGGGGCGCGTATTGCTTTCATCGCTTCTAGATACGGAGCGTGCATTTTGGCTGGAGGAAGCGAAGCTCGATCCCCTCACTGAACGCACTCTGACAACGCTTGCAGATCTGAACACGGAATTGGATCGTGTTCGGGAGCAGGGCTGGGCCCTCGTCGACGGGGAGCTTGAGATCGGGCTGCGGTCAATCGCGGCCCCAATTCGCGGCCGTGACGGGAAAGTTGTGGCCGCGGTGAACGTTTCGACGAGTTCAAGTGCGGGTCCGAGGGAGGCCCTTATCGAGCACCATCTTCCGCTCTTACTCAGTACGGTTCGAGAGGTTGAGGCCGACCTCCATCTGCGTGCCACATGAGGCAAAGGAAGATCTATGTTTTCAGGGTCCCTCAATTGGCAATCGGAGGGAGTAGGGTGGTACGCTCTAACGGTTGTCATTTCGGTGACTACGCCCCGATAGCTCAGTGGTAGAGCACTTCCATGGTAAGGAAGGGGTCCCCAGTTCAATCCTGGGTCGGGGCTCTGATCTTCTCTTTCATGGCGAAAGCCTCGTGGCTGAGTAGCTCAGCTGGTTAGAGCGCACGACTCATAATCGTGAGGTCGCGGGATCGAGCCCCGCCTCAGCTACTGAGAAGGTCACACGAAAACCCCCGGTTTATTGCCGGGGGTTTTCGTGCTTTCTACGCGCTCGAATCCACAACCCCAGTAAATCGCGACCCGACGCCGTATACGAACTCGCGTGCCAGGGCCGCATCGGCGGGCTTCTGCAGCTCAGCTATGGTGTGATCTTCACAAAACAGGAACGTGAACTGCGGCCACCATTTCTTCGGACGCTCGCGCTCGGTGTAGCCGCAGAACGCGCACTCGAGTGTCGCCCACACGGCCTTCTTGCCCGTGCGGTTTGCCCGTGACTGGGCGAGCCATGCAGGCGGGTTCGTGTCGAGTTCAGTGAGCTCTGCCAGACTGATCTGAGACGGTATACCGTGCTTCCGTGCCATCTCGATCGTGATGTCGAGTTGAAGGGCAGCATCAAAACGGGAGGGCATACTCCCAGAGTACGCGGTTTCAAGCACGCGGTCTGGCGCGATGGGATCGCGGGTGCGAACCCTGCTTGCTACTGGGTTCCGCAACCTTGGGCAACCCCCTGGGGAATTGACGGCGGGTCGATGAGAATTGGGGCGCAAGCCAGCGAAAGGAAGCACAATGATTGGTCGTCTGAAGAGCGTTGTGCTCGATTGCCCGAACACGGAAGAGCTCGCCGAGTTTTATCAGTCCGTGCTCGGGGGTCGGATCGAAGTCGGTGACGATAAAGACTGGGTTGATCTGTACATCGACGAGATCGGCCCACGTCTCAGCTTCCAGAGTTCTCCAGGCTTCGTAGCGCCGAAGTGGCCGAGCGACGACGGGGATCAGCAGTTGCATCTCGATGTGGCGGTCGAAGATCTCGACGAGGCCGATGCGGCGTTGCTACGCCTCGGCGCACGGCACATTGACACACAGCAAGGATTCCGCGTATATCTGGACCCCGTAGGTCACCCATTCTGCACAATCGGTTAAGGCGGACTCCACGGATCACCTGCGAAACGCGAGAACCCCCGAGCTGAGCTCAGAGGTTCTCGCGTTTCGGGTCAGATCAGCGAAGCGACGCTTTGAGCTCACCGTCCGGGGCTGCGCCCGACTCGAGGCCTGACGTTGCACCAGAGTTGCTGTCGGTGTCAGTGTCAGTGTCAGTGTCCGTGTCGGCGTCAGTGTTGTCGAACGCGAGGCCCTTGCGGGGTGCGTTGTAGAGATCCTCATCAAGGATCCCCTCGCGCTTGGACACGATGGTCGGTACGAGCGCCTGACCCGCAACGTTGAGCGCGGTGCGGCCCATGTCGACGATGGGATCGACTGCGAGGAGCAGGCCGACACCCTCGAGCGGGAGGCCCAGCGTTGACAAAGTGAGCGTGAGCATCACCGTGGCGCCCGTGGTGCCCGCGGTTGCGGCCGATCCAACAACCGAGACGAGCACGATGAGCAAGTACTGCACGATCGTGAGCTCAATGCCAAAGAACTGCGCAATGAAGATCGCGGCAACGGCCGGGTAGATCGAAGCGCAACCATCCATCTTCGTGGTCGCGCCGAGCGGCACCGCGAACGAGGCGTAGCTGCGGGGCACGCCGAGGTTGCGCTCAGTCACCCGCTCGGTGAGCGGCAGGGTGCCGATCGAGGAGCGGCTCACGAACCCGAGCTGAACCGCAGGCCAAACGCCCGAGAAGTACTGGCGAATCGACAGGCCATGCACCTTCACGAGAATCGGGTAGACGACGAAGAGCACGAGTGCGAGCCCGAGGTAGAGCACGCCGACGAACGCGGTGAGCGTTCCCATCTTGTCCCAGCCATAGGACACAATTGCGTTGCCGATGAGACCGAGTGTGCCGATCGGGGCGATGCGGATGATCCACCAGAGAATCTTCTGAATGATCGCCAGTGCCGCCTCGGTGAGCGTGATGAATGGCTCCGCCTTCTTGCCGATCTTCAGCGCCGCGATGCCGACCGCGGCCGAGACCACGATGACCTGCAGCACGTTGAAGCTCGCCGATGCGGCGAGGGCGCCGGTGTCAGGGTCCACCCCGCCACCAACTCCGAGGCCGAGGAAGTTTGCGGGAACAAGCCCGATGAGGAAATTCCACCAGGTGCCGACGTTTGACGGATCCTTCGTCTCGAGGTTCGAGCCGGACGCAGCGTCACCCGGGCGCAGCACGACGCTGAGGAGGATACCGATGCCCACCGAAATGAGAGCGGTGATCGCAAACCAAAGGAGGGTCTGCCCAGCCAATCGCGCTGCGTTCGTCACCTTGCGCAAGCCAACGATGCTCGACACGATCGCGGTGAATATCAGGGGGACGACCGCGGCCTTCAGCAGCGTGACGTAGCTCGAGCCGATAACGCTGAGCGTCGCGTGGAGTCCGTTCGGGTTGCCCTCTGCGTCAGCGCCCATGTTTCGGGCGATCGAGCCGAGCACGAGACCGAGGACGAGGCCGGCAAGGATTTGCCACCCAAACGAGGTCATCCATTTCGGAAGCCGTGGCTTCTGGGCTGAGACGCTTGGCGCGGCGGTCTGGGATGTCGCTTGCGACATGGGGGTCCTTTCGGCGGGTGAATGAGCGCATCTGGATCAGATGCTTCCGGTCAAGCCGGCACAAGCATCGACTTTAGCAAAACATTCACTCACGTTATTCCATCTATTACTTCACGTGCCACGCGAGTGCATCTTTTGAGCTGAAGATCGGCGCTGATATTGAGTACTGATATCGCGTACGCTGGGGGTATGGCTGATTCTTCATTTGACGTAGTGAGCAAGGTTGACTCAATGGAAGTTGAGAACGCCGTAAACCAGGCGCGCAAGGAGGTCGAACAGCGGTACGACTTCAAGGGCGTAGGCGCTGATGTTTCGCACTCGGGTGACACTATCTTGATTAAGGCGAACACCGAGGAGCGCGCGAAGGCGGTGCTCGATGTGCTGCAGTCGAAGGTCATCAAGCGCGGTATGTCGCTCAAGACCCTCGATACTGGCGAACCGTATGCGAGCGGCAAGGAATACCGCATCGAGTCGAAGCTTAAGGAAGGCATCGATCAGGCGACCGCGAAGAAGCTGAACAAGCTCATTCGCGATGAGGCACCGAAGACCGTCAAGAGTCAGATTCAGGGCGATGAGCTGCGCGTCTCGTCAAAGAGTCGCGATGACCTTCGGGGGACTTTCGGGGTGCTAATGGGTGCTTTTTTTGTTGCCGCCCTGCTTTTGTTCAATTGCGGCTCGCAATGAATGGGGGGTGCGGGGTGGTCACCTAATCACCACCGCGCAGCCCCCTTTTTTATGCGGTGATCTCCACTGAACGACCTACTGAACGACGATGAGGCCGCGGTACTCGGGATCACCCCAGCGGGTAACGAGGTCGATGCCCGTGAGCGAGATCGGTAGTTCGCTCGTGTCGACCCAGCTCTCGCCTTGCGTTGATTCGACCCACGGGTCAGAGACGATGAGCGTGTCACCGATGACGTCGTGCGCAAGCACCCAGTGGGGCGTCGGGTCTCCGATGAGTGCATCGAGCCCGATGAGTAGCATCACGTCTGCGCCCCCGATAATGAGGTCGCGGATCTCATTCACCTCGATCCAGCGGCGCTCGATCTCAATGCCGAGCTGTGCTGCGCGACGTTGAGAGTCTCGCTGAAGTTGCTCACGCAGGCGCAGTTCATCAGGGTTGTCTGCGTACCACTCGAGCAGCACGAGATCTGGTGCGCTCAGAATGATGCGCGGGGTGCCGCGTTCAAGATTCGTATCGGTAATCTCGGTCGCAGCAGCGACAGCGAGACCCACCGGTTCGCATGCGGGAAGATTGGTTGCTTGCCGCCAGAACGACAGTTCGCGATGTTGATTCTCATCGCCATTTGCACCAAATCGAGAGAGACCTGCCGCTTCAAACATCATGAGCGACGTCACCGCACCGCAGGTGACATCTGTGGTCTGCCCGTAAAACGGCACCCTTCGAGTGGGGCGATCACCGAGCCAGTTCGACCAGCCTCGCACAAAGGTCTCTTTGCCCTCGCGCGTGCTCGGCACTGAAGGTACGGGAGAGGCGTCTCGCTCGAAACCGAGCTCCTCGAGAATTGCGCTCTGCGACGCGCTGAGCGGTGCGATCTCGGGATGCTCCTCGAAGCGAATAACGATGGGTGCAGGGTGTGATGTATCAACAAAACCGCGATCTTCGATCGCTCCCGAGACCGCAGCTCTGAATGATTCATCGCTGTCTGCGAAGACATCCACAATTTTGCGCGCTGCCGTATGCGGGCGCCCCATGGTGAGTGCGGTTGCGACAGTGACGCCGTCGTTCAGCACACGGATGGACCGCGGTGAGAACAGCTCACCTACGGTCAACCACAGCGCAGCTCGTGCGGTATCAAGACCTTCGGGGGGTGTGTTGGTTGGAGTGATCGTGATGTCGAAATCTGGTTGGGTCATCGAGCTCCCTCCTCAGGGTCTACCGTGCCGTGCGGGGCAGAGTCGTTGTCTTTCGGAGCGCGTCGAACGCTATCGTGTTCAGCCGCTGCGACGAGCATTTGCGTGTATGGATGCTTGGGGTTTCGCAACACCTCAGCGGTGCTCCCTGCCTCCACTATCTCACCCTCACGCAATACGATCGCACGGTTCGCGATGCGGGCAACGACGCCCAGGTCGTGTGTGATGAACAGCATTGCGAGCCCGAGCTCATCACGCAAGCGTCCGAGCAAGTGGAGGATCTGCGCTTGCACGGAGACATCCAACGCGGACACGCTCTCGTCACAGATGAGGAGGCGTGGATTTGGGGCGAGTGCCCGTGCGATCGCGACGCGCTGTCGTTGGCCGCCCGACAGCTGGGATGGGCGCTTTCTCGCAAGGTCTGGATCGAGTTCGACGAGTCGGAGCAACTCGTCAACCGAACCGGCCGGGTGCTCTGCTGCATCGAGCGCCTCGGCTAACGCCTGGCGCACCGTAAATGACGGGTTGAGCGTCGAATACGGGTCCTGGAAAACGATCTGAATTTCGCCGGGCTTCCGGCCTGACCGACCGGGTGAGAGCACCTGGTCATCGAGCATCACGCGTCCTGAGTCAGGGACGTCGAGGCCCGCAATACACCTGGCGAACGTAGATTTGCCGGATCCTGACTCGCCGACAATGGCAACGACCTCGCCGGCAGCAACTGATACGTCTGCGTCGCGAAGCGCTTGCACGCTGCCGAAGCGCTTCGAAACGCCTGTCGCATGAAGCACCGGAACGCCGGTTGCATCAAGCACCGGAGCGCCCGTCGCATCAAGCACCGGAACCTCAGTTGTATTGTGCGCGGGTTCGAGCACATCGGTGATCGCAGGGTTCGCGTCGAGCAGGGCGCGCGTGTAGGGGTGCTGGGGGTCGCGCACGACGGCGTCGGTATGGCCGCGCTCAACTACCTCACCGCCGCGCATGACGAGCAACTCGTCTGCGCGGCCAGACACGATGCCGAGGTCGTGGCTGATGAGTATGAGGCTCATGCTGTGGCGGGCCTGGAGTTCGGCGAGCAAGTCGAGTACTCCGCCTTGCGTGCTCGCGTCGAGTGCGGTTGTCGGCTCATCTGCGATGAGCAGCCTTGGTTCTGCAGCGAGTGCCGCGGCAATGGCAACGCGCTGCCGCATGCCACCCGAGAGTTCAGAGGGGTACCGCCGCGCAATGTCTGCGGAGAGCCGCACCTCTTCGAGCCTGGTGTGCACCTCTCGAGTGAGGGCGGCCCGGGTGGGGGCAGAAATTCCGTCGGCGCGGTAACGAGCGCGGATCGTCGCTGCGATTTGTGCGCCGCAACGCAGCACCGGGCTCAGGCTCGTGAATGGGTCTTGCAAGAGCAGCACGGCACGTGTGCCTCGCACGCGTGACCAGTCGTCGTCGCGGGTGCTCGAGAGTTCGTAGGTGTGGGCATCGATTGTCGCGGTGCCAGTAGCCTGCGTGCCTCGGGGGAGTAGCCCGGTGAGCGCACGTGCGGTCATCGATTTCCCTGAGCCTGACTCGCCAATGATCGCCAGGGTGCGCCCGGGACGCACGTCGAAATCGAGGGGGTGCACGATGGTGCCATCGGGCCCCGACACAGAGAGGCTCCGTGCGGAGACGCCCTCGGTGAGCGCATGGTCTACCGTTATGGGCGTGTTGCTCACTGGAGCCCCCGTTCGCGCAACCGCTCGCCGAGGTGGTCACCCAGCAGGTTGATCGCCATGGTGACGAGCACAATGAGTATCGCGGGCACGAGCAGCATCGCTGGGTTGTCTCCCATTACACTGCGACCGTCTGAGATTTGGCGCCCCCAGTCTGGTGTGCCGGGTGCGACGCCGATGCCGAGGAACGAGAGTGACGAGAGCGTGACGATCGCGATCCCGAGATTGAGCATGACGTTCGTGAGGATCAATGGCCAGACGTTTGGCACAATGTGGCGATACATGATGCGTGCGGGAGACAACGAGAGCATTTGTGCTGCCTCAACGTAGGGTCTTGGGGTTTGCTCGGTGACACCAGCTCGTACGATGCGAATATCCGAGGGAGAAAACAACAGAACGAGCATCGCGACGGTGACCCAGTACCCCGCCCCAAAAATGCCGGCCACCACAATTGCGAGCAGCATGACCGGGAGCGACAGGAGCACATCGACGATGCGGCCTATGATCCCATCGGCGACCCCACCGACGTACCCGGCGAGCGTGCCGAACACGACCGCAATGAGCATCGATCCGACCGCGATGACCGCGGGGCCGACAACTGCCGACCCAGTGCCGGCGAGGGTGAGGAGCAAAATATCGCGCCCCAGCTCGTCGGTGCCTAGCAGGTGGCCCGGAGCGCCTGGCGGAAGCAACGAATCAAGAATGCTCTGATGCGTCGCAGCGTCTCTGAGGAATGGTGAGATGACGGCGAGGAGCGTGACGATGGCAAGGAGGATCGCCGACGCGGTGACTGTCCAGTTGCGGTGCCGCGCAGCAATTGCGCCGGACGCACCCTCGAGCTTGATCGTCACTTGTTCAGCTCCTTCATGCGTACGCGCGGATCGAGCAGCAGGTAGCTCAGATCAACAAGAATCGTAATGATCGCAATCGTGGCCGCGACGAGCAATGTGACCGCCTGGACGACAGGAAGATCTTTGAAAAGCACAGCTTCTTGCAACAAGGATCCGAGGCCGGGCAGCGCAAACACTGTCTCGACGATGATGGTGCCGCCGACGATGAAGGTCAGGATAAGGCCTGCGCTCGTCACGATCGGAATCAATGCGGCGCGCAGAGCAATCGTGCGCACTTCGCGCTCGTTGAGTCCACGGGAGCGGGCAAAGGTCACGGCGTCGCTTTGGAGCTCTCGCAGAACTGCGGCGCGCGTGAGCCGCATGAGGATGGCCCCGATGCCTGCAGCGAGTGCGACTGCGGGTAATACGAGGTGCCAGAGCGTATCGATACCGCCACGGCCTCCCCCGTAAGCGGGAAAAAGTGGAATAAGTAGCGCAAACACATACAGCAACAGGATTGCGAGTGCGAACGACGGTGCCGAAAGTCCGATGAGCGAGAGTACACTCACGGCGCGGTCAGTTGTGCGACCTTCACGGGCCGCGCTGATAATACCGAGCGGTACGGACGTGACGAGGGCGAGCAAGAACGACAGGGAGATCAGTGCCAGCGTGCTCCCGATCCGCTGCGCAATCACGTCTGTGACCGGCTGTTGCATGCGAATCGACTCACCAAAGTCACCACGCAGCGCACCCCAAAGCCAATCGAAATACCGCACGAAGAACGGATCATCGAGGTTGTATTGTGCGCGAATCGCCGCAACTGCGTCAGGGGAGGCGGGGCGTGTGCCGAGCAGGTTCTTTACTAAGTCACCCGGCGCGAGATAGACGAGTGAAAAGGTGAGGAAGGAGATCGCGAGCAGAATGATGAGAACCCCGAGGATTCGGACAGCGATGGTGCGCCCGAGTGTCCGCCCTGCACGTCGCAGAGGGACACTCGGGGCCGCCATAGGCTCGAGATCGTTTGAGGTCATTCCGTCAAGATTCCACTACTGTGCTTCGTTACTGCTCTGCTGCGAACAGCTGTGAACCCCACGGGCCGAGGAAGGTGTAAGGGGTGAACTCGTGGATACCAATGCCGTTATCGACGTAGGTGAGTGTCTGCCCCCACCAAAGCGGTGCATTTACAGTCTGCTCGTTCGACAACTGCTCGAGTTTCAGCAGCACATCAATACGCTCTGCCGGGTCTGCGGTGGCACCTGCTTCGGCGACGAGAGCTTCTGCGTCTTCGCTGACGAATTGGTTCGGGTTATCGGCGCCAACCATGTAGCTGTTCACCTCAGCAGGGTCTCCGGTGGTGGAGAAATACCACATGAATCCGAGACCGTGCTCACCGTCGCCGATCGTGGCGAGCCACTCTTCAATGGGCACCTCGCGCACGTTCACGGTGATCCCAATTTCCTTGAGATTTTCGGCGAGAGACTGTGCTGCAGTGCCGAGCTGTTGACCGGTGTTTGGGTACGTGAGATCTGTAGTGAACCCTTCAGGGACCGACGAACCGTCAAGCAGCTCTTTCGCATGCTCGAGATCGAAATCGTGCTGTGGAACTTCGGCGAGCTTCGTTCGAGCTTCATCTGCCTCGTACGCCTTGCTCAGCGACTCGGGTGTCATGATCGTCGTTGCTACCTCGCCATAGCCGCGGAGGAGGCGGTCGACGATCGCGTCACGATCCGCCGCACTCGCGATCGCTGCGCGTACGTCTGGATCATCGAAGGGCGCAACGGTTTGATCAAACATCAGGCCGACGTACGAGAGGTCGTTCACCGCCTCGACTCGACCGTCTGAAATTCTCTGCCACTGCTCAGCCTGAGTAAGAGGCACGTTGAACGCGAGATCTATGTCACCCTTTTGCGCCGCGAGCAACCGGGTGTTTTCGTCAGGAATGAAGTCGACGCGAATTTCCTTCACCTTGGGAAGGTCGCCCCACCAGGTATCGACGCGCTCCAAGGTGACGTGCGAGTCGGGCTGAAACTCGGTCACTTGGTAGGGGCCAGTTCCCATAAGGAGCGACTGGCTTGTGCCAACCTTGCCCTCATGCTCCTCCCAGAAAGCTTTCTGCGTGACAGTGAGCGCCCCAACGCTCGCGAGAGAGGTGAGAAAGGCAGCGTCGGGCGCCGTTGTGGTGACGGTGACCTCGTTGTCGCCCGTCTGAGTGACGGAATCGAGCGTGAGGAGATAGTACGCGGTGTTCGGCGATGTCTCAGGGTTTGCGGCCTGCTCCAGGCTGAACACCACGTCCTCAGGGGTAACCGGGTCACCATTTTGGAACTTGGCGTCGTCGCGCAACGTGAACACGTAGGTCGTGTCGTCTGGTGTTTCCCACTCCGCCGCGAGCGCTGGGATGAACTGACCGTCAGGATCAATGCCGACGAGACCTTCCTGCACGTTTGCAGCGAGGTAATAATTAAGAATGCCAGCTTCTTGGCCAATGTAAAGGTTCGCAAGCGAGCCAGGGAATGCGACCGTAACGCTTTCGACCTCCTGCCCACTGTCCGTGAGTTCCACAGGCGGGGAATCTGTAGATCCACCGCCAGAGCACGCGCTCAATAGGAGTGCTGCGGCCGCAGCAACAGCGGCAAAAGTGAGGCGGCGCGAGCGTTGCCTCGTGGGAGAAGAGAAATTCATGAACTGGACTCCATTCGGTATTGAATTGGAAACGTTCCTGGTGTTTACACTACCGACAAAGGCAAATGTTTATAGCGTCGATTTCATAATATTTCACCGTGCATTTCCGTAAAGGTCGTGCGCATATGTGAGGCCGATAGAGTGGCGGCATGATTGGTGAAAACCTGCTTGGCCCGGAGCCGACGCTGCTTGCTGCTGACCCAACTGTTGCTGATGCGCTCGCCGCCGGGCGATCACCAGAAGATGTTGCGCGCGAGCATCCGGCTTCACCGCTCGCGTGGGCAGTGCTCGCAGACGCGGCTGATGCTGACGGCCACACGATTGAGGCGTATGCATTTGCGCGCGTCGGCTATCACCGCGGTCTCGATACGCTCCGCAAATCGGGCTGGCGTGGCGCCGGGCCCGTGCCGTGGTCACACGAGCCCAACCGCGGAGTGCTGCGTGCGCTGTACGCGTTGCGTCGATCCGCCATAGCAATCGGTGAGGCCGAAGAGGTCGACCGCATCACCGAATTCTTGAATGGTGCAGACCCGTTGGCAATCGAGCAAATCGAGTCGGATCAGTAGCTCACCCTTGTGTACACCTGCCGCGTAATCTGCACAGCAGGCGGATTGCTTGAGAGCCGAATGACAAGGAATCATCCATCGCTTGCTAGGAGCACGTCATGCAGAATCTCGAGCGCCTGCCTGGCCTCACTTGCGGTTACCGTCATCGGTGGTGTGACGCGTAGTACGTTGCCGTAGAGCCCACCAGTACCGATTAACAGGCCCATTGAACGGGCCTTCTCAATAAGTTGCTTAGCTCGGAGCGGAGCGGGTGAGATCCCATCTTTCGAAACAATCTCGATACCAAGCATGAGCCCCTCGCCTCGCACCTCCGCGATTTCGGAAGTTCGAGCCGCGATCGCATTAAGCCCTGTTTTGAGCTGATCTCCGACGACTTTGGCGTTGTGTTGTAAGTCTCGATCCCGGATCACGTCGAGTGTCGCGTTGGCAGCAGCCATAACGAGCGGGTTTCCTCCTGCGGTGGAGATCGAGTTGGCAGTGAGGCAATCCATGTAGTCGGCCTCTGCCACAACTCCGCCAATCGGAAGACCGTTTGCGAGCCCCTTCGCAAAAGTGAGCGCGACAGGTCGAATGCCGTGAGCTTCATATCCGAAATAGTGAGCTCCTGTACGACCCCACCCACTTTGTACCTCGTCGGAAACCATCGGGATATCGTAGTCGTCCAGCACAGACTGCATCCGCGAAAAGAACCCCGGAGGTGGGCTTGCAAAGCCCCCGGCACCCTGAACAGGTTCAATGATCATGCAGGCTACGTTCCCACTTGTCGACGTTTCAATTGCAGTCCGTAGTTCGTCAGCGCACACGTCTATATAGTCTGCATCCGAGTAGTGGCGAAATGGGCTCCGTAGCTTGTATCCACCGTGCACGTACGTTACTTGCAGTGGGCTGAGCGAGGTCGGGGACCAAGCTCGAATACCTGTTGCTCCAACGGTGCTGAATGAACGCCCGTGATAGCTACCGCGCAATGCCAGTATTTGATTGCTGCGGGCTTTGGTGGTGGTAAGCAGGAACGCAGTCTCAACGGCCTCGGTCCCTGAGTTGACAAAGAACACTCGTGGATCGTTGAGCTTGCTAGCCGCAGCAATTCGCTCTGCAAGTAGGATTCGCTGCTCATGGAGGTACAGGGTGGATGTGTGCAGTATCTGGCCGGCCTGAGATTTAATCGCGTCGACGATCTCAGGAATATTGTGTCCCACCATCGTGGCGAGTAGACCGCCGAAGAAGTCGAGATATATCCGCCCTTCTGAGTCGCGTACAGAGCGACCATCACCTTCGACCAGGTCAAGAGGCTCGTCGAAGTATGTCGTTTGCCATGTCGGGGAAATCGCAGAGTTCCGTGCTGACGCAGACATCGTGGTGGGTGTACTGGTGGTGATCATGATGAAAGCGAATCAGAAAGTGCGGAGCGAGAAAACCCCTCAACCTAATTATTTCAAATACTGCAAAACTTAGTGTGAGCATTTGAAATTAGGTTTCATATGCTCGCACACTGGACTCTGTCGAGTTCAGGAACAGGCGACCAATGGAGAGAGCTGTGAAAGATATGCGTAAAGCATGGGAGGCCGTCGAGCGTGCACTGGAATCGACTCGCGGAGAGATGGTCTCGACCCTCACTTCGTTTGTACAGATCCCGACCATCACGGGCAGCGAAGCCCTTGCTGTCGACTTCATCAATGACTGGGTGAGTTCGCACGCAGGATGGTCGCTCGATGAGCTTGCCTTGGAGAGCTCGCCGGCCGCTGTTGAACTTTCGAGCGGGACTGAAGATTTGAGTGGCCGAACCAATTTCTATCTCTCACCCCGGCCAATAATTGATTCCCTCCCAACGGTCTACATCAACGCGCACTATGACGTCGTTCCTGTCCTCGATGAGGGCGCATGGTCGGCTTCGCCTTTCTCCGGACATATTGCTGATGGCCGAATGTATGGGCGTGGGACGGTCGATACCAAAGGGGGCGCAATAGCTGCGCTGTATGCCGTGAACGCAATAGAGCTCGCAGGTATTGATCTTGCATTCAATCTCGTAGTGGAACTCGCAGCTGGCGAGGAGAACACGGGCATTGGAACTATCGCTGGGATTGACGAACGACCTGATCGACTTGCCTGCATCGTCATTGAGCCAACAGGAAATCGCCTCGCGGCTGCGAACACTGGAATGCTCTTTTTCTCAGTTGTAGCAAGTGGAGAAGCAGTACACACTTCAGTGCCATGGCGTGGTGTTGATGCGCTAGCCAACCTGGTTGGACTGTACGATCGCATCCGCGAGTGGGGGAGCAAACGTGCGATTGCCGCGGAACATCACAGGTTTGTGGGGTGCCCGAATATTGTTCCAGTGGTTATCGGAAAACTTGCCGGTGGGCGATGGCGCGCGGCACTTCCCGATACTGCGGAAATGGCTGGACGCATCGGTGTCTTACCGGAGGAATCCGTTGACGATGTACGGCTCGAATTTGAGGCGTTAGTGAGTGACTACGCAGGATCGCTTCCTGTCGCGGATGAATTTCTTCCCGTATTGCGATGGGACAACCATGGGCTGCCGGGATGGGAGATCCCTGAAACTGAGCCCCTTGTGCAGGCATTTATGTCGGCTGCTGAAGCGGTGGGTGGTGAGAAAGAGCTCCAGGGAATGACGGGGGGATGTGACGCAGGAACAATCTTCCGCGCAGGCATCCCAACGGTGGTATTCGGACCGGGTGATATCGCTCTTGCACATAGCTCTCGCGAATCCCTCTCGATAGACGAGATGAAAGCCGCTGCGGACCTGCTTGCCAGGACTCTACTTGAATTGAGTCAGGCGGAGCAATCATGAAAGCGCAGCCAGTATCTACGACATTGAGCACCCTTGAGCGGGGTCTTCGTACTCTCGAGTATGTTGCGCGTAGGCCGCGAGAAGCCACCGCTAAAGAAATTGCGACTGCGCTCGACATGAAGCTCACCTCTGCATATCATTTGCTGCGCACATTGCTCAGCGAAGGCTACCTGGTCAAAGTCTCGGGTGGTACCTACGACATCGGTCAACGAGGTGCCAGTCTCGGAGATTCGCTGCGGAATCACTTCCAACCACTGCCTGAACTATCAGCAATCCTCGCTAGGTTGCACATGAAGACTCGGGAAACGGTGTACATCAGCGGGTGGCATCACGGTGCAATTGCTTTGCAACAGGTAATCGCCGGTAATGGCCCAGTTGTGGTTGCCCAGCTGGATGTGGGGTTCAGCGCAGACATGCATGCCAGAGCCTCATGTAAGAGCATGCTTGCGCATGTCGACGATGAGCTCATTAGCCAGATGTTCGAGGGACTTCCTCTGCGAAGCATCACGCCGACAACTATTACGACATACGAGGGGCTCATCCAGGACCTGCGCACAACTCGCAAGCGAGGGTATGCGACCGACGAGGAGGAATTTCATTCCGGGGTCACCTGTGTGTCGGCGGCGTTCTTTGACCCGAAAGGGAGCCCAGCTGGCTCCTACACGATCTCGATGGCGAGCGGTCGGGCGCGTGAGGATCTTTGTTCGCTGGCTGCCGATGTCATGGACGCGGCCGATTTCGCCACCAAAGTCCTTGCAAAGCGTTCTGCACTCGTTCCGGCAGGTGATACGCGATGAGCATTCAGCCCACGAACGTTACCTCGTCGGGTCTTCTTGACGGTCACGTCGTCGTCATCACTGGTGCGGCTGGAGGGTTGGGTACGGCGATTGGTGAGCTCTGCGCCGAGCACGGTGCACAAATCGTAGGAATTGATAGAACCGGTTCATTCAACGAATCGTTTGTTAGCGAGCTTGGGGCAATCACCTACGAGTGCGACCTCACAGATGCCAGATCTACAAGAGATGTCATGCAGCAGATAATCACGCAGTATGGACGCATTGACGGGCTAGTGACGTGCGCCGGAGGCGGGAGCGGATCCATCGATGAGAATGCGGCAGATCTGCTGGATGCTCAGGCGGCTGTGCAGGTATTCGGATCAAATGTCTCCTCCGCTATCCACGCGGTGACCGCGGCTCGTGAGGGCTTATTATCGTCGGCTCACGGTTCAGTAGTGACAATCGGTTCACAAGATGGACGCCGTCCATTGCGAGACGGAACCTACAGTCATTACAGCCTCGTGAAATCCGCACTTCACATGTATACGAAGAGTCTTGCGCGGGCACTAGGCATTCATGGTGTGCGGGCAAATGTCGTCGCTCCCGGGACTGTGCTCACACCGCGTCTTGCAGAGCTCTGGAAGGACCGGCCAATCGAAACTGCGACGGCATCAAAATCTCTCAAACGATTTGCTGAACCAGAGGAAGTTGCCGGAGTGGTGCTTTTCTTGCTGAGTCGATTGTCGAGCTACGTGACAGGTCAAGTGATTCAAGTGGATGGTGGCGACGAATGAGTCGGCAGAAAGGAACTGGGACAAACCAAATGACACGAGACGAGGCTACGTCGCTATCGACGTTGCAGGGCCTCTACCGGAAGATGCTCGAGATCCGTATCGCAGAGGAAACCGTGGCAGAACTTCGAGCCGAGGGACACATCCAGGGATCAGTGCATCTGTGCAATGGGCAGGAAGCGATCTGTGTCGGGGCCGCACATGCACTCGACCTCACGAAGGATGTTGTATTTCCGACCTATCGGGGGCACGGATGGGGACTCGCCTGCGGGATGCCCGTTGATACGTTCTTTGCCGAACTCATGGGCCGCGAGGCGGGCGTCAACCGTGGTCGAGGTGGGTCCGCCTACCACTTCGCGCCAGATTATGGGGTCTACGGGGAGAACTCAATCGTAGGAGCCGGAACGGTTATTGCGTCCGGTGCGGCTCTAGCTTCCACCTTTGACGGGTCTGGTCGAGTAAGCGTCGCGGTCATCGGCGATGGAGCAATGAATCAAGGCGCGGTGCACGAAGCGTTGAACTTTGCCTCGGTGCGTAAACTTCCCGTGTTGTTCATTGTAGAAAACAATGACTGGTCAGAAATGACTCCAATCTCTGAGATGAGTCGCACAACCCGTCTCTACACTCGCGCCGGTGCCTACCGAATTCCTGGCATGCGGATCGACGGCAATGACGTACTCACGGTGGTGCGTACGGTGAAGCATGCGCTCGAACGTATCCGATCGGGTGCAGGTCCGATCCTCATTGAGGCTATGACGGCAAGAATCGTTGGCCATTACATCGGTGACGCTCAGCATTATCGTCCGGCAGAAGATATTCAAACTGCTCTCGAGAATGAACCGTTGGTGCGTACGCGCGAACGTCTGAGAGAACTTGGGTGCTCCGAAGAACAAATTGGGGCTATTGATATCGAAGTTCGTGACAGCATCTCGGGTGCTGTGGCACGTGCCCAGGCCTCTCCATTCACGGACCCGACAACGGTGAAGGAGCATCTTTATGCTTGAAACAACTACTAGCAAGAAGCTGTACTCGTACGCAGACGCCGCGAATCGAGCTCTCGACGAGGCGCTAGCGGCTGACTCTCGCGTGCTTTTGTTCGGAGAAGATATCGCCGCACCGGGAGGTGTTTTCGGAGTCACTAAGGGGCTTCAGAAGAAGCATGGCGCCCGAGTGTTTGACACACCGATTTCAGAGTCTGCAATTCTCGGTGGTGCTGTTGGCTCGGCAATGCTCGGTATGCGCCCCATCGTTGAGATTATGTGGGCCGACTTCAGTCTCGTTGCGCTTGACCAGATCATCAACCAGGCTGCAAACGTTCGATATGTGTCCGAGGGTAGGCTGACCGCGCCGATCACAGTGCGTATGCAACAGGGCAATGCCCCAGGAGCGTGCGCGCAGCACTCCCAGAATCTTGAGGCGATTTTCGCGCATATCCCAGGCCTTATTGTTGGAATGCCATCGACTGCCCAAGACGCATATGCGATGCTCACTGAGGCAATCTCTCTCGAGGACCCAGTGATCATCATTGAGAACAGGTCGCTCTACCACGGCAAAAAGGTGCAGCTTGAGGACTCATCGGAGCGTCGCCCGACGTTTGGGCGATCAATCGTGCGTAGACGCGGCACAGATGTCACCGTGGTGACCTGGGGCGCGCAGCAGTTCAAGGTGCTCGAGGCGGGCGAGGTACTCGCGGCAGAGGGCATTGAGATCGAGGTTGTTGATATGCGCTGGTTGCGGCCGTATGACCGTGAAGGGGTCGTGGAAAGCCTACGTCGCACTGGTCGTCTTGCGGTCGTTCACGAAGCTCACAGTACTGGCGGTTTTGGCGCCGAGATCGTTGCGATGTCTGTCGAGTCTGGAGTCGTTCTTTCCGACCCTCCGATCCGCATCGGGACACCTGATGCACGAATTCCTGCCGCTCCGCATCTCGCGGAGGCACTCCTGCCGAATGTCGACCGCATCGCTTCTGAGCTTCGAGCTTTGGTGAGGCCGTAGTGATTCGACACAACACACTGTTTGACCACATGAACCATATATTGGAAAGGAAAATCTAATGAATGAACTCCGAAAGAGTCGATTCGCAAAGTCGCGAATCGCTGCAACTGTGTCTCTCGTGGGAGTGGCGGCGTTAGCGCTCACAGGATGCGTTGCGTCCACGAGCGGGGGGAGTGGCGAAGGCGATAAATCCCTGGTCTTCGTCGGCACTGGCGGTAGCTATCAGGATGCACAGCGTACTTCCATGCTTGAACCATTTGCCGCCGAGTTTGGCGTTAATACGTTGGAGGATAGTCCTGCGACCTGGACGAAGATGACAGCTCAGGTCGATGCGAACAACGTGACTTGGGACGTTGTAGAAGCCTTGCCCTACTTCGCCATCGGGTACTGCGGTGACTATCTCGAACCGATTGATTACGACACGGTCGATGTCTCTGATATCGATCCCGAGATGGTCTCTGAATGCGGCGTACCAAACATGAAGACTGGTTATCTGCTGGTGTACAACAAGGATAAATACGGAGACGATGGGCCCCAGTCATGGGCGGACTTTTATGACACTGAAAAGTTCCCTGGCACTCGAGGCATGATGGGGAACGCTCACGACGGAGGTTATGAGACCGCTCTGATGGCTGACGGCGTACCGAGCGACGACGTGTACCCGATTGATTACGATCGCGCATTCGCCAAGCTCGACACAATCAAAGACGACACAGTCTTTTTCAGTACTGGTGCGGAAATGCAAGAGTCGCTTGAGAATGGTTCGGCAGATATGATCATCGCCTGGCCTGGTCGCGCATATGCTGCAGCTGCGAACGGTGCGAACCTTCAAGCGGTCTGGAATCAACCGCTCTTCTACTGGGACGTGTTTGTCGTTCCGAAGGGCGCACCCAATAAGGAGACCGCGATGGAGTTCATTAATTACGCCATCCAGCCCACACCGCAAGCCGAAATGTCCGAGTTAATCGGGTATGCGCCGATTCATCCGGACGCAGATCCAGACCTGCCAGAGGCAATGGAACAGTTCGTCCCCTCAGGGCAAGATGACGGAACGGGTGCTACCCGTGATATGGACTGGTGGGCAGAGAACCTCGAGGAAGCCACAGATCTCTGGACTTCCTGGATTACAGGCTGATTTCATCTGATTGGTCGGTGGAGAGCATACCTCTCTCCGCCGACCTCGAGCTCCGATAGAAGGTGACACATGACGACACAGACCGAAGGTACACGGGCTCTCCTCCTTCCCAAGGCGAAACAAGCTTCAATGGAGAAGAGACGCGCAAACTGGACGATCATCATTCCAGTAGTATTCCTGCTCATACTCTTCCTCTACCCGGTATTCGGGCTGCTTGCTCGTAGTTTTAATGATCCCGAGTGGGGCATGCAGAACTATGTACGTATATTCACCGATGGTTACAGCCTGGTCGTAATCGGGCGCACGCTACTGGTCGCTTTTGTTGTGACGCTCGTAACGCTCCTCATTGCCTATCCGTTCGCATATACGATGACTGTCGTAAGTGACAAAACTCGCAACCTTATGACGGCAGTCATATTGCTCCCATTTTGGACAAGTGCGATCGTGCGCTCGTTCGCGTGGGTCATACTGTTACAACCGAATGGTCCGTTGAACTCACTTTTGAGATCGCTCGGCCTCCCACCACTTGAGATTCTCGGAACTGCTGCTGGTGTGACACTCGCAATGTCCCAGGTGTTACTGCCGTTTATGGCTCTGCCGCTTTTCAACTCGATGAATGCTATCGATTCTCGTGTCATGTCGGCTGCTGCGTCGCTTGGCGCACCACCGATTGTCCGGTTCTTCAAGGTTTATCTTCCGTTGTCGGTCCCGGGTGTTGTCGCTGGATCAGTGATCGTATTCATTCTGTCCCTCGGATTCTTTATTACACCGGCTCTACTTGGGTCGCCAAAGGAATCGATGGTGGCCCAGCTCATGACGGTACAAGTCCAGCAGAACTTGAATTTCGGCGTTGCCGGAGCTCTCGCAACGGTGCTCCTCCTCAGCGCTGGAGTAATCATCAGTGTTGCCATGCTTCTTGTCGGAAAGAAGGGCGGAAGCATTTCCGGCGCAGTTGGAGGGCAGGTAGCACGATGAAAAAAAGGGTCCATCCACTCCTAGTGATATTGAGCGTGCTCGTGGCAGCATGGCTCATTCTTCCTACTCTGGTGATCGTGCCGATCAGCTTTGCCGACCGACCGAGTTTCCAGTTTCTCCCCTCTGGCTGGTCCTTGGACTTCTACGCGAAGTTCTTTACGGATCAACGCTGGTTCAATTCATTGTTGAACTCACTGCAAATTGGGCTGATTGTGGCTCTCGTCTCCACTGTGTTCGGCACGATTGCCGCGTATTTCCTTCCGAAGCTCAGTGCCCGTTTGAGCCGAGTGCTAAGCGGTCTCTTCACGAGTCCGATGGTGATCCCACATATCGTGTTTGCAGTTGCCGTCTATTCAGTGTTCCTTTCCTGGGGACTCGTTGGAAATATCGGTGGATTCGTGGTCGCGCACACCGCTATTGCTATGCCATTCGTTTTCATCACCGTGTCGGCAAGCATGAAGAATCTCGATGAACGGTTGCTTCGTGCAGCAGCTTCACTTGGGGCACCGCCAATGGCAACATTCGTTAAAGTGACTCTCCCTCTGTTAGCACCCGGGATTCTTACTGGTGCACTCTTTGCGTTCGTGACTTCGTTCGACGAACTCATCATCTCGTTATATTTGCAGTCGCCGTCGTTGCGTACACTCCCCGTCCAGATGTACACCAGTGTGACTGCAGACATCGATCCCACCATTGCTGCGGCATCCACGATTGTGATGGTGATCACGACAGTCGCAATTCTGCTTCCCCAATTCTTTACCATGCGAAAGGCAAAGATATGACCCGCAACAATGCATCAATTGAGGTAGTCGGCCTCACTAAGGAATACCCAGGGGCAGCTCGTCCTGCGGTGGATAACATTTCTCTTACCATCGAGCCCGGGGAGTTTCTGACTTTGCTCGGACCCAGTGGATCAGGGAAGACGACGACGCTCAACATCATTGCCGGGTTTGAAACAGCAACTTCTGGATCCGTTGCAATTGCGGGCAAAGACGTCCTAGGAATTCCCTCGCATCGTCGAAACTTGGGCGTAGTGTTTCAGAACTACGCGCTCTTTCCCCACATGACCGTTTTCGAGAACATTGCGTTCCCGCTCAGACAGCGGAAGTTCTCAAAGCAGTCCTTGAACTCTGAAGTTGAACGCATGCTCGATATTTTGGGACTCACGGAACTTGCCGACCGAACACCAGGGCAGTTGTCTGGTGGACAGCAGCAACGTGTTGCGCTCGGGCGGGCTTTGGTTTTCGGCCCATCAGTGTTGTTGATGGATGAACCGCTTGGGGCACTTGATAAGAAGCTGCGCGAGCAGCTTCAGATCGAGATTGCGCGGATCCATCGAGAGATTGGCACAACCGTAGTGTTTGTCACTCACGATCAAGAAGAGGCGCTCGCACTGTCAGATCGAATCGCGATTTACAACGAAGGGAAGATCCTACAGTGCGGCAGACCAACGGAACTCTACAATAATCCCGCCAACACGTTTGTCGCCGAATTCCTCGGTGACTCGAATATTTTTCGCGGCACAGTCACTCAGGGCCAGACTGGATCAAGTCTGAGTCTTCCGGGTGGTGTCGCCCAAGTACCTTCCTCTGCTCATGGCGAGGCATGCGAGCTATTGGTTCGGCCAGAACGTGTCGTTGTTTCGATCGGAGATCTCCCTACTCACCCGGACAACTATGTGGCGGGAACTGTCTCGAGCATTACCTATCAGGGTTCATATCGAAAAGTTCGTGTAGAACTAGCGGACGGCAGATTCGTCATGGCAAGGGAGGGTATGGCGCAGGCGAGTGATTGCCACCCAGGCGAACCGGTAATACTCAGTTGGGACGAACGGTGGGCAGTCCCGCTGGGCTCGAGGTAGTAACGGTGATGAGGAAATCATGAACAAACCAGCGACTGTGTCTACAGATTGGGCAATCGTAACGGGGGGATGCGGCGGCATCGGTCTATCGACCGCAAAGGCTTTGGTCGCTGAGGGGTACCGTGTGCTTGCACTGGATCAGCAAGTGCAGGACCTATCGAGCTCTCACGTTGAAGTGGCCCAGTGTAATGTGCAGAACCGGCTAAGTGTCCGTGAGACGCTTGCAAATGTTCTTGGAGACGACACGGTTAGTGTTCTTGTGAATTCAGCTGGAGTGTATCGCCCCGACTCGTTTGCCGAGGCAACGGATAGTGACTTCGATCTTATGTTCGGAGTCAACGTAAAGGGGACGTTTGTTGTGTCCCAAGAAGTCTTGAAGTACATGACTTCGGGTGCATCTATTGTGAATATATCCTCAGTTGCCGCACACAATTCCACGGAAGAAAATCCGGTCTACGGCGCGACGAAGGGCGCTATCTCTGCAATGACGCGTGGAATGGCGGTATCGCTCGCGGAAGCAGGTATACGGGTAAACGCGGTAGCGCCCGGGCCGATCAACACGCCTATGGGCATGAACGCAGCTGCCGATCCGGTGTATCGAGATCGGATGTTGGCTCGCGTTTCCTCCCGACGCTTCGCGGAACCTGAGGACGTGGTCTACGCGATCCTCGCGCTCATTGACCCACGTGCAAGCTACATCACGGGACATGAGCTGCCAGTTGATGGAGGCGTGCTTGCAAAACGCTGACGAAGATCCTGTAACCCCATAACTGCAAGAAAGAATTTCATGCACATTGAACGTATGACGCCGAATAACGTCGCTCCTCCCATTGGTAGGTACTCTCATCTCGTGAGAGTTGACCCGTCTGCCGAGTGGTTTTTTATTTCTGGGCAGGTCGGGTTGGATCTGGCTGGAGTGATGCCAGGAGATGTTTACTCTCAAACACTGAACGTCTTCGAAAACATCAGGCGATTATTGGATTCACAGGGACTGGCTCCAAACGCAATTGTGCGGTTACTGACGTTCTTGGTCGGTCCGGAAAACATGAATGAGTTTGCGCGTGCGCGTGATGAAATCTATTCCGAATGGTTTCCAACGGGCGATATCCCGGGGCACTCGCTTGCTATGGCACCAGCACTTGCTCGAGCAGATGTGCTTATCGAGATGGAAGGGTGGGCGGCAGGGCCAGGAAAGTCGGGGAAACATGACGTTGCTCAGCCATAAAGCGTTTAGAGAACTTTTCCCGGCTACACAGCAAACAATTTGGTTTGATACCCCAGGGTGTTCTCCCGGTATGACTCCGGTCATTGACGCAGTCAGTACTCAGTTGAAGGAATGGGCGCAGGGAGATTTCTCCTGGACTGATTGGGACCTGGAACCAGATGCGACGAAACAACAATTTGCAAGATTGCTTGGGCTCGGACTTGGTACAGTTTCATCAATAAATTCTGTTGCAGATGGAATTGGAAGTATCGCGACAAGCTTCGTCGACGGAACCGTTGTGATTCCCGAATACGAGTACCAAAGTATTCTGTTGCCGTTTGATCGAAATGCATCACACCATTTGCGCGTACATCGTGTGTCTTCCGTGGATGGTGTCACCACCACGGATCAAATTATTGAAGCCATCGACAGTGACTGTGTACTTGTTGCTGTCTCAGACTGTTTGTCCTCGAACGGTTCAAGACTCGACCTTCCCCGATTGGGTTTGGCCTGCCGAGCCAAAGGTGCACGGTTACTTGTTGATGTAACGCAGTCACTCGGCGTACTCAATTACGATTTTGCGAGTATTCAACCCGACTTCATCCTTGCCCATGGCTATAAGTGGATTGGAGCGCCTAGGGGAGCCGCTTGGATGTGGAGTTCCCCGGGTGCATGGAACGAGCTGCGGGCAGCGTCGCCGTCGTGGAGAAACCGGGAACGACCATTTGACTATTTTGGTGGTGAACTGTCGGAAAGTATGGACGCACAGCGAAAACTCGATGGTTCCCATGGATGGTTGGCGTGGCGTGGCGCCGGGGCAGCTCTGTCCGTCATGGAAAAACTCGACTTTCACAGTGTAGAGCTCCATACCTATGCGTTACGAGATAGGTGGGAGGCCGGCGCACGCGGTCTCGGATTTGTTCCAGTCTCGAGGGAGCGAGCCAGCCATATCTCAGTACTCGAAGGCCCTCCACTCGAATCCTCAAAGTTGCATGACGCAGGTCTAAGGCTGCTGCACTCCGGAAGTAGGCTCCGGGCAGGCTTTCATTACTTTAATGACCACGCGGAAGTAGATCGAGGACTTGAAACCCTGGAACATGCCTTACGCGGCGAGTAACTGAGTTACGTAGGCCGGACCTCATGTTCCGAATGCCTACTTCGTCAAGCTTCGCTAGACTGGCTCGGTATCCGCCAAAGCGCTAAGGAGGGGCTGAGATGCCCGCTGTACTCATCACCGGTGCCCAATGGGGCGACGAAGGAAAGGGTCGGGCGACTGACCTACTCGGAAGCCGTGTCGACTACGTCGTGAAGTTCAACGGCGGCAACAACGCAGGTCACACCGTCGTTGTTGGTAAAGAGAAGTATGCGCTTCACCTCCTCCCGTCTGGCATTCTCACCCCCGGCGTGACCCCCGTTATCTCGAACGGTGTCGTCGTGGACCTCGCGGTGTTGAAGGAAGAACTTGATGCGTTGAGTGCTCGCGGCGTTGACGTTTCACGCCTCAAGGTGAGCGCAAACGCACATGTGATTACGGCGTACCACCGCACCCTCGACAAAGTGACCGAGCGTTTTCTTGGAAAGCGCCAGATCGGTACCACCGGCCGCGGAATTGGGCCCGCCTATGCCGACAAGATCAACCGCGTCGGCATCCGCATCCAAGACATCTTCGACGAGGGCATCCTGCGACAGAAGGTCGAAGCGGCGCTCGACTTCAAAAACCAGGTTCTTGTCAAGATCTATAACCGCCGCGCGATCGAGGCTGACGAGGTCGTTGAAGACCTGCTGAGCTTCCGTGAGCTGCTTGAACCGATGGTCTGCGACACCGGCATGCTGTTGCACAAGGCAATGGAGGACAACAAGACGGTCCTCTTTGAAGCCGGTCAGGCCACGATGCTCGACATCGATCACGGTACGTACCCGTTCGTCACCTCTTCGAATGCGACGGCGGGGGGTGCCTCAACCGGTTCAGGGTTGCCCCCGCACCAGATTGACCGTGTCATCGCGGTGATCAAGGCGTACACAACGCGCGTTGGTGCGGGCCCGTTCCCGACCGAGTTGTTCGACGAAATGGGCGAGCGCCTCGCGACCGTCGGGCACGAGTACGGCACCACCACCGGTCGTCTGCGCAGGTGCGGCTGGTACGACGCACCGATGGCTCGCTACGCTTCACGCATCAACGGCGTGACCGACTTCGTGCTCACGAAGCTTGACGTGCTTTCGGGAATCGATTCGATTCCCGTGTGCGTCGCCTACGACGTGAACGGTGTGCGGCACGACGAGATGCCAGTGAACCAGAGCGACTTCCATCACGCGAAGCCGATCTACCAAGAGTTTCCCGGCTGGTCCGAAGACATTACTGCGGCACGCACGTTTGAAGATCTTCCGAAGAATGCGCAAGATTACATTCGGGCGCTCGAAGCGATGAGCGGATCACGGATCTCCGCGGTTGGCGTTGGTCCCGAACGCGAACAGGTCGTGGTGCTCCACGATCTGATCGACTAACGAAAAGGTGTGCGTGTGAACGACGAGACTCCTGAGGAACAGCTGGCGATTCTACGGTCGAGCATTGACAACATCGATGCCGCGCTCGTTCACATACTTGCCGAACGATTTCGGTCAACGCAAGCGGTGGGACGTCTCAAGGCGGAACACAATATGCCACCGTCAGACCCCGGGCGTGAGGCGCGCCAAACCGCGAGGCTCCGCGCGCTCGCGGAAGACGCGCACCTCGACCCCGAGTTCGCTGAGAAATGGTTCAACTTTGTCGTCGCCGAAGTGATCCAGCACCACAACCATCTCGCGGGCCGAGACAGCGACGAGCAGTAACGACGAACAGTGGCGACGTGAACGAGTTTTGCGTTGGGGTTAGTTCGATGAACCGGCGGCCTTGCGAACGTACTCGGTCACCGTCTTCTCCGTTTGGGGAGTGAGATTGATGAGCGCGAATGAGGTTACCCAGAGGTCGCCATCATCGAGCTGTGCGTGTTCTTCGAAACCGAGTGTCGCGTAGCGCGATTCAAATTTTGAGGCGGCCTTGAAGAACACGACAACCTTGCCGTCGGTGTTTGTGTAGGCGGGAAATCCGTACCATGTCTTCGGCGTGAGGTGCGGTGCAACCTCGGTTACGATGCGGTCGATCCCTTCGGCGAGTACCTGATCCTCGGGAGTCATTTCCGAGATTGCCTTACGGATCGCCTCCTCGCCAGCCGCACGATTTTTGCCAGCTTTTGCTTCGGCACGCAGCTCGGCAGCGCGCTGCTTTACGGCTTCGCGTTCTTCCTTGGAAAGCCCTGCGGTCTTCTCTGCCATGATTCTGCTCCTTGGGTGTGGATCGTTGTTACTGCTAACGCTACAACCAAGGCGCCTCTCAAACTTCTTGAATTCTGATCAGGTGCCTTGCAATTCATTCGAACATATGTTCGAATGAATTTATGAGATGGACTGATCAGAGCGCGACACTTGTCGATGGGCGTGCCCCGAGTGTGAGCGATGCCTTGCCCGGGCTCGAGTTGGCAGATGTGGCTGCCCTTCCCGGCCACTTGCGAACGGTTCGCACGCCAGAATTTGCTGGGGCAGTGTTCCATGAGGTGCTGGCAAAGAGCGCACTCAACAAGGTGCCAGCTGGTTCTGCGATGCCCTTCTCATGGACGATCAACCCATACCGTGGCTGCTCTCATGCTTGCGTATACTGCTTTGCGCGTGGCTCACATCGGTATCTCGATTTCGATACCGGGCGTGACTTCGATTCGCAGATCGTCGTGAAGGTGAATGTTGCCGAAGTTCTCGGCCGAGAGCTTTCGAAACCTTCGTGGCAGCGAGAGATGGTGGCGCTCGGCACGAACACCGACCCGTATCAGCGGGCTGAAGGGCGATACGCGCTCATGCCGGGAATTATCGAAGCGCTCGCGCGAAGCGGTACGCCTCTTTCGATTCTCACGAAAGGCACTCTGCTTCGGCGCGATCTCCCTGCGCTCGCCGAAGCGGCAAACCGTGTGCCGGTCGAACTCGCAATGTCGATCGCCGTCGGTGACGCCGTGTTGCAGCAATCTATCGAGCCGGGCACGCCGACAACCAAGGCAAGACTCGACACAGTCTCCGCAGCACGTGACGCGGGTTTTGAGGTCGATGTGTTTGTTATGCCGGTGCTCCCTCACCTCACGGACTCGATCGAGCAACTGGATGCACTGCTTCGAGATATTCGCGATGCTGGCGCGCGCTCGGTGTTGTATGGCGCACTGCATTTGCGTTCGCACGTGAAGCCCTGGTTTTTTGCCTGGCTTGAACGGGAGCACCCCGAGTTGCTCCCGGCATACCATCGCCTATACCCGGGCGCTACGAGTAAAGCGTCCCAGGCGTACCGCATAGAACTCGCTGCGCGGATCCGCCCACTCATCCGACGCTACGGGCTTGAGCCTCGCCCCGCCAGCGGCCGCAGTCGAGATCCGTACCCACCGATGACGGCCGCCGGAGCCCGACGTGTGCGGCAAGCAGAGCCGATGCTCGACTTCTTCGAGGCGCCTGGTGCCCCGGCCCCGACGCTCTTCTGATAATCGCTCTAAAGAGGGCGGTGACTGCTTCTACTCTGTGACGTTTGTTGAGGCTGCGCGCCAAAACTTTGAGGACACGTCTTCAGCGCTTACTCGGAACTCGCCGCCACCATCGGCCGAGTTTCCTGGGCCCCAAGGGTTTCTCACCCACATACTTCCGTCTTCCTCGATGCGCGTAATGACATACGAGTGGCTGGTTACGAGATCTACTTCACGGGTGTTTCCGTCCGGATCCGTCACGGTGAGTGTGTGCTCGCCGCCAGTCGGAGATGACACGGTGGCTTGACCGCCAGCCTCTAACGTCTCGCGTAACGAATCCACTTGTCTCGGGTTGAGGCCTCCGTAGCCCGAATTTTCCATCTGTTCAACGGGTTGACCGGTGATCTTTTCCATGGCTGACCAAGAATAACCACCATCGAGGTAGTCATAGCCGTATTTTTGTTGCAACGCTGACTCATAGAGGGCAGCGATCGACGGCCGGTCGCCGCTGAGAAACAAGAATTTCCAGTCTTCCTGTGTCGCTCCTTGCTCAAACACATACTCGACAAATACTTCTTCGGGCACGCCGTCTTCGTACAACGTGACCCAATACCCCTCTTCATCTGGGTCCCAACGAATGTTGTCGCGAATAAACTGGTCTCCCTCATCAGTGTTCATCAGCGATACCACCGTGCTGAGCATGAAACAGTCACCGATTTGACCCTGCGATATGTCGTCAGGGTCAAATGAATCATCAGACATGATGTCTTCTTTGACTCTGACGTCAGGTTCCTCGGGGTCGTTAAACCAACCGAACGGATCCCACCAGGCGCGACCGTCACCGTCCTCGTTACCCAACGCGCGAAGCTCGTCTGCCGCGGTTGCAGCAGCTTGTTGAATCTGACCGGTTGCGCGGAGGCCAGACATGCTTGACTTTGCAAGATCAAACCCGGCGAAGATGTTGAACGGATTCGTGCGCAGAGCATCCTTTGCGCTGTCAAAATTTGCCTGAGCCTCTTCAAAATCAGACTTCGAATTGCGCTGCACCGCTGCGTAGCGCGTGAGGGTCCCAGACGCTGACAGTAACGCATCGCTCAATTGGGCTGCGGGTGGAAGGGTATTCTGCACAGACAAAGCGAATGCGTCTGCGGCCCCACCCTGCCACGCGTCGGGACGGGCGCGTTTTGCGTTGGAGCGAGCTGTCTCTGCGGCCACTGAATTGTGTCGCAGACTCTCTGCTGCAGCTTCTACTGCTGCAGGGTCGCCAAACTGACTCACCAAAGTCTCCATCTCAGTATCACGTTGGTACCGCCGCCGTCTTGATCATTCTCGGTGTCAGTTTCGTCGTTGGTCCCGGTCTTTTCTCCAATACTCACTACCCGGATTACGCACACGGGGTTTACGCGCACACGATCGCCAGCTGAGAGACTTTCATCGCTCACACCGAGCAATCGTACTGTCTGCTTCTGGCCCGGTTCGCTTGAAGCCGATACTCCAATTTTCGTACCGCACAGGCTGGTCTGCGTTCCAGTTGTTACTGTCTTGCTGACGCCAACAAATCCAAAGAAGAGCACCCCAACCGCTGTCACGGCAATGACTATGCCACCTATAAGCATTCCGGTTCTCCGGCCTCGGCTCATACGTCGGTTTCTCCGCGTTCAGAAATTAAAATTGCGGCCGCTGTTTCGGAACCATTTGGGCTCACGAAGATCTCGATGACGTTCAGCGATCCACCCCCGGGCAACGGAGTTGATTCTCCCGCGGCAAGATTCACTACTGAACGGCCAGCCTCCCCCGAGATACCAAACCGTGCGACAAGCCCTCCGCCCGCGCTTGACTCACGCAGAGTCGAGCTGATGAAGCCGACGGAGAACCCTGCGCCCTTGCGCTGCGTACCCTGCCGCATAAGTTCAGGGGTTGCGCTCATGCCAGGCCCGCTGTGAGCTTCTTCACGAGGAGCAAGATCTGATCCTCTGTCCTCGACATGTCGTCGGCAGTCGCACCAACGTTCTTGTCAAGCGTCGACCAGTTCTCACTGAGGCTCTTTGCCGCTGTACGCATTGACGCGGCAAACGTGTCTGCTGCCCCTGCAAGTGTGGCCTGGCCAAATGCTGAGCTTCCTGGCATAGTGGGGGCCGCTGTGCTGACCCCGGTTGCGGCTTCGCTCAGGTTCTTTTGCAGCACCCGCATCTCTGCGACGTCGATAGCGATCGTCATCATGGCTCTCTTTCACATCAGTGTTAGATGTCAGAACTATCCTTGCACATCAGCTGGGCCCAGGGCCGGGCCCCGGGTTCTAGTTTGAAGTGCAACATCAGGTTGTAAGGGTGGGATCCCAGGCT
>JBQEBC010000018.1:0-45459 GCA_052106035.1 Leucobacter sp. | reverse complement strand
GCATGGCGAACAAAATGCCGATGGCGGCTACGGGGCCGAGTGTGCTGTTCGATTTCAGGTCGCTGAGAAGGAGTGTGAGTAGGCCTGCAATAACCGTGCCTCCCGAGGCAAGAATCGGCTCAACCGAACCCTTGAGCGCGAGTACGGTAGCGACCCACTTATCCTCCTGCACGCGAAGTTCTTCTCGATACCTCGCGACGAGGAGCAGCGAATAATCGGTGGCGGCACCAATAACGAGAATGAACAGGATGCCCTGGGTCTGACCGCTGAGCAGGAGGATCTCCCACTTCGCAAGCCACCACACGACGAGCAAGGCGGTGCACAGCGCAAAGAGACTCGTGGAGAGTACTGCGATGGGGAGGAGGAAGGACCGGTAGACGAGGATCAAAATGACAAAGACCGCAAGGAGAGCGACGCCAAGGAGAAGGCCATCGATGCCGGCAAAGGCAGCGGTGAGATCTGCGGTGAATCCGGCGGGGCCGGTGATGTACACCGTGACACCACCGGGCGACGTTGAGCGGAGTTCATCTCCGACCTCGGCCACAACGTCACCGATATCTGAGTCTGAATTGATGGGCACGAACATCTGCACGGCACGACCGTCGTCAGATGGGATCGGAGGAGATATCTCGTCACTCACGCCGTCGATGTCGGTGAGTTTGCTCGCCTCCTCAGCAATGGTCGCAAGCTGTGTGTCGGTAAGCTCAGCGTCACCAACAAACACGGCGATTGCCGGGATGGCGTCTGAGTCGGTGAACTCGCCGAGCAGTGCCTGTACTTGTGTCGCATCGGCAGATTCCGGCAAGAACGTAGTTTGGTCGTTTGTGGATACCTCATCGACCTGCCCGAATAAGGGGCCACCCAAACCAGCGGTTGCAAGCCACGCCAAGATGAGAATTGCGGGGAGGAAAACACGCAACCACTTTGGCACGCGGCTGCGACCGCCACCGTGACGGGCATGTGTCGCGTGTGCGTCTGAAGTCAGATCGGCGTTCAGATCAGTGCGCAAGTCGCGATTCATGAGTGTGTCCATTCGAGTATCAGGATGAGCGTGGCTAAGAAGCCGGAGAAGTAGTTGAGCCAGATGAACCGTCGCCAGGCAGCATTTGTGCGACCGGATGATTCATCCGTGACATTCCACCAGCGTACGCAGTTGACGATGTACGGCACTGAGAGGAGCGCTGCGAGCGGACCCGGCCAGTCGCTGAAGAGCACCGCCACCCCCGCAAGCACCCAGAGCGCGAGAGCGATACGTGTGGTGGTTCGGGCACCAACCGCGGTGGCGATTGAGTGGATCCCTGCCTCCCGATCGGGAATGACGTCTTGCACCGCGCCGAACGCATGTGCGGCCATGCCCCAGAGAAAGAACGCGATGAGCACCAGCACGAGCGAACCGGTGAACTCTGCTCCCGCGACCGTAAGCGCGACAACCGCTGGGCTCACGAAGTGCGTACTTGAAGTGACAGAGTCAAGGAATGGTCGTTCCTTAAACCGTAACCCGGGTGCGGAATATGCAACGACTGCGAAACCACTTACCAACAGCGCGATCCACGCAGCTGGCCCGCCAGCGAATCCGAGGATGATGAGCAATGGAATATTGGTGATTGCTGCAGTAAGCAGCATGGGGCGGTGTAAGCGAGGAGCGAGGAGCGCACCCTCAATTCCTCCCTTTCTGGGGTTTCGGAGATCGGACGCGTAATCGAACACATCATTGATTCCATACATTGCGAGGTTGTACGGGACGAGGAAGTAGAGCACGCCGACTAGCCAGATCCAGTCAATTTCACGGGTGGTGAGAAGGTACGCGGCGCCGAACGGGAATGCCGTATTCACCCAGCTCACGGGCCTCGATGACAGGACGAATTGCGCAAAATTCCGGCGTCGCTCACTTCCTCCCCGGGCTAGGCACAACCAGAGGGTTGGCAGGAGAATTGCCCCGGCGATCGGGTAAGAAAAGTCTTCGATTGGCGCGAGACCCACGGACCATCCCGAGAGCCCACTCGCGGCGTAATGGAACAGGTCGAGACCGATCATGACGTTGTCGAACACTGCAGTGAGCGTAATCAGCACAACGACCGTGATAAGAATGGCGAGCAACGTTCGTGGAGGCAGCGCTGTGCCGCGGTGGGTACGCCGCCACGCGAGGGCAATGAGAGCACCTATCGCTGCGAGAGCGATGCCGATGAGCGCGATTGCTGGGTAGCTCATAAGAGATCCTCCGGCTTTCGAGTGCGCATGAGGATCTTGTGAGCGCCTGTGAACACCACCATGATGCAGAGCACAAGGAAGATCAGAAAAACAGGTTCCTCAAGGGGAAGCTCGGGAGCGAGCACAATCCCAGTTGCAATGGAGCTTTCGCCGCGAAGAAAAATATCGTGCGCAATACCAGCCAGGTCCCAGACCAGAAAGAGCGTGAACCCGGTGATCGTCACGACGGTTGCTGCGATGGCATCGTGCCAAAAGAACAGTTGAAATCGCCAGTCCAAGAGCACCATGCATCCGATGCTGAACAGCAGTGCGAGTAAGTATAGGCCGGGCATTAGGACTGGCTTTTCGCAAAGGAAGCTACGGGAAGGGGGCCCGGGCTGTGATCCCCACGAATACGTTTGAGGACCAGTTCGGCACTGATTAAGCACATGGGAACTCCAACACCCGGCGCGGTGGTTGCGCCCGCGTAGTAAAGGCCCGTGACGCGTTTGGATTGATTCTGTGCGCGAAAGAGCGCGCTTTGTCGAAGTATGTGCGACGGGCCGAGCATCCCGCCGCGCCACGAATGGTAGTCGTGTGCAAAGTTTTCCGGCCCAAGCGTCTCTCGTACAACGATTCTGTCTCGCAGATCTGGAATGTCTGCCCATTCGGAAATCTGTCCGATTGCCGCATCGACAGCAAGCTCCACGAGGGTATCCCCTGCGCCGTCAGCTCCGCCAGAACCAATCGAGGTATCGGGAGGAACCGGGATGAGGACAAAGAGATTCTCGTAGCCTTCAGGGGCGACATCTGGGTCAGTTGCGCTCGGTTTGCACACATATATCGACGCAGGATCGGGGATTCGAGGGTTGCGCCCGAAGATCGCGGTGAAATTCTCGCTCCAATCCTGTGTGAAGAAGAGCGAATGATGCTCGAGTTCTGGGAGCGGCCCCTGCACGCCAAGCAGCGCGATGATTGCACCCGGGCCACTTTCTCGCTTCTGCCACCAGGGTTCTGGGTAGCTGCGCGCCTCTGGGGGGGAGCAGCACGGTTTCTGTGTGGTGCAGATCCGCACCAGAGACCACTCGATGCGCATGTTGGATATGTTCGGTGCCGGACTGATCCTTCCATCGCACGCCACTCACGCTGAGGCCGTCTGGTTCTCTGCGAGTCAAAATCTCTGTGACCTCAGCATGAGTCACAATGTCGACTCCGGCATCGATTGCGAGAGCTTCTAACCGTTCGATAAGCCCCCAGAACCCACCCATCGGGTACTGAACTCCCTCGTCCAAATCGAGTGCGCTCATGAGGTGATACATCGCGGGGGCACGACTCGGGTCGGTGCCGAGAAACACGGCGGGATAACCGAGCACTTGCTGCAGCAAAGGATCTTTGAAACGTTTGGCAACGAACCGCTCGAGCGTGGTGCCGAGTAATGAAATCAACTGCGGGGCGGCACGGAGTACCTCAGGATGAGCGAGTGTGCTCAGCTTCGTGAAGGGGTTATACAAAAAGTAGTGTTCTGCCATTCGTGCGGCATTCCGAGCAGAATCCAGGTATTTATGAAGCCTGCCGCCGCCGCCTGCCTCTTCGCGTTCAAACGTGTCGGCAACTTGGTTCGCACCGAATGGCACCGTCAGATCACGCACGGTTCCCGAAGCATCTGGCTGGCGAAATACTCGATAACCTGGGTCAAGCGTCCTCATCTCAAGTTGTTCCGCAGTGGTGGTGCCGAGGAGTTCAAAGAAATGGTCAAATACTCCCGGCATGAGGTACCACGAAGGTCCGGTATCGAAGCGAAACCCGTCCCGAGTAAGGGTTCCTGCTCTGCCGCCGACGCGAGAGTTTCGTTCGAGCAGACGAACGCTGTGACCTTCGCGCGCGAGTAAGGCTGCCGTCGCGAGACCGGCGACTCCGCCGCCAATTACCACCGTTCGCGGATGAGTGCTCTGGTTCAAGTGAAACGCTCCATGCATGTCGTGAAGAAGGCTTGAGCGGCTATGAACGCTTTCCTATGGTTGGGAACTCGCACGCGGACACGGTAGAGAGTTGCGGCTGGAGTCTTCGCGACTCGGTCCGTGAGGGCGGAAAAAAGTGCCAATGCACTCCGCACTGCTGCACGGGCATCGCGGGGAAGAAAGGGTATCGTCGAAGACGCGTCTGTGAGTTGGATGCGTATCGTCTGCACCCATGCGTCGCGCTCGGTGTCGGTGAGCTTGCCTGAGGCGCCGAGATAGCTTCGCCCGAGCCGACCTGTGTCATCGCCGAGGTCGCGCAGGAAGTTGATGTTCTGAAAGGCTGCACCGAGCTGGGAGGCTCCGTGCTCCAATGTTCGTTTTTGGCTTGCGCTCAGCGTCTCATCACGGGTGAACACTCGCAAGCACATCATTCCAACGACCTCTGCAGAACCATGCACGTATTGTGCGTGTGCGGTCTCATCGTATGTGACGGACTCGGGGTGTGGCTCGCTCTCTGAAGTGACCGCACCAAGGTCTGCTCGCATCGAGTCGAAGAACGGTCCCGTCAGCGTCTCGTCGATTCCCGCAGTGTGTGCCGTGCGTGCGAAGGTGTGAATGATGAAGTCGCTCGCGTAGCCGACGCGCATTGCACGGTGCACATCGGCGACATATCGGTCAAGTGTCTCGACCTGGTCCTGTCGCGTGAGCCCGGCTTCTTCGGCGACACCGTCGACAATCTCGTCTGCAACTCGCACCATCGCGTAGATGTTTCGTACATGCTGACGATGACGCTTGCCTAACAAACGGGTGGCCATACCAAATGATGTTGAATACATGCGAATAACGCGGTCGGAGGCGATTTCCGCAGTGCGGGTGAACTGATCGAGCGGACTGATTTCATTCATGAGCGTCGGCCCTCAAGTTTCCCTGAGAAGTCGAGGAGGAGTTTACGCACCGTGAGGGGAATCTGCTGCCCATCGCGGTCGGCGCTCAGAACCTCGCGAAGTGACTGGGTCTGTTCGTCTACTAGGCGTTGCGTGAAACGATCCGCTCCGCATTCGGAGAGCAGGTTGCGCATGTGGAGGGCCTGATCTGTCGTGAGGTGCGGGTTGCCAAAATGTTCTGCGATGCCGTGCCATGCGGCAGTTGATTGCGCGTAACAAGTGATAGCAGTTTGCTTGCCTTCGCGCAGGTCCGAGAATGCGTCTTTTCCATGCGCGGTCGCATCCCCAAATACTGAGAGGAGGTCATCTTGCAGTTGGAAGGCGAGACCAAGATGTCGGCCGGCTTGAGTCATTTCGTGTTGCAACCGCTCGCTCGCTCCGGCGAGTATTACAGCAGCGCGTAGGGGGAGTTCAAACGTATACGTTGCTGTCTTTTGAGCCAACATCGCAAGCACTGTTTGGGGGTCAGGAGGAATGATCCCATCACTGAGCCCGACATCGGCTTGTTCTCCAGCCACCGACTCCACGATGGTGTGGTCGAGCAAGTCGAGCATAGCGATTCGAGTTTCGTGTGGAAGGTCTGCGCGGGCAAAAGACTGGTGTGCGGCCGCGAGCAGCAGATCTCCCATGAGCATTCCACCCGAGCGTGCCCAGTGTAGGGCGGCGTCTGTGCGCGTTGGGTGTGTGCTTGGGGTCGCGGCTCGCTCTCTCAACGCACCGATAAGATTTGGCTGGCCTCTGCGTACCAGATCGCCATCGATAACGTCGTCATGGAGCAGAAATGAGTAATGCAAGAGCTCTATTGCGACGGCTAAACGGACTACGACTGGGCGCGGCAACGGATTCCAAGAGCCTGTCGAGATTGAATCACAGAGCGCGTCGTATGACTCAAGGAACAGAATTGGGCGCACAAGTTTGCCTCCTAGCACATGCTGTGCAGCGAGGGCCCACAGCTCAGTGAATGCCTCACCATATGACTCCGCGGCAGAACGCTGGCAACTAAAAAAAGAGTTCAGCTCAGCTTCGAGTTCAGCGCGAACGTGTCGGCGCGTGTCTAAGGTTTGCTGTGTTGCGATCATGTCCATTGGGTGGCCTCGGTGTGTTGCTCACGCGTGCGCTCCCGCGTAACTCGGAGCAGTTCATCCTTGATCCCGGGGAGCTGCTCGATGAGCCATGGGCTGTATAAGAACGGAGCCAACCGTGCTGATTCGAGTAGCGTCTCGACTTCGACCCACTCCCATTCGGCGACCTCGTCAGCGTGTGGTGCGAGCGGTGCATCAATGTAAGACACATACACGGGGCACACCTCATGCTCCACGACTCCGCTCGCGTCGACCGCGTGGTAGCGGAAATCGGGCAATATAACCTGCACGTCTCGAATGCGCGTCCCGAGCTCAAACTCGGCCCGGCGCATGATCGCGTCCTCCATTGGTTCTCCGGGAGCAGGGTGCCCACAAAAGCTGTTGGTCCACGTTCCCGGCCAGGTCAGCTTGGCGAGCGCCCGGCGTGTGAGCAAAACTTCGCCCTGATCGTTCAGTAGATAGCAACTGAACGCGAGATGCAGGGGCGTCGAGGCTGAATGTACAGCCTGCTTATCTGCTGTTCCGCAGGGGTTACCGTCGTCGTCCAGAAGAATTACAAGCTCCAATGATTCGCCTCCTATCGCGCTATTCATTAACTGAGACTATACTACTAGCCTAGCTAGCAATCAACTTAGCTTGAATAAATTTTGAGAGTAGCATTGCGATATGTCCCAAAGCGTAGGTGAAGAAGGCGGCGTCTCTTCTCACATGTACACGCTGGAGTCATCCGACCCTGACGCGCGACTCGTCGACCGCGGTGGGCACTCCACCGAGGACGTCCGCCAGATTGGCGCCCTCATGAGCGCGCTCGGGGGCCTGCGCGCAGCAGAGCAGAAACTTTCCGATGCTTCCCAGCAGTACATGAAACTTGGAAGCACCGACATGAAGACGTTGCACTTTCTCATCGTTTCGAGGAATATGAAAACGATTGCCACCCCTGGTGCAATTGCCGGACATCTGGGGATCTCGACTGCTTCGACGACGAAGCTGCTCGACCGGCTTGAGGCGGGTGGGCACATCACTCGGGCTCAACATCCGACCGATCGGCGTGCCCTCGCAATCGAGATCACCGCGAGTACTTACGAGGCTGCGCTTGAAACGGTGGGCCGCCAGCAGGCAAAACGTTTCCACGCCGCCGCTCGGCTGTCTCCCGAAGAACGCGAGGTTGTGATCGGCTTTCTCACAGACATGACCCAAGAGATCACGCTTCGTGACGGGCAGTGGGGCGCCCCCGAGTCAGGAGCTTCACGCAACTAACTCGCGTGTTCACGGGGTATGCAGGGGCTTCCGCTTTAGAGTGGGGTCATGGCAGAACAGCGCATGCTCGAGGAATCAGTGTGGCAGGTCGTGGCCTCTGCTGCCTTAGAGCGGACACAGCACTGGAAGTCAGGCAAAGACACATCAGTTTCACCAACTGACGGTACCGGCGTATTTGATGATCTCGCGGGCAATGCTGAGTATCTCGACTTCACGAAGCAGCTCATCGATGCCTTACTAGGGAGCGCTGATTCGTTCACTGCAGCGATGGATCTCCGTGACATTTCCCAGCAGACGCTGCCCGAAAACATGCCTGCCCGAGACCGTTTATTGTTGCGCGCCGGCGGCGTCGCATCCCTCGGTGTGCCATGGATGGTGGGCCTCGCAGCCCGGAGACGGTTGCTTTCGCGACTACCCGGAATCTTTCTCGGGCTGAAATTTTCAGGAAAACTCCAAGCTCTGACTGAGGTGCTTCGGACGCACAGTGACCGTGGCCATTCTGCGCTCGTTGCGCTCTACGGCGATTCCGTGCACGGAGCCACGGGGGGTGAGTTCGAGGTGGATCGCCTCATCTCGCTAGCCAAGGTGCCCGCCGTGAAACATCTCGCGTTCGACCCCGCCCGCGTGGTACCCGAGGCGACCGACTGGTCAATCGATGCGGATCTGCAGCTCGCGGCCACGAGATTGCAACCTCTCCTTGACGCTGCGCTCGAACACGGGGTGCGTCTCATCGTCGAGCCGCGCGACACCAAGTGGGCGAAACAGCTCCCTGAGCTGCTCGTGCGCGCACTTGCCGACCCGAGGCTTGACCGGTTGGAGGTCGGCGTCGCGTTGCTCGCTGAGCTCCCAGAATCGTGGGAGTCCTACGCCTCGATCCACCGCTACGCTCGCAGGCGGGTCGCCGACGGCGGCGCGCCCGTGGAAGTCATCATCGGGCTTACTGACACCGTGGCGCGCGAGCGGGCGGCGTCGATCCACACCGGGCTGCCTGTTGCGGTGCTCGAAGACCCTACTGAGCGCACGGCTCAGCTGCTTCGACTCACAGAGCTCGCGCTGCACCCGAGCCGCGCGGCGGTGCTTCGGCCCGTCATTGCTACTGAACATCCACTTGTCGCGGCGGCAGTCATCGAAGCTGCAGCGCACGTGGGGGCAGAGAAGCTCTACGCGCTTCAGCTACGCGCAGGCGTTAAAGTTCAGCTTGCGAAACATCTTGCGACGGAAGAAAAATCTCGTCTCCCAGAGGTGCGGCTGCGCCTCCCCGTTACTCAGCGCGGAGAGTTTGGGGAGATCAGCGACTACCTCGTTTCCCGCATCGCTGACGCGGTCGCTCCCGAATTGCCTGACGTTGCCGAGGCCTTACGCCTCGCAGAGCTCCCGCAGCCGAGTACCCGCCGCACCCAGCAGCGTGCGCGGGAATGGGATCCGACTGAACGTGACAGTGCCCTCTTCTACCGAGCCCCGGACGAGCAACGACCGAACGACACGGGCGGCCTCACCGCCGCAGTGCTCGGGCTTTCGCGCGGATCCACTGGCGAAGTGGTCATGGAGGAAGTTCTTCCTGCCAGATCGATCCCGGTGCGCTCACGGTCAGGCTTTGCGAATGAACCAGCGACCGATGGTGCGATCGAAGCAAACCGCGAATGGGCGCGGGGGCTGTTGCGCCGGGCAGGCGAGGTAGCCCGCCACGGAGATGGCCTCGACGAGACAATTGCGCTCTCGCAAGCAGACCTTGACCCGACCACCGCCGCACGCGCCGCCCGCGAGGCCGCGGGACGCTGGACCGAACTCGAGCACGAGAACCGCTCGGTGCGGCTGCGCCGAGTGGCCCTCGCCACTGCAGCGGCACGCGATCGGCTCATCACAGAGCTTGCAACCGATACCGGTGCCCCGATTGTGGAACTCGATAGCGCCGTGAACTACATCATTGATGCGGCAAGGTACGCAGGAAAGCTCGCAGACGAACTGAGGGTCGTGCGCGGGGCACGCTTTGTTCCTGACCGGCTCGTGCTGGTTGTTGCTGACGCAACGGCACCGCTCGCGACACAAGCCGCCTCCGTGCTCGCAGTACTCGGCACTGGTGCGGGAGCGCTTTGGGCGGTGTCGCCCGGCATGATGCGTTCGGCCACTGCCTGCGCTGAGGAATGGGAAGCCGGCGGGCTCACCCCTGGTGCCGTGCGCATCGTGAGCGTCGTTGGCGAGCACACTTTTGCGGCGCTTGGCGCAAGCACCGATGTGGATCGCGCAATCGTGCTCGGCGACCAGACGCTCGGTCGCGAGCTTGCGCGCAGGCGGCCTGACCTGCGGGTCGAGGGTCACTTCATTGCACGAGGGTCGGTGGTCGTGACTCCCTCAGCTGAGCGTGATCGGGCAATCGAAGATATCGTCACCTCTGTGTTTGGCGGCACAGAAACCACGCTCGGCCAAGCCAGAATGGTAATCCTCGTCGGGGCGCTCGGGCGCTCGCGTGAGTTCCGAGACGGGCTCGCCGACGCGGTGCGCAGCCTGAGAGCCGGGGATTCGGTGCGCCCGGGTGACGCAGATTCACTGCAGTTTGATATTGGGCCACTTCCTGCAGTACCGAGCACGGCCGCACGCGCCGCACTTTCAGAACTCGGTTCCGGCGAAGAGTGGCTCGTGAAACCCGAGCAGCTCGACGAGGAGGGGCGCCTGTGGAGCCCGGGCATCCGTCTTGGTGTAGACCCTGGATCGCCCTTCTGGGACGACGCGGCAGGGCTCCCAGTCTTCGGCATCAGCACCGTATCGTCGCTCAATGACGCAATTGCACATCAGAACACTGTTGGAAGCGGTGCCGTTGCCGGTATTCAGTCGTGGGATGAGCAGGAGGTACTTGCCTGGTTGAGCGCGGTTGAAGCTGGCTCGCTGTCGGTGAATCGGCCGACGAGCGGTGCGCGCATTGACCGGCAACCTAGCGGCGGCTGGAATGAGGCTGTGATGGGGCTGCCGTCGCTCGTAGGTGGGCCGCACTGGCTGCTCGCCCAAGGCTCGTGGGAGTTACGTACGGGGAAGCGGAGCGAAACGCTACACCTGCGAGGGCTCACCCCCGAGGTGGTGCTGTTGATCGAAGCCGCTCAACCACTGTTGAGCTATGAAGAGTTTGATGAGGTGCGCCGTGCGGCACTCGCCGATCAGCTCTCCTGGCAGACGAGTCTCGGGCTCGTCGAAGACGAGGTAGGGCTCGGTATTGAGCGCAATGCATTGCGCACCCAACCGGTTTCTGTGCAGTTGAGATTGGCTGAGGAAGGTTCGCTCGCTGCCCTCGTGCGCGTGCTCGCTGCCGCACTGCTCGTGCGTGCGCCAGTGACAGTGTCGACTGGCGGCGTCCTCCCGCAATTGGTTGCTGACTGCCTGGCTTCGCAAGGCATCGAAGTTTCGCTTGAACGAGACGATGCTTGGCTTGAGCGGCTCGCAGTGTCGGGCCCCGCGGGCCCAGGCGGATCAGTGGCATCGAGGGTGCGACTCATCGGCGGGAATCGGGTGCAAGCCGCCGAATGGATGGGCGGGCTTGACCGTTCTGCGTTGTGGGCAGAACCGGTGACTATGGCCGGTCCGGTAGAACTGCTCGCGTTGCTGCGTGAGCAATCAGTGTCGGTGCGCGCAGAGCGGCACGGATTCGCAGAGCGCGCAGCAGGTCTCGACTCGCTCTTGGAATAGGCGCGTTCCGCTCAGGTGTTGCCGGGTTCCCGGCGCATTGGGGTGTGCGGGATCCCGTCTTCGAGGTACTCCGATCCGCACGCCACGAAACCAAAGCGCCCATACCAACCAGTGAGATGGCTCTGCGCCTCGAGCACGAGCGGGTTCTCCCCGTGACCCAAAACGACCGCTTCAATGAGGGCCGCGGCGAGCCCGTTGCCGCGATGCACCCGGTTCGTTGCAACGCGACCGATTGCCAGGAGTCCTGGTTCGCTGGCCCCCTCGTTGAGCACGCGCAACGTCGCAGCGATCTCGCCGCCGTGGGCTCTGATCCAGTACTGCATCGTCCCAGGCTCTGCGTCTCGGCCATCAAAATCGAGATAGATACACTGCTGCTCGATCACGAAGACTTCTTGCCGAAGCTTGCCGATGTCGTGGAGCAGCAGCGCGGGCATCACCTCGAGCCCGCGCGCGGAATGGAGCGAGTAGCCGTTTGGGATGGGAGCCATGCATCGATACTGTCACGGCTCTGGTGGGATCGCAGAACGATGCGCGAGGGTTTCGATTTCCTAAATCCGGGATCAAGACGGTAATGTTATTGCCTGGTCGTGTTTGCACGATCATTGGCGGATTGCCCGAGCGGCCAAAGGGAGCTGACTGTAAATCAGCCGCGCAAGCTACGTGAGTTCGAATCTCGCATCCGCCACAACTGAAGTAACTAAAGGGAAGTAAGAGCCTCACACCTGGCCGGTGCGGGGCTCTTTTTCTTTTACTGCATCAATTTCTGCATCAATTGAACCGAACGCGAGCTCGTGCGCGAAGTCCAAAACCGACGCTGCGGCGATCTTTCTTTCCTCGATAGCGTGCGCGTAAACCTCTTGCAGCACCTTAATGCTGTGGCCCATGATCTCGGCGACTACCGTAATGTCCAGCCCTGCGGCGATCATTTCCGAGGCAGCTGTGTGACGCGCCCGATAACGCGGTGACGAAGGTAGTCCGGCCTTGGTAAGAATCTGACTCCATTGGGTTTCGTCTCCGCTCGGTGTGATTGGGCGTCCAGGGCGGCGTGCAGACGTGAACAACCATGCGCGCGGTTCGCCGTCCGGCGACCAGTCCTCCCACTTCTCCCCCGAGATGCCGCGCTCGATCATGCGTTCTTCCAAACGTTCGCGAAGAAGTTTCGCAAGGTATGCAGGCATCGGTATTTTTCGGCGACTCGACATAGATTTCGTGTACGGCACGAGCGTCAGCTTCCTGTCGATCATCTGGATCTGCTGCTCAATTAGGATTGACCCCTCATCGAAGTTCAGATGTTTAGTTTCTAGCCCGAGTACTTCGCCGGGGCGTGGTCCTAGTCCGAGAGCAAGTTCCCAACGCGCGCGTGATCGGGAATCGACAAGCGTTCGCTTGATGGCAGCCTGGTCTGCGCGAGAGAACGCTTCAAGCTTCTTCACGGCTTTCGACTGCGGTGGGTCAACCACAAGCTGCGCCGCGTTCTTTGGGGCGTGGCCGCGCTTCACCGCAAGGTTGAGTGCTGCCCTGATGATTGAGTGCAGCTGGTAGACCGTGCTCTGCGAAAGTTTCTGCTTAAAGAGGTCGCTGTACGCCTCTTCAAGGTTCTCAGGCTCAAGCTTAGATAGTTGGATACTGCCCAGCCACGATGGAAGATATAGACGAATGATCTTCTGATAGTCGGAGTGCGTCTTGATTGCGTGCTTGCCTTCGGTGGCTGTCAACCAGTGATCTATCCAGGCTGCAAGTTTCGGAGATCGCCCCTTCTGGATGAACCCCTCATCGGATTGTCGCTTCAGCGCACGTAGCTTCTCTGCAACTGCGGTCTTGGTTGAGCCGCTAACGTACCTCCTGCGCCCGTTCAGGAGGATACTGCCCCTCCATCCATCAGCTGTCTTGTAGGCCGCTCCCTGGCCGTTTGCTGCGCGCCCCATTATGCGGCCTTCCGTTTCGTGTGCTGATGATATGCGATGAACTGTTCGCGGGTGATGCCTAGCTCAACGCAGATGCGGTCGTAGTCCGAATAGACGCGGGTCAGCTCTGACCATTCGCGTGGGTCGATAAGTCTTTGTGCAGCGACCAAGTTGGCCCTGGCCTCGTTGCGTGCGTGGTGTCCTGACGGGTCGTTGTGTTCGGCATGTGCGCATTCGTGGGCGAGTACAGCTCGCTCGATGAACGGGCGCATGTTTGGCCGGCAAAGGATCATTCGGCGGTCTGGGACCCAGAGCCCCTTGTTGGCGCGTAATGGATGGTAGACAATGCGCACATTCATCTGTTCCGCGTGCGCGTGCGGATTGTAAAGTTGGGGCTTCACGGTGTGTGGTCCTCCGGTTCTTCGGTGTCTGGGTGGGCGGCGCTGCCCCATTCTTCTTCAACGTTCTCGGGGATGGTGGGACTGGCATTATCTCCGAAGCTACCGACAATGACGTTTGAGCCTGACCCGATCGGTTCAGTGAGCGCTTCGCCAGCTTCACCGCTCTCGAGACGATTGACGATCTCCTGAGCGAGTTCTAAGTCTGTGTATTCGGCGAGTGAGTGAGCCCTGCCAAGTGCGTCTGCCTCTTTCTGGGTGATGATCCCCACTGCTACGAAGGTCTCTGCGAAGTCGAGGTTGTATGCACGGCAGATCGCTACGACGGTTTCAATAGCGAGGTTGCTGGTTCCGTTCAGCTGCCTATTTGTGGTCGATACATCTAGCCCGGATGTGGCGGCAATAGCCCTAATGCTCTTTGCTCCGGTCAGCTCTAGAAAGACGCTTACTTTAGGTTCCATACCGTCATCTTGTTGCATATTTGCATCACTGTCAAGCCGAATAGCGATGTTGTTGCCTGAAACCGGTGGGCATCTTCGACACGCGGGGCATAAATGACACACGGGCGGCGCTCTGTATGTCATACTTGCTACAGGACGAAGCAAGAGTGATACAAAGGAGTTGTCGGTGGAAATCAGGTTAAAGCCAGGGTTGGTAGACCGGCTCCGCGAGACGCGAGGGATTACGTCTGAGGAAGCATTCGCCAGGTATGTCGGCGTAGATCGGACAACGCTTCGCCGCGTAGTAGCAGGGAGTCAACCGTCAGGCGCATTCATCGCATGCTTCTGCACGTCGTTCGGCCTCGGGTTAGGTGAAGCGTTCGAGATCGTACAGACCAAAGCGAGGGCCGCAGCGTGAGCACCGTTGAAATGCCGATCCGCCCCGGCGAGGTCGAGCGCCACTACCCAGTGTCGGAGGTCGCACGACTGCTCGGCATGTCACGCGAGTGGGTGTACCAACGTCTCACTGACGGAACGTTCGTCACCGCGAACTTCGGAGACGGGAAGTCGAAAAAGCGCATCCCGGCCTCATCAGTGCAAGCGTTCATCGACGCACACACCTACTCAAACAAAATGCCCGGTGCTGTAACACCGGGCAACGACAAAAGCCTAGGAAGGTAACAATGTCTAACACCCAGAGTATCAACATCATTGAGGATGCGGAAGGCGAACTGCGCGTCTCGTCACTGATCATCGCGCAGCAGAGCGACAACGAACACCGCGCAGTGCTGCAGCTCATCCGGGCAAACAGCGATGACCTTGAGACATTCGGGGATCTCGCATTTGAAATGCGTGATCGTCCTGGCGTACCCGGTCCGGCAATGCAGGTTGCTCATCTGAACGAGCAGCAAGCAACACTCATCATCACGTACATGAAGAACACCGACACGGTACGCGCTTTCAAGCTGGCACTCGTGCAGGAGTTCTACCGGATGCGTCAGGCACTTGCCCCACAGTTCTCGCTCCCTCAGACGTTCTCGGAGGCGCTGCGTGAGCTCGCGTCCTCGGTGGAGAAGAACACGGAGCTTGAGCAGAAGATCATCGCGGACGAGCCGAAAGTTGAGTACGTGGACACGTACGTCGCTGACTCGGATCTCAGGCTTCTTCGCAACGTTGCGAAGTCGATCGATATGGCTGAGGGTGTGCTGCGTGCGGATCTGCTTGAGCGGAAATGGATTTATGCGGAGCACACGACGCGCTGGTCTGAAACGAAGCAGGCGAAGGAAACCATCACGAGATATTCGCCCTACTCACACAAGGCGCAGTATTTCGAGCCGGTCCCGAATCATCTCGCGCCACGGTTCAAGGGCGAGGTCATGCACACGTTGAAGATCACCCCGGCTGGCGCGACAGCGATCGCACGCTTGTACGGGAAGCATCTCTCGCTTGTAGGGGAGGTCGCCTGATGTTCGCGGGTTGGGTCGTCGCGGCCGTGTGGTCGGTGTTCGCGTTGTGGTGTGGGTTATCGGTACGAGAGAAAGCGCCGCATGAGTAAGTCCCACTAATCGGGTTTATCTCCCACTAAGTCCCACTCATTCCTGGGGTTTCGACACCCCCTTAGCCACGCTTTACCCAAAATCAGGGTCTTTCGCCTTCAAACGCGTCTGACCCACGAAGATAGCTCGCTTGAATCCCGATGGCTACCAAGCCCCGGTCCCAAAGAGTCGAGTGCAACACATATATGTAGATCCCGTTTATCAGCCTGTGGTGGCGCTGTAGGGGTGCGCGGATGGAGAGTCCGGCCAGCAGATTCTGGCGGCAATAACGATCCCGTGGTGGGGTCAACAGTTTTTCGGTGTGTGTAGTGCTGCGTGATGGCTGGGATGACCCGGTCACGTACTGAGTGCAAATCTCGGCCACCAACGGAAGTAAGGAGGTGCGGTCATGGAGGACATGCCGTGGTTTGTTGCGTTGCCGGTCGCTGTGGCCGTGCTCGTGAAGGTTGGCCGGGAGTACCGATGGGTGCCCCGGCTTCTTATTTGGGCAGGAGTGAAAGATGAAGAAATGGTTGAAAATTAAGCGCCGCGTGTTGTCGCGTGAGGTCGTGACGGTTATCCATCGTTCGGAGTCGTCGTCACCGGAAACGTTGCGTTTGAACGCGAGGCTTGCTGAGTTGGCCACTATGCCGCTCCCGGTGGTGACAAGGTGACGGCGTTTAGTGTCGATGGGCTACCGGTTCCTCAGGGCAGTAAGACGATTGCGAAGGCTGGGAAGAAAGTCTGGTTGCGGGATGCGAACGCGACGAAGTTGAAGCCGTGGCGTCAGAAGGTCGCCGCTGCCGCTGATCTCGGCGTGACGTTTGACGGCCCTTTGGCTGTGTTCGCGGTGTTCTATCTGCCGAAGCCGCAAAGGCCGCGCTGGTGGGCTCCTGCTGTGAAGCCTGACGTGGACAAATTAAGTCGGGCGCTGCTCGATGGCATGACTGATGGTGGTCTGCTCGCTGATGATGCGCGCGTCACCGAATTGTTTGTGATGAAGCGGTACGAGTCACCGAGTAACCCAGTGGGGGTTCGGGTGCTCGTTATGGAAGATGAAGAGGTTTCAGAATGAAGGTTTTGTTTGAGCGTGAAGCACGGTTCGTTGTTGAGGGGCGTGACCGTGACGGTGATGAGTGGGCGTTTCTTGCTGGTTTTGACGAAGAGCATAAAGCGGTGGCTCATGCGCGTGATGTTGTGGCGTATCGGCTCGTCCACGTCATCGACACGGAGGTGGAGTGATGGAGAAGTTCACAGCAAGCAACGGCGATTCTGTTGAGCTCACTGGGCCAGAGAAAATCACTGTCGGCCCTGGTGAACATATTCGGGGTAGTGCGTCGCTCCGTGGACCCGTTGGCGCGGTTACGGCGCTGCGTGAGTTCTTCCAGCATGAGCGTGACCAGGAACTAGGACGGTGGCGGTGGCCGGATAACCCGCAGTACGTCGTGTATGAGGATAAGGCGCGCTCCTACATCAACCAGCCAGCCGTCATCGTAATCAACGAGTCGGACGGCGCAACTGCAATGTGTGGGCGGGACGGGCTGTATTCGGCGTCGGGCATTGGCGTTTCCGACAAGTGGTGCGAGCCCGCTGCTGCCGCGTACTTCGATGCTCTCCCCGTCAGGAAGCCTTGGCATGACGCGAAACCAGGCGAGGTGTGGGCGCTAACTTACGAGGGGGTCGAGCAAGCATGGGGCGTAGGGTTCGACGGATCACTAGAGCTACGGTTCATTTTTGCGTGCGGCGATTCGCGCGTTTCAGCAGACGACGCTGATATCACTGCTGGGCGTCGTATCTGGCCGGAGGTGGAGTGATGGAACCGAAGAGCATTATTCCGTCCCTGCATGGTGTCGGATACGTGCGCGAACAAGCGCGGTCGGGGCATCGGTGCGGGCGTTGCATGAACCCACACACGAGGTCGGGCGGCAACCCTGACTGCCCAAATAATCGTGCATCACAGACGGTGCCATACGCGGAACCTATCGACGGTGTTGATCGTGACACTGACGCGTGGCGCGAGGCAGCAGATATTTACAGAGACGCCGAAATGGATCGGCAGAACGGGTGGGAATTGTGAACGTGCAGATAATCCCTCGCGAGAGTGAGGAACAGTGGTTGGCAGAACGCACGCAACGTGTGACAGCTACAGATATTGGGAGGCTCGCTAATGGCGGGCCTTCAGTGTTTGCGGCAGTCAAAGCGGAAAAGCACGGTGTTCGGAGTTTCTTTGGCAACAGGTACACGGATTGGGGGCATGAGCGTGAACCGCTCATCGTGTCGCATCTCGAGTTCGAGTACGACCTCATTGGCAACGATGCTCTGTATGTGAATGGTGGCCGTGCGGCGACGCCTGACGCGGTAGCGAACGCGCTACTTGGCGAGGTGAAGACGACCGTCACCGACTGGTGGCAGGGCGACGAAACATCGACACTCACGGAGCTCCGGCGGGTAAAGCCGCAATACATGGATCAGGTGTTGTGGGCGCAGGACGTTGCCGAGATTGATCGGACGGTGTTTGCGTGGGAGCCTCACGAGAACTTCATTCCTGGTCAGGTGCGCAAGGTCATCGTGCATCACGATCCGAAGCGTCTCGCTGAGCTTGCCGAGGTTGAGGCGCGGTTCCTTGAGTATCTCGCCGCTGATGACGAGTCGGGCGAGTGGGACGGTTTCTTAGCCGAGTATGCGGAAGTTGAACGGCGGGTGAAGGAAGCCACGGCAGAACTTGACGCGCTCAAGGAGCAGCTACGCGAAAAGCAGGGCGATGCGGAGTTGGCGGTGAAGTCACCGTTTGGACTCATCTCGTATGCGATGCCGAAGCCGCGCGCGTCGTTTGATCAGACGGCATTCAAGAAGGCTCACGCGGATCTCGCGGAGCAGTTCACAAAACTTGTGCCAGCGAAGGCACCCACGTTAAGGATTACGGTGAAATGACTGAAACGAAGATGAAGCATGCCTCGCTCGCTGCCGCTCTGGCGGCGTTCCAAGCTGACCTCCCCGGTGTGGGGAAAGACTCCACGAACCCGCACTTCAAATCGAAGTATGCGGATCTCGCTGACATGTCAAAAGCGATCCTCCCGGCGTTAGCAGTGCAGGGGTTATCGTTCACTTCGGCACCGACGCTCACGGATCGCGGGTTTGTGCTCGCGTACTCGTTGCTGCACGAGTCTGGGGAGTCGATCACTGGTGAGTACCCGTTGAACAGTGCGGGCAACGAGCAGCAGAAGGGGTCGAGCATCACGTATGCGCGCCGGTACGCTCTCGGTGCGGTGACTGGTGCTGCCGCTGATGATGACGATGGGAACGCTGCGTCTCAGGCGAAGCAAGTGCAGCCTCCGTCGAACTGGCGGAAGCTGATTGTTGATGCGCCGAACCAAGACGTGCTGACTGGTATTTATCAGCGTGCGACTGGGGAAGGTTGGGCTGTCCCGGAAGTGATGCAGGCGTTGACCTCACGGAAGACGGCGTTGCAGACGGAGTTGCAGAGTGCACCCGCGGACGCCTGACCAGATCCTTACGGAGATCGGGCAGGCTCGTCATCAGCTTGAGCGGGGGAGTGATGCCTTGTATGAGGCTGAGCTTGCTGCTGAACGGGCTGAGGATGCCGCACAGCTCGCGTTCGACAAGGTACTGATGCAGGCGGACGGGTCGATCCCTGAGAAGCAGGCGCAGGCCCGTGCAGCTTCGGTTGAAGAGCGTGATGCCGGGTTTGTGGCTCGAGCTACGTATAACCGTGTTCGGGCGAAGATCCGTGCTCTCGAAACGTCCTTGATGACTTTGCAGGCTGAGCTCAAGTGGGCGAGAGAGGCGGGTGCGTGATGCCGAAGCAACCTAGACCAGATTGTGTTGTTTGCGAAGGCTCCGGGTGGGTAGAAATCCGGGGCCTTTCGCATGCGTGCGCGTGTTGGAAGGAAGCGTAATGGCTCTTCCGAAGAAGCTTGTGGCCGCTGTCCTGAAACGGGATAGCGGCCTTTGCGTCTTACAACTCGAGGGCTGCTTGGGTGAAGCGTCGTGCGCGGATCACAGGGCGAACAGGGGCATGGGTGGTGCGCGGTCGTTGGATGCCATGTCTCAGCTTGTTGCTGCGTGTGGTTTGTGTAACGGGCGCAAAACCCATGTGAGCGGTGATGAGCGTAAGCGGCTCGAGGATCGCGGAATCATCCTGCTACCGGATTCGACGCACGCGAAGACGGCGCTCAGGGCACTCGTCACCCCGGTGGAGTACCCGGACGGGAAGTTGTACTACCTGGAAGACGACGGGAGCCGGGAAGAAATTGATAAGACGCCCTACTAGGAAGGAGGAATGTTATGCGGATCAGGAGCACGAAACCTGAGTTTTGGAAGTCGCGGCGGATCACATCGGTTTCGTGGGACGCGCGGCTGGTTCTGAAAGGTCTTGAATCTTACGTTGACGATAACGGTGTTGGTGTCGATGATATTGAGTTGATCGTCACTGACGTATTTCCTCGCGACATGTTCGCGAATGGTAGCGACACTGTCGCGAGGGTGTCCGAAGCTATCTCCGAGCTTCACCAAGCAGGTTTGGTGTGGAGATATGAGGGTCCAAGTGACCATTTGCTCTACATCTCGTTCTGGGAGGACATTCAACGTATCGATAAACCGGGCAAGGGCAGAAACCCCAGGCCAGACGGCACTTTGGATTATAAAGAGTCGTCAATTCGCGAGAGTGTCGCGAGCCCTCCCGTAACCCTCGCGCCTGGAACAGGGGAACAGGGGAACAGGGGAACAGGGGAACAGAGGAACAGGGGAACAGTCTCTCCCGCGATTCCATCGCTTGAGATTGAACCTATTTTCGATGAGGCGTATTCGCATTGGCCGAAGAAGGTTGAACGAAAGCAAGCACTCGAACGGTTCAAGCGGATCTGCAAGGCGCGTGACCCGCACGAGCTCGCTGCCGACATTGTTCGGTTCGGTGACGCGTATGTCGCTGCCGGTATCGAGATCCAGTTTGTGCCGGGTCTCGGCGTCTGGCTGAACGGTGAGCGGTGGACTGACGATCTGCCGATGAAGCCGAAGCCCGCCCCGAACCCGAATGCGTGGATGGATAGGTCATCGCCGTCGAAGGCTGATGAAGCAAACGATTTCATAAACAGATTGGAGGCCATCGATGCAACTCGCGGAGGTGGGGAAGCTGCTCGCGATTATCCGCAGCTTCGATAACAGGAAGTTGGATGAGTCCACGGCGATGGCATGGAAGCTCATGTTGGATCGTGAAGTTGCTGATGCGACGCTCGAGCAGGCTACCGAGGTAGTTATGGGTTGGTTCGCGACCGCTAACCCGTATTTCGAGGTTCGGCATCTGGTGGATGGGTTGAAGCGCGAGATGCGTTTGAACCGTCCGCAGATCGCGGCTGATGTGCGTTCAGCGAAGGCGCGTGGCCTGATTGAGAAGGGCTGGGATGAGCGGAGGGCACTCCCGTGGGAGGTTTTGAATCAGCTTGCTGCGGTTCGGTTGCGTGAGCGTACGGAGGCGTTAGAGCTTGGCGCTTTTGATGAGGGCCAGAACAGTTCACCGCTTGAGCTTGAGGTTCGGAGGGTGCCATGAATGAGAAAGTGCCGGTGCTGTTGACCGGGAAGTTTGCTTGGAAGCTTTTCAGGCTTGCTGAGCATCGTGGTATTTCGGTCGAAGCGCTCATCCTTGAAGCGGTGCTGAGCCCGAAACCTGTCGCACCTAACGCGTCAGAAGAAACGAGATCGAAGATCCGCAGGCTCGTGCTCGAGGGCATGGATGACGGATCGATTGCAACAACTATTGACCGGTCTCGCGGGTATGTCTCTGATGTGCGTCGTGGGTACGGGTTGAAACCAAACAGAAAGGCCTACTGATGGCGAAGATTGAAATTGGGAATGCGTTTGTTGAAGAGCAGGTCGGCACTCCGGTGTTTGTGTTGAAGATTGCTGAACCGCATTCGAAGAAGGATGAGCAGGGCAAGTATCAGACGATCAGCCGCACGTTCTTCGATGTGAAGGTGTCCCGTGATTCGGGTATCGACTTGGGGTTCTTTCCGAAGGGTTCACGTGTCCAGGTGTGGGGAAACCAGAAGACCGAGGTGCGTGAGCATGAGGGGAAGAGGTATTACACGTTGACGATCTGGGCGGATCGCATCCAGGCAGCGGCCCAGCAGGGCCAGGGCGGCTCGAATAACGCTCAGGCGGGTCAGTGGGCGCAACCCGCCGCGAACGGGCCTCAGAACGGATTTAACGACGACGGGTTTTCTGACCAAAACCCATTCTGACCTGATCCGCTAAACCTATTTCGAGCCTCGCCAAGTGCGGGGCTTTTCTGTACCTCGAGGGGCTGGCATTCGCTGGCCCTTCAACTATTTCTAGGAGAAGAAATCATGAAGAAAGTGTTTACGAAAACGATGATCGCGGCGGTTGCTGCGGCAGGGCTCGTGTTTTCTGGTGCGACGGTAGCGAACGCCGCCGAGGAATGTGAGGTGTGTGTTCCTCGGACTGCTTGGACAGAGGTTGTGGAGCATCCCGCGGTGGAAGCCGTAACAGAGGTGGTTCATCATGAGGCGGTGCCGCAGGAGATAGCGGCGCAGTACAAATGGAGCCGAAAGATTTTCACGCAGCTCGCGCAACCGTCAATCCCGGGTACGGGATCCCATTACGAGTTGGAGAGTCAGTGGCGTGCTGAGGGCGACTCACCGTCGGGTGATGGTTGGTCGATCTGCAACCAACGCATCCTGAAAGACGCTGACGGCACTATCACGGGCAAGGAGTACCAGTGGCATCAACTGATCCCTGGCACACCGTACGTTCCCGCGGTGAAAGCCAAGTTCTACTTCCAGAACACGGACTACCTGGCTGAGGGCGTTTCACCGTCTGATGAGTGGCCTGCTGATGCTGTGGATGCTGCGGAATGGCGGCGCGGCGGTGTGAGCAACATCATCACGAAGCCGTACGAGAAGGCCTGGGACGAGATCGTCGTCATCACCGAGGGCACAGACGCGTGGACGGAAACGATCGAGCACACAGCGGTTGAGTGTGAGGTGCTCCCAGAAACCAGCACCCCGGAAACTGAGCTCGAGGCGCCCACGACAACTCCGGCACCGGTCGCAAAATCGGCTGCAGTGAAATCCCCGTCGGCACCGGTCGCACCGATAGCTATCGAGACCGCGGCGTAACGGCTTTACCGGCTCATTGAGGGGCTGGCTGATGCTGGCCCCTCACCCGGCCTATCAACGAAGGAGAACGAAGTGACTGATTTTGGTGAACGCATTGCTCAATTCCGCAAGGAGTTGAACCTATCTGCGCAGGATCTCAGCGATTGTCTCGGCGGCACGCCTTCCCGATCCGCAATAGCCAACTGGGAGACAGGGCGACGGAAGGACATCAATGTTGGTGAGCTCGTGGCAGTAGCTGCAGTTCTCAGTGTTGAGCCTGCCGACATTTGCCCGGAACTCGAATTCGGGCGTGAAGCAAAGATTCAGAACGCGAAGCGCATTTTGCGGAGGGCGACTAGAGAAGTGCTATCTGAACTGGAGGAAGCAAATTGAGTGACGTATCGAAGACCAGCGAAGAGTTGATCGCGGAGCTGGACGAAGCAATCATCGACTATCAGCGGGTATTCCCGCCGCCCTACGATCTAGCGCCGAACCTGTTAATTGCGCGCAAGCTCGCTGACGCTCTCGCTCTCGCTACCCGTGTTCCTGTACAGGGAGAGCACGGGATCTCGTGCGATTACTGCGGTGACGCGTTGCCGATGGTGGAGTCTCGCGCGCACATTCCCACAACGCCGGATATTCAGCGGCTCGGTTTCGATGCCGAAAAGGTCGTGTGCCCTGAGTGTGTGACTCGTGCTCGCGCTGTACAGGGAGAGCCGAACGAGGCGCAGGTGAAGCTCGCCTATCTCGCGCACCTGAAAGCGCCTAGAACGCGCGGCATGGACGTGTATGGACCGATGCGTGCCGCTCTCGTGGCTGCTGCGGGTGCAGCCCCACAAGCGGAGAGCGACCGCGCACTAGAAATCGCGCACGAACTTGCCAAGGTGCATACCTTCACTCTGGCTGACGGGGAGGCTATCGCCAGAGCTGCGCTTTCTCTCGCCGCCCCGGTGCAGCCGTCGAGCACCGTGGACGAGGCCGCGTTGGCCGACAAGCTCGAACATTGGATATTCCAGTACAACCAGGAACGAATCACGCTCAAGACATTCGCCCGCGCGGTTGTCGAGGCAATCGGAGGTGAGAGCCGATGACCAGATACAGAGCGCCAGAGATGAGCTGTGATCACGAGGACGGGTGCTATGAAACATCGCCCGACTTTTACGAAGGCACCGCCGATTCAGTTGACGGAATCAAGATCACTATTTCAAAGCGCGCGCCTGGCTGGTTCTCGACGCTCAATTCTGACTATTGCCCGGAGCATCTTCCGTGGCTTGTCGGGGAGGAGAGTGACCGTGGACACAGTTAGCTCGACACCGAAAGCCCGCAAGCGCCACTGGTGCGAAGTGTGTGGCTGGGCCATCGAGCCCGGTGAGACATACGAGCGCGTCATCACTTTCGATGGCGGCGACGTACTCACTTGGAAGGCGCACCAATCACCGTGCTCTATCGCCGCATCCCGTGCGACCAATGCAGATTACTGCGACTGGCAGAGCGGCATGGGCGCTGACAGTGACGACGTAGCGCTGTGGGCCGAGGAGTGCGCTCCGGTGACTGACGAGATAGCAGCTGAGATGCGGCGCAGATACGAAATCAACAACGAACGGCACATGGTGAAGGTTAAAGCCATGCTTGCCGGGAAGGAGAAGAACGATGACTGACCACACTCCGACAACCGATGACATGCGCGAGCTCTTCTGCACTCCAATGACCGAATCTCAGGGGATTAATGAGGAGTTCCACTGGGAAATGGAGGGGCGATTCGACCGTTGGCTTGCCGAGGTTGAGCGTGCAGCGGCAGAGAAAGCGCTGACCGACGCGGCAGACGCATTCCGGTCAGGACAGATCAGCGGCATGTTCATGGGGCGTGACGATTACTCGAAAGCGTGGCTGCGTGCTCGTGCTGCGGCTCTCGGGCTGACGGCAGGACAGGAAGGGGAGAGCGGTGGATCTCGATAAAGAGTTCGCTCTATCAAAAGATCGACTCGCTATGCGCCTTGACGCAGACGTGAAGGCAGCAGAGCGACGCATTGAGCAACCAACCCCAACTGAGATCGCGGAAGCTCTCGAAGCAATGGCCGCTCTGGGTAAAACGGTGTCGAAGTGGCTAAACGCGTTCTCGGCAGGGTTCGCAGCATTCGGTAAGGCATACGCAAACAAGATGAAGGAGGATCATGCAGGACACTGAACGGGCAGTCGAAAGGCTGACGCAAGCACATACCGAGTTCACTGACGCGGGGCCGGTCGAATGGCCACCGCTTCTCGAATGGCTCGAAGCTGCCGTTACCGAAGTCGTTGGGCGCAGCGGCGGTGGCGCAGGCGGTGGAGGCGTGCCACTCAACACGGATGCCCTCGACCTACTCAAGTACATCGACGGCAGGATCAAGCTGATGCGTGAGGCGCTCTACCAGCGGTCGGTTGGTACACGCGTAGAAGACACGAAGCTTGCTTGGAGTATCGCCGTGACTGAACGCCAAGGAGGCCGCATGGACGACCAGCAGTGGGAAAACATTACCGACGAGTTCACCAACTGGGTGCAACGCATCGAAGCCGAAGATGACAGGCCACGCAAGATGGAACTCACCGTGCCATGCCCAAGGTGCGAACAACGATGGATCATGGACGACGACCAACGTGTGTCAGCTATCCGTATTGAGTTCAAAGCCGGGGGAGCGCCGGTAGCTGAATGCCGCAACCCTGACTGTCTCGCACTCTGGGTTGGATGGGCCGACGTGGCGAAGCTCGGTTACGTGGTCGGCGCTGAACAGAACATCACCGTGCTGGCAGCTTGCGGAATTGAAGTTCCGACACTCGCAAGCCTGAGTGAATGACAACGGTGTAATTCTCGTATATACTGACAGTGGCCCGGTTTACTATCGGAAAAATCAGAAGCTCTGACCATCACGGTTGGGGCTTTTTGCTTTGCTGCGGGTGGGCTCACACATAATTCATCCAAAGAGTTCGACACGCTCACCCCAGCAAACACCCCGTCACAGGATGTCGGTCCTGTTGCGCACGACTGCTCACGTGTTGACGAAACGAGCACGCCAGCATGCGCAGGGGCAGACACCTTGCGCCTCTGCTGGCACATGGATCTCTAGCCCAACAGGCAGAGGCAGCGCCCTCAAAAGGCGCACAGTCCGAGTTCGAATCTCGGGGGATCCACTGTTGCAGGTCGATCGGGTTTCGGCCCCGGTAATGCCCCATTGTGGTGATGGGGAACCTGCGACACTCTTCCGCACCATGCGTGCGAGCCCCACCACTAATCTTGCCCCGCCACCCGGTCAACACTCACACACATAACGCGGGTGAGCGGCGGCAGACCTTTCCAACAATCCGCACGGTGACGCATGTACGGATCCCGTTGAAACGCCCACCCCATACGGAGGTATCCAAGTGTTCGCTTTAACCGATAAGTCTGGTGACTGGGCACGCATGCGCAACGGGGCGCGTTTCGTTTTCAGTGAACGCAGACTCGCACGCATGGCCGCCCAACACCTGTTCAAGTATCGCGGGCACCTCGAGGTAGTCGAAGCGTGACTGAGTGTGAGGTATGCGGTGCACGGTACAGCTCACCACTCGGAGCAGCCGAATGCGGGGAAGCAGACCGGGTAGACGACCTACACGCACGACAAATGCTCAGAGGGAGAATGAAGTCATGACTGAGGGAAGAGTAAACCCACGTCTACGCGTACTCGAACTACCGATGCAGCACTCAGGCCCGTACAGCGACACACCGTTTGTGTTCGTCATCGACCGGGCAGGAACACGCGAAGAACCGATGCCCGAGAACCTCGGTGAAGCAGTCAAATCTTTAGGCGCTGTCGGGGCAATCGTTTTCGACACCGAGATTGACCTCGAGTAACTAACCCGGAGGGGTGCAACATACCGGGGGTGAGTGCCATCACGACCTCCCGGACCGGTACCGCCAAGTACAAGCGGTGGCGCATCAACATACTCCACCAAGCACAGCACGAAGGCATCACCCACTGCCCATGCAAAGCAGCATGCACACACCACAGTGGAAGACCATGCCTCGTCAGGCTCGACTACAACCAAGGCAAACGCCCCAACAGTGCCGAACCAGACCACATCACACCACACGCACAAGGTGGCCGCGAGACACACGACAACGGCCAAGTCCTCTGCAGACGATGCAACCAATCACAAGGCGACAAGAGGGCCCGTGTGAGAGCGAAACCGCCCACACCCATCACCCTCACCACCAGCAACTGGTAACACCCCAGGGGGAGTACACCCCCGCCCCCACCACGCTCGCACCCGCGGCATAGCGAGATACCCCTCCGCGTCGTTCGTTTCCACATTGGGCAGGTTTTGGTGTCCGGCTGGGAGGTTTCTTATGCCTCGAAAACCAGTGCCTTGCATCTCGTGTGGTGTGGAAAAGTCTCCAAGTGGAACTTCTGCGCCTGCCTCTGCGTATCGATGCAATCCATGTCGTTCGAAGAAGCGCGGGTGCGAGGGTCATTACCGGACCGGGTGCCGTTGCTTGATGTGTAGGGGGTGGAACGCTGCGCGGGCTCGAGGGTACCGTGCGGTGCGCGCTGCTGCCGGTAAGCCTTTGCCATCGGGTGATCGTTGGATTGGTGATGCTGAGCGGGAGCGTATCTATTTGCGTGATGCTGGCGTTTGTCAGTTGTGTTTTAAGCCTGTCGATTTCGCTGTTCACTATATGGATTCTCAAGCGCCGACGCTTGATCACATTCTTCCTCGTTCTCATGGCGGCTCTGATGCCCCCGAGAACCTCCGTCTTGCTTGCCGTGGCTGCAACAGTGCCCGGAGTGACCGTCTGGATTGGGTACCCGCTCATGAGCTTGTCTGATGCTGCCGCTACGGGCGATGAGGTGCAGGCCCTTGAGCAATTGCGTGACGATCTTGCGATGAAGCTCGACGCCTGCGAGTCGTTGCGGGATTATGCGGCGTTGTCGCTGCGGTTTATGGACACGGTGAAGCGGATTACCGAACTCAAGGGCGAGAAGCCAGTGTCGAAGGGGTCGGTGCTTGATGAGCTCTCAAAGCGTCGGTCTGCTCGGGGCGCAGGAACCTAGGATTCGTCTTCGCCCGAAAGGTGCGGTTGATTTTTATGATGGCGATGAGGCTGTTGAGCTTTCTTCGGGTTACGGTCTCACTCCTGATCATTGGCAGGGTGCTGGTGTTGTTCGTGGGTGGCTTGCTCGTGGTAAGGATGGGCGTTTGGCTGCTGGTCGTTGCGGCCTCGCTGTCCCTAGGCAAAACGGTAAGAACGGTGCGGTTGAGACTGCGCAGCTTCACAAGCTTGTGGTGCAGCGGAGAAAGATTCTGCATACTGCGCATGAGGTGAAGACGGCTCGTAAGGCGTTTCTTCGTCTGTGTTCGTTTTTTGAGAATGAGCGTAAGTTTCCTGAGCTTGCTGAGCTTGTCGAGTCGATCCGTCGCACGAACGGGCAGGAAGCAATCATTCTTACGAATGGTGCTTCGATTGAGTTTGTCGCTCGGTCGCGTGGTTCTGGCCGTGGTTTTACGGTCGATGATTTGTTTTGTGATGAAGCGCAGGAAATGACGGACGAGCAGCTAGAGGCGCTGCTTCCTACAATTGCTGCTGCACCTTCGGGTGATCCCCAAATCATTTTCCTCGGCACTCCGCCACCTCCCGAATCTCCGGGCGAAGTTTTCGCTCGTGTGCGTGCTAGTGCGCTCGAGAAGAGTGAACGTTTGTGCTGGGATGAATGGTCTATCCCAGACGGTCTGCCTGTCGTTGAGGCGATGAAGGACTGGAAAGCGCACGTCTATTCGACTAACCCGGCTCTGGGTATTCGGTTGGCGCTTACGACGATCACTGATGAGCGGGATGCAATGTCGCCCGACGGGTTTTGTCGGGAGCGTCTGGGTCAATGGCAGCTTGCTGGCCGCAAGCAGAAGGCTATTGCTTTCAGCGAGTGGTCGGTGCTTGTTCGTTCGAAGCCTGAGAGGGGCCGTCTCGCGTTCGGTGTGAAGTTCACTCCTGATGGTTCGACGGTTGCGCTCGCTGCTGGTATTCGTCCTGATGATGGGCCTGTTCACGTTGAGGCTTTCCGTCAAGCGAATCTAAGTGAGGGCTTGCAATGGATTGTGGATTTCTTGGTGAAGCGTGCTGAGCGTACGGCTCTTATCGTCATTGACGGTAAGGCGGGCGCTCCTGCGCTGGCGTCGGCTCTGAAGGATCAGGGTATGACGCGGCGTGGACTAGTGCTGCTCCCGAATCTTGATCAGGTTGTTTCAGCGCACTCAATGTTCGCGGAAGCAGTCAAGTCGGGCGGGCTTTCCCATCTTGGGCAGGGGCCACTTGATGAGCAAGTACGTGACGCGGCGAAACGAATTATTAGTAAGACATCCGGTGCTTTCGGGTGGGAGTCGGATCAAGGTGATTCGGTGGCGTTGCTTGATGCAGTGACGTACGCGTTTTGGGGTGCTAAGACGGCTCGGGCGAATCCGGGGGAGTCTCGTGGTTCTCAGACTGCGCGGCGTGCAGCGAATAGGAGGGGCGTATGACTTCGATCAATGTCAAGGGTCTCACTGATGATGAGAACGCTGTGGCGAACGTGTTGTTGAGTAAGTTGAACCGGAAGGCTGTCCGTAATCGGCTTCGTGAGAAGTTGTATGACGGGAAGCATTCGGTGAGGCAGATTTCTTCGGTGTTGCCGCCACAGTATGCGAATTTGGGGATCGTTCTTGGGTGGACGGCTTCGGCGGTTGACCTGTTGTCGCTCAGGTGTCATTTGGATCGGTTTACTTGGTCTGGTGGCGATCTGGATTCTTTGGGTTGGCGTGAGGTCTGGGATCAGAACATGCTTGATGTTGAGTTGAGCCCTGCGCTTGATTCGGCGTTGATCCAGTCAACATCGTTTGTGTCTACGACGCGGGGCCAGGACGGTGAGCCGGACGTGTTGTGGCAGTTCCATGACGCGCTCAGTGCGACGGGGGATTGGAACGCTCGGGCTCGCAAGCTTGATTCCTTCATCGTGGTGACTGACCGGACTGAGAATGGTTCACCTGCAGAGTTTGTGCTGTATGTGGATGATGCGACGATTACTTGCTCACGGTCGGGCGGGTGGAGCGTTGACGATCGTGCGAAGCACAGTTGGGGTGTCCCGGTTGATCCGTTGCCGTATTCACGGCGTTCTGGGCGTGCTTTTGGACGGTCGCGCATTTCGCGCCCGATGATCGGCTTGCAAGCTGCTGCGATTCGCGAGCTTCTCCGGCTCGAGGGGCACATGGATATTTATTCTTATCCTGACTTCTGGATGCTGGGCGCTGACCCGTCACTGTTCACTGGTGTGGATGGGCTGGTGCAGGAAGCATGGACTGCTCGTATGGGCAGCATTAAGGGCGTGCCTGATGATCCGAACGCTCCTGATGCGGCTACAGCTCGTGCGGATGTGAAGAAGTTTGATGCTTCGTCGCCTGAGCCTCATCTTGCGGCTTTGAATGCGCTTGCGAAGTTGTTTGCTCGTGAGGCTTCGTTGCCGGATTCGTCGTTGGCGATCACTGATCTTGCGAATCCGACTTCGGCTGAGGCGTATGACGCTTCTCAGCATGATTTGATCGCGAAGGCGGAGGGTGCGACTGATGGTTGGTCGCCGTTCTTGCGGCGTTCGATGATTCGTTCGATGGCGATGCAGGACCCGTCGATTAAGGGCGTCGATGACATTCCGAAGGAGTGGGCGTCGGTGAATACTGACTGGCGTGATCCTCGTTTTGTTTCGCGTGCGGCTGAGGCTGACGCTGGGACGAAGCAGTTGGCGGCGGTTCCGTGGCTTGCCGATACAGAGGTTGCGCTTGATTTGATCGGGTTGACCGAGGATCAGCGTGAGCTCGCTTTGGGTGAGCGCCGACGTTCTGGTGTTTCTCGGCTTGTTGAGCAGTTGCGAGGCGGCGGATCGATGGTTGATGGTGCAGCCAGCCAGCCAGCCAGCCAGTCAGTCCGAGAACGCTCTAGAAGCGGCTCAGGTGCTCAAAGCGAAGGCTGATGCACTCGGTGTGCTGCGGCGTGCCGGTGTGGAGGCGTCGAACGCTGCGACATTGGCCGGCCTCGAGAACGTGAAGTTCATCCCAGGCCAGCCAATCACGATCAAGCAAGCTGATGAGTAGGTGGAACCATGTCGGCAACATCGATAGTCCGGGAGCACCGGCAACAACTGTTGCAGTTGAGGATGTTGGCTGACGCTGATTTGCGTGCGCTGCTTGCTGCAGCTGAGGGGCTGGGGGTTGCGGGGGCGCGGAATCTTTTGATTACCGCGCTTCCTGAACTTCTTTCCCCGTATATCACTGCTTCTGGTGAGTTGGCTGCCGTGTTATTCGAGGATCTGCGCAGCGAGGCGGCACGTCGGGGCACGTTCTACGCGGCTTCGGTTGATTCAGTTCCGGCACCTGCGCGTGTGGAGGCGTTGTCTAGGTGGGCTGTGGCTCCGCTCGCGAACGAAACTCTAGATTCCACTGCGTTTACTCGGTTGTCTGGGAGTGCGGCGCGTATGATTATGGATTCGTCGCGAAACACGGTTGAGCTCAATGGGGCTCGTGAACGTGTGGGGTTTCAGCGTATGCCGAGAGCGGGTTGTTGCGCGTTCTGCGGATTGTTGGCGTCTCGTGGTGCTGTGTACCGATCTGAGGCATCAGCGGGTGGTGTCGTGGGGCGAGGTTCTGACCGTACTGGGTATGACGCTCAGGGGCGCAGGCTGAGTGGCGCTGCCGGTGGTGGGGTGAAGGCTCGAGGGTCGATGGCTCTTGGTGACGGATACCACGATGACTGCCAGTGTGTGGTCATGCCTGTGTATGAGGGTACTGAGATGGCGGCGCTCGCTGACGCGACCGAGAAGCGGTACTCCGATATGTATGTGCAGTCGGTGCGTCTGGATGACACCAGGGCTGTTTCACCGAAACTCACGCTTGCCGAATGGCGCAAGGTGCACGGCACAAAGTAGCTCCCCGCTTTTCGCGGGTTTCAATCTTCCCCATATGGGGTCACGCTTACGCGCAGCGGTCAATGCGCGGCCTTGGAGGAACAAGCATGTCTGATGAGAATACTGGCGGTGAAGGGCAGGGTTTTACGCCTCCTGCGACTCAGGAAGAGCTCAACCGGATTATTTCGGATCGTATTGATCGTGAGCGTAAGAAGTTCGCTGATTATGACGATCTGAAGCAGAAGGCTTCTGAGTTTGACCAGTTGAGTGAATCAAAGAAGTCGGACGAGCAGAAAACGAATGATCGTATTTCGGCGCTTGAGTCTGAGCTCACTAACGCGCGTTTTGCTGCGGAGCGGGCACGGATTCAGGCGAAGCATTCGATTTCGGATACTGACGCTGAATTGTTCCTCACTGCCACAGACACGGAAAAGCTCGAGGCGCAAGCGAAGGCGCTGGCTGACCGTGTTTCTGACCGTAAAAAGAATGGCCCCGTTGTTCCTGCCCAGAAGGGTCGCGAACAAAACGACGGGGATGACGAGCTGCGTGAAGCCACGCGGCAATTGTTCAAACGAGACTAAAAAGGAGGCAGCAAAATGGCTGCACTTACTACTGGATTTATTGAAGTCCCTACGCAGAAGCTTGACGCTTGGCTTGGAACTGTTCAGGCTGGGTCGGTTGTTGCCGCACTGTCGGGTGCTATCCCGATGAAGTTCGGTGCGGGTCAGGCGATGGTGTTTGACATTGGCGAAGCTGAGTTTGTTGGCGAAGGTCAGCAGAAGGGCGCGACGACTGTCGCGAAGTCTGCTCAGAGCGTGAGCCCGTTCAAGTTCCATAAGACGATCCGACTCAACCAAGAGGTCATTTGGGCTGATGAGGATTACCAGATGGGTGTTGTGCAGGACATTCTTGCGCAGATCCAGCCTGCTCTTTCGCGCGCACTTGATTACGGTGTGATTCACGGTATCAACCCGGCGACTGGTGCGACTGTTGCGGCGATGACGCAGAAGCTTTCTGCTGCGACGAATGTTGTCACTCAGGCTTCTGGTGATAAGCCGTATGCGAACCTGGACGCTGCTGACACGCTCGTTCTCGCTTCGGGGAATGTTCCGAGTGGGGTGGCGCTTGATCCTGCTTTTGCGAGCGGTTTCTCGACGCTGCGTGGCACTAATTCGGAACAGAAGCTGTACCCGAACTTCTCGCTGAGTGTCGCACCGTCTGAGCTTGACGGGCACCGTGCTTCGGTAGGGAAGACTGTTGGCGCTGTCGGTGTTGCCACCACAGCTTCTGACATTCTCGCGATCGACGGTGACTTCTCGGCTATCCGCTGGGGTATCCAGAAGCAGATCGGCCTTGAGCTCATTGAGTACGGCGACCCGGACGGTGGCGGAGACCTCAAGCGTAACAACCAGGTCGCGTTCCGCGCCGAGGTTGTGTACGGCTGGGGCATCGCTGACCTTGACGCGTTCGCGCTCATCAAGGCAGCAGGCGAGTAGACCATGCCGAAGCTTCGTAACGTCGCTACTGGCGTGATTGTCGAAACTTCGGACGCTACGGCTGCTCGTCTTGGTGGCGACTGGGTTGCTGTTGAGGCTGAGCCGAAGCGGAAGCCGAAGAAGTCCTGACTTTGTGGGGGAGCATCCACTGGGTGTTCCCCCACAACAGGGGAGGAGGCGTGAATGTTTTGCACTCAAGCTGATGTTGAGAAACGGCTTCGGCGTCCGTTGGTTGAGGACGAGGTTGAGTATCTTTACGGCATGATTGAAGAGGCTGAGGCGCTTGTTCTCAGCTATCTCGGGTGCCCTCCTGAGAAATATGCGGTTGTGGTTCCGTCCGCGTTGACGCTCGTCACGTCGAGAATGGTTGCTCGAGTTCTTAACGAGGGTGACGTTGTTGATTCGGACACTTATGGTGCGACTCAGGCCGGCATCACTGCTGGCCCGTATTCGCAGCAGGTCACGTTTGCTTCGGGGTCCCGTACTGGGGCGCCTTGGCTCACGAAAGTGGACAAGGGGTTGCTGGATTCGTTCCGCTGTTCTGGGAAGGCGTTTGCGATTGATACTGCGCCTCGGGGTGGGTCGGTTCATGACCCAACCTGTTCCGCTATCAATTACGCTCCTGGGTATTGGTATGCGTACTGCACGTGCGGTGCTGATATTGCCGGGTTCCCCATCTACGGTATCGCCGATGATTAGGGGCGAAACCGTTGTTGTGGAGCAGGAGTTACGCACTGGCACTGCGCCTGGGAACACGCCGATCTATGAGTGGGTTCCCGAGACAGTTGATGATGTTCTTGTTGCGCCTGGTGCGCGCGAGGATGTTGTTGACTCGAACAGGCCAGAAGGTGTGCGTGTCGCCTGGACTCTTCATTTCCCGAAGACGTTCAACGCCTCATTGCGGGGTGCACGGATCAGTGTGCGCGGTGAAGAAGCGCGTTCAGTGATTGGCGATCCGAAGCCTTACACGCTTGCGAACACTCCCACTCGATGGCATATGCCGGTGGAATTGGAGGCTGTGGATGGCTAAGGTTCGCGTGAAAATGAACCGTGCTGGCGCTCGTGCACTGTTGGTGAGTGGTGAGGTGCAGTCTGATCTTCTCGCTCGCGCAGGTAAGGTACAGGATGCAGCGAACGCGAGGATCATGAGCGCGCCTGACGACGAACTGTTTCAGGCGAGCGTGCAGGCGGGGAAGAATCGTGCGCGTGCTTCGGTGATTACTGGCGGGTTTGCGTCGATGCGTGAAAATGCGCGCACGAACGCTCTGCTCAAGAGTCTTGATCGGGGGCGAACGTGAGTGTTGAAGCCTTAACGGTCGATTACTTGAATGTGGCTGGCACGCTCGAGGCGTTCATGGATGTTCCGGGTACACGCCCGACTGAGTTTGTCACAGTGGAGCGTGTCGGCGGGCCAGAGGGACGTGTCCTAGGTTCTCCGCTGCTTGCTGTGCAGGTGTGGGCTGGCGCGCGTTGGCGGGCCGCTGAGCTTGCAGGCAGCGTTGCAGACCTGATCCGGGGCATGGAGATCCTGCCGTGGGTTGGTCGGGTAACTGTTTCGAGTGTCGCTAATTTCCCTGACCTTGATTCTCGTTCGCCGAGGTATCAAATCACTTTCGAGCTGGTAACACAGCTTCCCTAACTATTTATTTCTCTTCTGAGGCGCGGCGGTCTTGGAGACATCATGGCTAATAATGCAGCTAACGTATCCGTCGGTAAGCCCAATGCTGCCGGTGGTATTTATTCTGGGGAGCCGACAGCAACGCTCCCCATCGATGCGACTACCGCTCTTGGTAGCGATTTCGACGGGCTTGGTTTCGTGTCTGAGGATGGGCTCACGAACGGTATCGAGGTTGATAGCGAGAACATCGTTGAGTGGGGCGGTAACACTGTCCTCACGATCAAAACTTCTCGTAGTGAGACGTTCGCGTGGACGTTCATTGAGACGAACGCGCTTGTTCTCGCGGAAGTGTATGGCCCTGAGAATGTGATTCTGGGGGCGGCTGACGCGCTCACTGTTATTCACAACGCGTCTGATCTTCCGCGCCGCGCGTACGTGTTCGAGATCCTCATGACTGGCGGCAAGGTGAAGCGCATTGTTGTGCCGAACGGTCAGATCACCGAGATTGGCGATGTCGTGTACGTCGCTGGTGAGGCGATCGGTTACGAGGTCACACTGTCCTGCTTCCCTGACGAGGATGGCAACACTGTTTATGAATATATCGCCGCGATTGTGAGCGGCGAGTAGGTCGCTTAGACCTTTACAAGCTGGGTGGTGGGGTTGCCCTCACGGGCGGAGCATGCCGCGCCTCGCCCCACCATCCTTACCCTTTTTGCGCGGCAACTTTTGAGAGGCACGGCTATGGCTGAAAAGACTATTGAACTTCGGGGGAATACGTACCCCGCACCGCACATCGACCGCATGAAGCGTAAGGCGATCAAGAAGCTGAAACCGCTACTCGCGGAGCTGCAGGGCGAAGACATGGAAGCCCTGTGGGATCTCGTCGGTGCGCTGGTTCCCGGACTGCCTGCGAAGGATCTTGACGACCTCGACCTGGGGGAGTGCAAGGCGCTTCTTTCGGATGCGGGTGTTGCGAAGTTCTCGAACGATGCGCCTGAGCAGGAAATCACGGCGGGGGAATCTTCGGCCTCGACCAACTCTTAGACGAGTTTGGCGGGGCCATCGAGTATGACTTGATCGAGCGCGGGCTACGGTTGCGGGATCTCGGATCGGATCATTTCAGGTGGTCTGATCTGCGTGCGATCGTCACTCATTTACCGGTCGAGTCGGCGCTAATCCGCGTGAAGGAGCCTGAGCGTTCACGCTGGGGAATCTCGGAGTATTTACTGGCGATCATTGCGGATAGTTTGCGTTGGTTGGTGTGGGCGAAAACGCCTGACGCGAAGCGCAAACGCAACCGTCCGAAACCAATACCTCGTCCTGGGGATGAGGGTAAAGCTCAGGGCAGGTTTAAGGGCGCGATCGGTCGTTCCACTGATGAAGTGAAGCGACTCCTCGCGCTGCCTCGTAGGTGAAAGGAGCCGTCCAGCATAACTGTGACGGCTCCTTCCCCTAAACGTGGGGGCTGATGTTCGATTGTGGTGAGGAATCCCAGAATGTTTCAGGCGATTCAAGCATCTCGACATCCGAGAGTTCGGCAAGCTGCGCGCCGGTAAAGTTCGCGCTGCCTACGAACACTGATTCGTCACTCCATGCGGACATTCCCATGCATTGAATGGTGTCGTATGTTTCCCAGTCGGGGGTCTGAGATTTTGCGGCTTGAACTGCCGTCACACATCCCAGTTTTAGGTTTTTTTCAATACCTGCGAATGAGTCTTGTACTGGGAACTCCGCGCTTACGAACTTCTGTTCGTCTGTGCTCATGTCCATGACGGTCACATCAGCTTCGGTGAGTTCTGATGACTTAGCCGGCTCTTGCTCGGCGTCGGGGGCTTCTGGGCTGCTACTTGAGCATGCCGCGAGTGCGAATACAAACAAACTCGCGAAGGCTGCCTTCGCGACCGTAGTTTTCATAGTTTTTTCGGCCATACCGGCATCTTATCGGTCTGGCTTTTCAACCCTTGAGGCGCGGCACGCCAGGGGGATCAATGGCAATCGAATTGGCTGCTGCCTACGTCACGATTATTCCCTCTCTCAAGGGGGCGACGCGGCAGATCACATCTCAGCTTGCTGGGGTCGATACGAGTGTTGGCTCGAAGCTTGGCGAACAGCTTTCGGACAAGGTTTCTAAGGGCTTTAACGTTGCGCCGATTGCGGCGAAGTTTGAGTCTGTTGGAAGTTCGATTTCTGGCGTTGGCGGGAAGCTCACGAATGGGATTACGAAGCCTGTTGGGCTCGCTGCGACCGCTGTTGGTGCTCTTGTGACTGCGCTTGGCTTTAAGCGACTAGTCGGCATCGATACTGCTCGAGGCCAGTTTAAGGGGCTGGGGCATGATGCTGATGCGGTGATGGCGCAGGTCGATAAGGGTGTCACTAACACCGCATTGTCGATGGCGGAAGGCGCAAGTCTTGCCGTGGGCATCCTGGCTACAGGAAACCTTCCGCTCGGAGAGCTCGAGAGCCAGCTCAAGCGGGTCGCTAACGTGTCTGCCGCTTACGGTGTTGACGCTTCGCAAGCTGGGTATCTTCTCAACAACGTTCTCACGAAGAACAAGGTCACGTACGGCGACCTTTCGCAGATGGTTCAGAACCAGATTCCGATTATTTCGATGCTTGCCGATCATTACGGCGTTACGGGCGAAGAGATTATGAAGATGGCCCAGAACGGCGAGATCTCAATTGAGGACTTCAACAAGGTTCTGGACAGTAACGCTGGGGCTGCTGCTGAGGAGTACGCGAAGACGTGGAAGGGCGTCACGTCCAACATCATGTCGAATATCGGCAGGATGGGCGCGCAGATTCTTGACAGCGTTTTCCCTCAGATGAAAGCGGAGCTGGGCGATTTCCTCACTTTGCTTAAGTCGGATGATGCGAAAGCGTTTGCGTCAGATGTCGGTGTGGTGCTCGGTGACGCGTTCACTGCGCTTACAGGTGCGCTGAAATCTGCGATCACTTGGTGGAATGGTCTGTCACCTGCCGCCCAGAAAACGATTGGCGTTTTTGCTGGTGTTGCGATTGCCGCAGGGCCGGTGCTGAAGGTGGTCGGCGCGATCACGTCGGGTATTGGCTCTCTTGTCACTGGGTTTGGCAAGACAGTAACTTTCGCAACCAGTATGGGGAAGGGCATCAAGTCCGGTTTTGATACTGCCCGAATCGCGGGAATGTATGCGATGGATGGTGTGAAGGCTTTCGGGTCGAACGTGAAGATCGCGGCGTTGCTCGCGAAAGATTCGGCGGTCGCGTTCGGGGTGCAAGCAAAAGCTGTCGTTCTGAGCTCGGCGGCGTGGGTGAAGAACGCTGCTGTGATGGTGGCGCAGAAGGCCGTACTTGTGGCGACTACGGTTGCTACGAAAGCTGCGGCTCTCGCGCAGAAGGCGTTCAACCTTGTGCTGAGAGCAAACCCGATCGGCCTGATCATCACCGCGATTGCGGCGCTGGTCGCTGGCCTGATTTGGTTCTTCACTCAGACAGAGCTGGGGCAGGCGATCTGGGCGAACTTCACCCAGTTCCTCACTGAGGCTTGGGCGAACATCACCACGTTCCTTACCGAAGCATGGACGAACATTAGCTCGTTCTTCATAAGCGTGTGGACGAACATTAGTTCATTTTTCACTAACACCTGGAACAACATCGTTGCGACCGCGAGAGCAGTCGCGATTGCTATTGCGATCGCGATTATTAATGTCGTTACGAATGTGCAGGCAACGTGGAATGCGGTCTGGTCTGCGGTGAGTGGTTTCTTCTCGAGGATCTGGTCGGGCATTGTGTCTGCGGCGACAGGGTTTATGAGTTCGGTGAAGTCGAAGTTCACTGCGGTCACTGATTTCGTGAAGGGTATCCCGGGCAAGATTGTTGGGTTCTTCACCGGCATGGGTTCGAAGCTGATTAGTTCGGGCCGTGCGCTGATTCAGGGTTTCTTGGATGGCATCATGGCCGGGTTTAACAAGGCGAAGGATTTCGTGTCTGACGGGCTCGGCAAGATCCGTGACCTGTTCCCGTTCAGCCCCGCGAAAGATGGCCCGTTCTCGGGTCGCGGATGGGTGCTGTACGCGGGACTGAGTCTGGGTTCAACGTTCACGAGTGCTATCGCTGATTCGTTGCATGACGGTCGTTCAGAGATCGCTGACGAGCTTGGCGGTATCGAGGACGAGTTCTCAAAGATTGAATCGTTCGCGAACGGCACACAGTTCAGTGTGCGGTCTGCATCACCGGATGCGTCGAACGCGGCTGGGGCGTTCCCGTCTCAGGTGACTCTGGTTGATAGTGATGGGTCGATCCTGACGCGTGCTCGGGTGATTGCTGACGGCGCGGTGGCACGCGAACTTCGTCCGTTCTCTCCTGGTCCTGTGATGGATCGTTTTGGGGTTCACGCGTAACCATTTTGTTTCTTTGGGGCTGGCCTTCGGGTTGGCCCCTTGTCCTTTGAGGGGGCTATCTTGGCGAATCGTAACGGGCCGATCCAAAATAGGGGTCGTATTGAATGGTCGTGGACAGCTCCGACGGTTTCGCAGAGCACTACATCGATCAATATTCCGGTGTACGCGTATTTTCGGCAGATTAGTCCGTACTCGCAGTACCACAATGGTACGAAGTCGTGGTCTGGTGCGTGGGGTTCGGGGTCTGCTGGGCAGGCGTTCAATCTTGAAGCGAATGGGCGCGTGGTGCTCGTGGAGGGCGGGTCGGGGAGCGTGGCGCTCACTGATTCGACGCAAACGCGTTCGTTCACGGTTTCCACGAATCATTTTTATGGGACGACGAGCGATACGCTTTCGGTAAGTTTCCCGGCCCGGTATGCCGTAACCCCGTCGCTTCTGATGGTTACGCGGTTGTCGGATACGTCGCATCGGTTGAATTGGAACCGGAATAGCTTGTACACGGCTGTGGTGGTGCAGCGGCGTACGAATGGCGGGTCGTGGGTGCAGGTCGGTCGTCCGACTGGGAATGCTGCGACGTGGACCGATACGACTACGCAAGCGAATAAGCGGTATGAGTACCGGGTTGCTGGTGTCGGCGGTTCGGGCCAGTCTGCATTTACTGGAGCTTCCGCTTCGGTGTACACGACACCTGCTGCGGTTTCGTCGGTGCTGGCTGAGAAGGTCGGCACTTATATCCAGGTCACCGCAACGGGTTTGCCACCATATGCGACCGCGTACGAGGTGTCGGATAACGGCTCTCTGGTTGATTCAAATGTGACGTCGTGGCCATGGTTGCACTCGGCACCGAACCCGTCGATCACGCACACGTACTCGGTTGTTGCGAAGCGCGGTACGTTGAAGTCTGCGGGCACGACGTCGAACACGGTGCAGTTGCTTGCTCCACCGCTCGCGCCTACGGGGCTCACCCCGAATGGTGGGGTGTCCGCCTCTGACATGGATGTGTTGTTCGCTTGGGTGCATAACCCGGTGGACACGTCAGCGCAGACGGCGTACGAGTTGCGTTACCGTGTCCCAGCTGGGGCGTGGACGACGCTCTCCGGGACGACCGCAGCGACTCGCACTGTCGCTCTCACGGAGGGTGCGTACGAGTGGCAGGTGCGCACGAAGGGGCAGCACGCATCCTTTGGTGACTGGTCTGCGATCGCAACGGTCACTGTTATTACGCGGCCTGGTGTCGCGATCCAGGGTGACGGCACCACTGACACTCCGATTTATACGGTGGAGTGGACGTGGGATCAGGCGCAGGGTCGCCCACAGTCGGCGTGGCAGGTCGAACTCTATGACTCTGAAATGGTGCTGCTGCAGCGTCGTGAGGGGTCAGGGGCGGCGACTGCTGCCTCACTGTCGTATCGTCTCGTTGATGGTGAGTCGTACACGGTGCAGGTGCGTGCCGCTACTGGTGGGATTTGGTCTGAGTGGTCACCACTTGAGATCACGGCTGAGTTTGTGCCGCCCGCAGATGCTCTCGTAACGGGTGGATGGTCGGAAACCACGGGCACTGTTGAGCTTGAGATCACCGAAGGTGCGGGTGTTGTCGTCGCGGACCTCCTTTCGATTGAGCGGTCTGTAGATGGTGGTGACACGTGGGAGTCGTTCATCACGAATGCGGTGCTTGAAACCACGCTAGCGTTCTCGGACGGCGAGTCGTTGTCTCGGGGCACGACGTTGTATCGGGTGACGGCCACCTATTCAGTGAACGGGGCCGCGTCGACTGTGGAGTATGCGGTGGTCGCTGATTCGGGTTCGGTTTGGCTGTCTGGCGGGGTCGGGTTTTCGATCACCGCACGGTTGCCGTTCAGCCCGCAACCGGAGATTGAGCCGGGGCGCGCACGGTCTGTTGAAGAGTATGACGGCAGGTCGAAGCCGGTCGCGTATGCGGGTGAGCAAACTTCGTACGGGTACAGCGTGTCTGGGCTGCTTGCTGACACTGATGTGGAGTTGTCTGCACTCGTGGAGGATATGACGATCCTTGCGCAGCACGCTGAGCCGGTGTTTATGGTGCGTGACCCGGACTCGAGGCGCATTTACGGTGTTATCTCGTCTATTCCGATGCCGCGTCAGAACGGGCTCGGCTGGTGGGCGTACTCATTCAGTCTCACTGAAACAGATCGCTAAGGGGGTGCTCATGGTCGATTGGCATGTTGCGCGTAAACCCCGATGGTCATATACGCATTTGAACCGCTGGGATGAGCCGCTGGGCACGCTCGACGGTGTTACATCGTGCTCGGTGACGGTGGTGTCACAGTCCCGTCTCGGCGGGTCTGGTGACATCACTATCACTGAGCGTGGTCAGGATATTGACTGGCTTCGGGACAGGGTGCAAGTCATCTACGATCCCGGCATTCCTGGTGTTGATGCGTGGCCTGTTGCGACGTTCATGTTCACCTCACCCACTGACCAGTACAGTGCGTTCACGAAATCGTATTCGGTGACGCTCACCCCAAAAACATCGGTCGTGGATTCTGCAACAGTGCAGGCCGGGTTCTCAATCCCTGCCGGGGCGAACATTATCGACACGGTAGTGAGCTTGATTGAGTCTGTCGGTGAGACGCGCATCGCTGTCACCCCGTCAGATACGACACTCACGAACAGTCTCGTGTATGAGGAAGGCGCGTCGAAACTCACGGTCGTGAACGATTTGTTGACGGCAGCAAACTATTGGTCGCTGTGGTGTGACGGGTCGGGGCAGTTCCGTGTAGAACCGTATACTGCGCCGGGTGATCGGCCAGTCTCGCATCACTTCCAGTCGGGGGCGGCATCAATCCACCGACCCAACTGGGAACGCACCTTCAACCAGGCTGCCGTCTTGAATGCTTACTACGTGTACTCAGAAGGTGATGAGGAGACTGCACCGATACTGGGGTCTGCGGTGAACGAAGACCCAGCATCACCGTACTCGATCCCGTCACGCGGGTTTGAGGTGTCTGCACCGCCCGAAAGGGTGGAGGTCGCGTCACAGGAGGAAGCTGACGCGCTCGCGTTACGACGACTCATTGATGGCATGTCGCCTGTGGCACGTCTGCAAGCTGAGCACGCGATTATCCCGCTCGAACCAAACCAGGTTGTCAGGTTCTCCCCTTCTAAAGGGTCGTCGGTGGTCGCATCAATCCAGTCAATGAAATACGCGTGCGTCATGAATGGGCATGTTGATGCTGAGTGGCGGGAGGTGGTGATGTGACTGATCTTGACCCGTACGCACGGATGATTGAGCGCCTTTCTCAACGGGTGGACACGAAACCGATGTTCCGGTGGGCGACCGTCACGAACATTGCACCGCTGCTGATCCAGCTCGACGGTGACCCGGCCCCTTTGCTGGGGTCACCGTCGAACGCGGGACCGAAGATTTACCTCACAGGTGAACGTGTCCGGGTGGAATTACAGAACGGGCGCGCAACGATCCATTCCGCAGCGAACCGTGTCGAGGATTTGCGCGGCACGACGGCGCAGCGTATCGATCTCGCGCTATCCGGCGCGGCTGTTGACGGGATGCGGTTCTACGATGTCAACGAAAACATGCACTACGAGTGGGCAGGTGGCTCGTTCAAAAGAGGACTACCGCTGCCTGGCACAACCCTCGCAAGGGCGCAAAAGATCGGTGCATCGAGCGGGACGGCTGGGGCAAGCACGCTCACCACCGTTACCGGAAGCGCAGCCCTCTCTGTGCCGACCACAGTTGATGTGGCGACCGAAGTAGTGATCTTTGCGCGAGTGAATGTGTATGTGAATCCCAGTGGCACCCAGATCGGAACGAACCAGACCGGCGCGTCTACTTATTCGACGCCAGCAGATGATCCGAGCATTGGCAAGGCTTCCTCCGGCGATGACACAGTTGTTGAAAGTAGGCGCTACACCACCCTGAGTCCTGGAACTACGAATATTCGGCTTGCGTATCGAGGCGGCGGTGTATCGCTACGAAATCCGATGATCGTCGTGCAAGCGGTCTAAGTTGGCCCACGTTTACGCAACTGATCACTTGTTAACTGTCTTGAAAGGATCACATTGGATATCAGCATGCTCACACAATCTGAGATCGAGGACTTGATGCGACAAATGCACGCACGCATCGAGCAGATCCATCTCGAAGCGCGAACCGTACAAGACGCACGTACTGGCCGCATTGAGGACTCAATCACCGCCCTTGATGCGCTGCTAGGCCCGCTCGATGCTGCACCTGGTACGGATAGCATCCGTGCGGTGCGCCAGTACGACGGGCTGACGATGGCCGATAACGCCGCTGTCGCGTTCCCACTCATCCTGCACGGACTCGAAATCCTTGCGACTACGACGCGAGATATCGCGAACACGATAGCGAACGCGAAGTAACCGCGCACCATCATTCCAGCCCCGCCTTGTGTGGGGTTTTCTTGTTTAGAAGGGAGCGTCATGGAACAGCTTGTGAAACCTCGCACCGGCGTGACTGACGGCGCTGGTTGGTGCCACCGCATGGCACGTGCCGTGTTCAATGCACCGCTCGTGTACGGGCTCGACTCGGCAACGAAGGCAGCGAACGCGACCAAGTACCGGCACACGACACGGAAGATGCCAAACGTTGCTGTACCTGTGTGGTTCTGGCATTACGGAACCTACGGCGGTGTTACCGGCGAGTTCGGACACGTCGTTGTTTGGGTTCCCGGTCGTGGGTTCCTCACGTCTCCTTGGTATCTCGCTCACGGGCAGGAGTGGTATTCCACGCTCGAAGAGATCGAACGCAGGTTCAATGCGAAGTATCGGTTCTGGTCGGAAGACATCAACGGGCTCCGAGTCGCGGAACCAAAATCTATACCGGTCGATGAGCCGGAGGAAGAAGACGAAGATATGTGGAAGCCAACAGTGCACACTCGGCTCGACGGCAAAGCGGTCGGCGAGTACATGCTTGCTCACCCCGACATCGGGAAGAACCTCAAGAAGGGCGAGTCGCGTAAGGATGGTGCGGTGACGGTGTTCCGGGGGTACATGGTCGCACCGACAACGAAGGCTGGCGAGGCTGTGGGTGTCGCGTGGGCTCGCATGTACGCAAAGGGTGCCGGGAGTGTCACGTCTTCTACGAACCGTGCCGGGTATATCGCGATCCAGGGTGAGGCAACTCGCGTTTCGGTGGAGCTGTACGGGTGACCGTACACTTGTGGCTCGTCGGCGTGACAGTAGGAACACTTCTGCTGTCCGTCGGCGTGCTCACCGCAGGTCACTGGCTTGACCAGTGGATTAGGGAAAGGTTGGACGAATGAACCCTCTCCCTGAACCGCTGATGCGTTGGCTCGAGTCGTATTCGGCGCTGAACCTTATCCTGTGGATCGCGGCGCTGTGGGCGATCCTGAAACTCACCCTGTCCACGATCAAGAGAACGATTCCGGCGGTGAAGAATCTCATTGCCTTGTCGGAGTCGCTTGAGAAGTTGCCCGATTGGATGGAGAGCGCTGATGAGCGGTTGGACAAGATCCAGCCGGTGCTTGAGCAGGTGCGCCATGAAGTGCTCCCCAATAATGGTGGTTCACTGCGGGATGACGTGGTGACGATCTCAAAGCAGGTTGAAAAGTTGCAGGCGCACCAAGACAAAGATTTTGACCGACTGAACGGGTTAGAAGACACGGTGACTCGTCGTATCGAGCGACGCGATGAGACACGCACCGGCCCGATTGACTTACCTAATCCTGAGGAGGATTCAGATGTCTAAGTATGCAGATAAGAAGTTTTGGGTTGACACGTTTGATCGTGTCGTTGCGACTACCGCGCAGGCTGCTGTTGCCGCGTTCGGTACTGGCACGACTGGTCTGATCGATTTGGATTTTGCGACTGTTGGTTCGATCGCTGGGCTTGCTGGTTTGGCGGCTTTGCTCACTTCGGTCGCGTTCCGTGGCGGTGCTGCACAGGCCGAATAGCCGGCTACATTCTTTGCCCCTCATCTGACTCTTCGGAGTTGGGTGAGGGGCATCTTTTCGTGGTTATGGGGTGTATGGCCATACGCCTTGTTCGCGGAGTTCTGCTGCTCGTGCGCTGACTTGTGCGCGCAGCTGCTCAATCTCTGCCGGCGTGCGTCTCGAGGTGACCTGCCGTACTCGTTCTGGTGTGACGCCTACCTGTTTCGCGATCTTGACGCGGGGGACACCCTGAGCGTGGAGGGTACGGATACGGGCGGCGTTACTCGGCATGAATCCAGTGCAGCATCAGCGCACCTTCGGGCAACTTGCCCGAACCTCACCAACGAGGTCTACCTTCTCGTGTTTGGTGTGGTCGCGCAGGTCTTTGGGCTCTGTGTCAGCGTTGAGAGCGACACGAAGAATAGCTCGCATGAGAGTAAGGGTATCTACTGCATCAATTACTGCATCAATTTCAGTGGACATTCTGGGGCATTAGTGCATTAGTAGGTCCTTGGATTTGGCGTGTTCATGCCGTTTCTGACACCCCTACACGCCTACCGTGGCTGACTGTAAATCAGCCGCGCAAGCTACGTGAGTTCGAATCTCGCATCCGCCAC
>JBQEBC010000017.1:0-47882 GCA_052106035.1 Leucobacter sp. | reverse complement strand
ATGGCGTGAACAACCACAACCTATGAGATGTTGCGCTTCCGACTAGAACCCGGGCAGCGCGCGGAGCCGCATCATTCGATTGCGGATCTTCTGGCCTCTTGCAATGTACTTGCCCCCGAGTCGATGATCCGCGTGTACCCAAGGCGCTTTGCTTCCGCGACGCGCTGTGCGCTCGAGGCAACGGGCCGAATCTCGCCAGCGAGACTGAGTTCGCCAAACGCCGCTAGATCGTGCGCGAGCGCTTGATCTGACACGGCCGACACAATCGCGAGTGCAATTGCGAGATCTGCGCCAGGTTCTCCGAGCTTCACCCCACCCACTGTTGAGACGTACACATCTTGGTCGTGGAGACGAACGCCGGCGCGACGTTCGAGCACCGCGAGAATCATTGCGACGCGCGACGCATCGACACCGCTGGTGACCCTGCGCGGGTTTGGCGTGGCGCTTTTGGCCACGAGGGCCTGAATTTCGACCGGAAGTGCACGACGCCCCTCCATCGCCACCGTCGCGCATGTGCCGCTCACGGGGCTTGTGCCGCGGCCGAGGAATAGCCCGCTGGGGTCAGCCACTTCTGAGATGCCGCCACCCGTCATCTCAAAACACCCCACCTCATCGGTCGGCCCGAAGCGGTTCTTCAGGCTTCGTAGGAACCGCAGCGCAGTGTTGCGATCACCCTCGAAATGGCACACCACATCGACGAGGTGTTCGAGCAAACGCGGGCCGGCTACCGATCCATCTTTCGTAACGTGCCCAACAAGAATGACGGGGATACCCCGTTCCTTCGCAACGCGAATGAGCGCGGCAGCGGCCTCGCGAACTTGCGAGGGGCCTCCGGCAATACCGTCGACCTGATCACTTGCCAGTGTTTGTACGGAATCAACAACGATCAGGCCCGGCTGTACAGCTTCAATATGGCCGAGCACGGTGGCGAGATCCGTCTCACTTGCAAGAAACAGGGTCTCTTCGAGCGCTCCCGTGCGTTCTGCCCGCATGCGAATCTGGCCGACTGATTCTTCCCCGCTCGCATAGAGCACGCGTGCGCCGTGTCGCGCTATGCGAGCGGCAACGTCAAGCAGCAGTGTCGACTTACCTACTCCCGGTTCTCCAGACATGAGGATCGCGGCACCCGGCACAATGCCGCCGCCGAGTACGCGATCGAGCTCAGCGATGCCGGTCGAGCGATGCTTGACCTCATCGCCCGAAACTTCGGTGATCGGTCTGGCCTCCCGGCCCTCACCCGGCGCATTCGCCTGGGTCGTGCGGGCGAGTGTCGCGCGCCCGGCACCGCGCACCTCGACGGTGCCCCACTGCTGGCACTCTCCACAGCGTCCAACCCACTTCGAGGTTTGCCACCCACACTCGGTGCACACATATGCGCTGCTCACTTTTGCCATGAGGCGAGCTTATCCGCGACGTCTGACGTTGCGTTTCCGCATCCTCAATTCGCGCATTCGGCCAGAATCCCGTAAGCTCTTCCGCGGTGACGTGTCCGAGCGGCCGAAGGTGCAACACTCGAAATGTTGTGTGTAGTGACCCTGCACCGAGGGTTCAAATCCCTCCGTCACCGCCACAGAAAACCCCCGCAAATCTGCTAGAACTAGCGAGATCGCGGGGGTTTTCATTTGCACAGTGGGCGCACACTGGGAGTATTTGAGCGTTAGTCACCTCACGCGATCGGGGCTGTGGTTGATGTGTCGGCGATGTTCGTCGCGAGATGTCTGCGAACGAAAAATGCACAGCCTCAGTTCCATATCAATGGGTGCGAGTAAGTATTCGCGAACCGCATCGTCAATTCCTTTGAATTTTGAGTCCTCCCGCGTGGGAGCTTCCCTATATTCTCGGGTCAAAATCATCGTCGTCTCCAGACGGTACGGTGCTCAGGCTATGGGAATGCACGTGCAACCCAAGAGCGCTTGTGATGTTGGTCTTTTGACCATCCACGTACCTAGACACCCCTCGCTACTCAAATGTGACATGCATTGAAGATACAAACAGATAAACATTGCATGCTCAGCCCGGGGTGGCGCTTGGAGACGAGAAGACTCTCACCAGAGCAATGAAATACCCCCGCCGATTCACTGGAAAGAGCGAATCAGCGGGGGTTCCGTTGCCCAGTGGGCAGAATGACGGTTTAGCGGAACGCAGCTTCTCCGGTGAGTACCTGGCCGAGCACGAGCGTGTGCATTTCTACCGTGCCCTCGTAGGTGAGCACCGATTCGAGGTTGTTCATGTGGCGAATCACCGGGTACTCGAGCGAGATGCCGTTTCCGCCGAGAATCGTGCGCGCCGTACGGCAGATCTCGAGGGACTCACGAACGTTGTTGAGCTTCCCGATGCTTACTTGCTCGGGGCGAAGCGTGTTGGCATCCTTCTTGCGTCCGAGATGCACTGCCAGCAGGTAGCCCTTGGTGTACTCAAGCGACATATCAGCGAGCTTCTGCTGCGTGAGCTGGAAGCCACCAATTGGGCGCCCGAACTGTACTCGATCCATTGAGTACTGGCGAGCCGCCTCAAAACTTGAGCGAGCTGCGCCGAGCGCACCCCAGGTGATGCCGAAGCGCGCCTCGTTCAGGCACGAGAGTGGACCCTTCAGTCCACGTGCTTCAGGGAGCATCGCCGATTCAGGAAGGCGTACGTTGTCGAGCACGATTTCACCGGTCGCCGACGCGCGCAGCGACATCTTGTGCTTGATCTCGGGTGCCGAGAACCCTGGGGTGTCTGTCGGCACGACAAAGCCACGAACTCCATCATCGGTCTGTGCCCATACGACGGCGACGTCAGCGTAGGGCGCGTTCGAGATCCACATCTTGCGACCGTCGAGCACCCAGTCGGAGCCGTCGCGCTTGGCGCGCGTGAGCATGCTGGCGGGGTCAGACCCTGCGTCAGGCTCGGTGAGACCGAAGCAACCAATCGCGTCGCCAGCCGCCATCCGGGGCAGCCACTCCTGCTTCTGTTCTTCAGAACCCCAACGCCAGATCGCGAACATTGCGAGCGATCCCTGGACCGACACGAGCGAGCGCAGACCGGAGTCAGTGGCTTCGATCTCGAGGCAGGCGACGCCGTACTCAGTCGCGGTCATGCCAGCACAACCGTATCCTTCAAGATGCATGCCGAGCACACCGAGTGATCCGAGCTCCTTGGTGAGCTCGCGAATGTTCGGAATGCCACCGTTCTCGAACCACTCGGCAATGTAGGGCTCGGCGATCGTATCGAGCGTCTGGCGTACAGCGCCGCGAATATCTTTCTCGTCTTCGGTGAGTAGGTCGTCGAGACCGGCGGGATCCGTGGGATCGAGGGCGGGAAGCTTGGTGGGGTCGAAGTGGCTCATAGTTCCTCCTGGTGAAGCCAAGCGCGCACTGACTGGTCGTGCTCGCCAAGGCGCGGTGGTGCGGTGTAGTGGGTAATTGGTGTATCTGAGAATGAAATGGGATTGCGTACCTGTGCAGGTTGGCCGTTGCCCACCTCAACGAGTGGCTCGAGGCCCAATTCGGTTGCGAGGGCGAACCCGTCAGCGACGCTGCCGACATTTCCCGCGGGAACTCCGGCTGCGAGCAGTTTTTTCACCCAGGTTGCGGCCTCGTCTGTGGCAAGCAACCCGCCGAGCGCTGCGGCGAGCGCGGGTCGGTTCTGGACTCGCGCCGAATTCGTCGCGAAACGCTCATCGTCTGCGAGCGATACGTCACCCAGAACCTCTGCAAGCTTTCGAAACTGACTGTCGTTTCCGCAGGCGAGCGCAATGGGCCCATCGGCACACGGAAGCAACTCGTATGGAGCGATTGATGGGTGGGCATTACCCAGACGGCCCGGCGCTGTTCCCGTGGCGAGAAACGTGGAGGCCTGGTTGACAAGGGATGAGAGCAGGCTCGAGAGCAGATTGACCTCAACGTGCTGCCCTTTGCCAGAAGCATGTCTTGCGTGTAGGGCCGCGAGAATGCCGATGGTCGCGTCTTTACCTGTGAGTACATCCACGAGTGCGACGCCAGACTTCATCGGGGTTCCTCCCAAAGCGTCCGGGTCTCCCGTTATCGACATCAGTCCGCCGACCGCCTGAACCAGGAAGTCGTATCCCGGCAGATGCGCCCCGCCTCCACTGCCGAAGCCACTGATTGAGCAGTAGACGCTCTTTGGGTTCGATGCAGCAACCTCATCGTAACCGAGGCCGAAGCGCTCGAGAGCGCCTGGCCTAAAGTTTTCGATGAAGACGTCAGCGCGCCTAGCGAGCTCGCGAGCAAGTTCGCGGTCGTCGGGGTTACCGAGGTCGAGCGTGACCGACTCTTTGTTGCGGTTGGCGCTCTCGAAGTATGCGGCGCTGTTCTCCGTCCACGGTGGCCCCCACGAGCGCGTGTCATCGCCCACGCCCGATCGTTCGACTTTGATCACGCGAGCACCGAGGTCAGCGAGGGTCGTGGTCGCGTATGGGCCTGCGAGCACGCGGCTAAAGTCTGCGACGAGCATGCCGTCGAGCGGAAGGGTCATACACCCAGTCTGCCCTCCAAGCGCAATGATGTGAAGTATCAGAAATGACTTACCTGAATACCTTTTAGGTATTCAGGGCAGACGAGAAGCGCTCGGCGGTCTGAATCAGTGCGGCAAGCGGAGGGGTGACATCGTGCCTTCGCCAGGCGATCCGCACCTCAACTTCGCCGAGGCTCGGTTCAAGCGGCAGAAATGTGACAGTGTGCACCGGCACGTTCTCTCGTACTCCAGAGAACGTGAGGGCGATCCCAATGCCCGCGTCCACCATGAGTAACTGCGTGGCTGAGTCAGCGGCAGTCTCAACGATACGGGGAAAGAACTCGCCACGCCTTGCAAGTTCATGCAGCCTCGTCGAGAGCGTCGCTCCGCCCCCTCCCGGTAAGACGATCCAAGGTTCGGCCGCAACGTCTGTCGCGGCAATTGAGGCGCTTGAGGTGAGCCGGTGGCCCTTCGGAAGCGCAAGCACGAGCTGCTCTCTTGCAATCACACAGGAGTCGATATCGGGAGGGAGTACGTCCCAACGACCGACGACCGCGTCGAGCGCACCCGACATGAGGCGTTCAAGCCCCGGTTGTGAAAGCTGCGACCCTTGCAGGGCGATGGTGACGTTTGGTTTGTCCGCGTGGAACGTGCGCACCAGTTCGCTTACGATCGAGTTCACCGAGGCCCCCGAGAACCCCAGTCGCACTCGCCCCGTCTCGCCACGTTGCACCCGTCGCACTAGGTGGATCATGCGTTCCGACTGCATGACGAGCTCTCTCGCAGGTTCCAAGAGCGCCTCACCGACGGGGGTGAGCGTGACCTGGCGGGGACTTCGCACGAACAGCTCTGCACTGAGTTCGTCTTCGAGAGCGCGGATCATGCGACTCAGCGGCGGTTGCGCAATATGCAGCCGCTCCGCCGCACGCCCGAAGTGCAGTTCTTCAGCTACTGCGAGAAATGCGCGCGCCCGATTGATCTCCATCACACCAAGGTACCGCCAGATACACTCGTGAGTATGGCGATTGGCGCAACTATCCACACGTTCGACATTGAGCTCGCAGATGTGGATCGTGGCACCTATGAGTCCATCTCACTGCGGGTTGCGCGGCATCCATCTGAAACTGAGACGTATATGGTGACCCGGTTACTTGCCTATTGCTTGGAATACGAAGAGGGCATCACGTTCGGCACTGGCGGAGTCTCTTCAGCAGATGAGCCCGCCGTGCTCGTGCGCGACCTCACCGGTGCGATCACCGCGTGGATCGAAATCGGCGCCCCTGATGCGCAACGACTGCACTTTGGTATGAAGCTCGCCGGTCGAGCACTGGTGTACACCCACCGTGACCCCACGAAGGTGATGCAGTCGTGGGCGGGCAAGACAATCCACCGCGCATCTGAGGTCGTCGTGCGCTCGTTTGAACCCAGCTTCATTGATTCGGCGGCCAGGTTACTCGAACGTCGCAACACTATGATCGTGTCGGTGACCGAAGGTCAACTCTATCTAGAACTTAATGGCACCACGCTCAGCACAGCGGTGCTCGAGCATCGCATTTCGTAGCCAGGCACAACTCTAAAATTACGCACAAGGAACCGCATGAGCCCCAAAACACTGTTTCGAATATTCGCCACCGCCGAGATGGTGACGTGGGCAGGGCTCATCACCGCGCTGATCCTTCGCGCCACAGGAGTGACTGCCGGTGCGGTGTCTATCGCCGGCGGCTTGCACGGCTTCGTGTTTCTTTCATACTGTGTCTCGACCGTGTTCGTATGGGTGAATCAGCGATGGACGTTTGGTCGCGGAGCACTCGGCCTCGTGCTTGCCATCGTGCCGTTCGCAACGTACCCGTTCGAGCGCTCGGTCGAAAAGCGCGGACTCCTTGAAGGGCCGTGGCGTCTTGCTCCTGGTGGAGACGCGCCCTCAGGGTTCATTGAGCACGTGCAAGCGTGGATTCTTCGCCGCCCGATACTTTCGGTGGTCATCCTCGCGGTGCTCATCGCGATCGTGTTCGTCACGCTGCTGTGGCTCGGGCCACCAATTCCGAAGCAGTAGCGCAACTGCACAAAGCTCTACTGCACGCGGGTGGCGATGAAGATCTCGTTCTTGTCTGAGAGCTCCCATGTTGTTTCGATGATGCAGGTGACAATGACGAGACGGTTGGGGTCGTGCTCCCAAATGTCTTGCGCCGCGATGTCATCTTTCATGATGGATCGCTTATCTTCGATCTGGTACAGGCCGCCCTCGTAGTTCAGCGTGTCGCCCACCTCGAGCGTGCGCAACGCGTCGCCCGCGCAGGCTTTGTTCTCACACGCGTGCGCGAGGAGGAAGTCAGTCCCCCCGTCTTTCGGGTAACCATACGCATCATCGACAATCTGCCAGTAACTCTCGCCCTCGTCTGCCGGTCGCCAGACTGGGGAATACGCCATGGTTTGCACGTTCGTGATCTCGACTTTGGGGTCGGGGTGCACAACCGGCTCAGGGGTCGGCTCTGGCTCCGGTTCAGGGGTCGGAGTTCGCTCAACAACTGGCGCGGGCTCTGGTGTTGGTTCAGGCTCACCGGCAAATGCGCCGCTCAGCGCGGCTATGCCGACGGCTATCGCGATGAGCAGCGCTGCGCCGCCCGCAATCCACCAAGCACGTTTACGCTTCGGCTTCGTGCTCTGCTCCGCAGGGGTGCCCTGTTGCGCATGAGAGCCAGGCTCCGCTACCCCCGGAGTCTCGCTCGAAGGCGGAACCTGATCGTCTACACCGTGTGTCATCCCAGAAATCTTTCTTCAGGTCTCAATTGCATTCGCATCAAAATTGCAAAGCCTCCCGAATCGTATGCCGATTCGGGAGGCTTTGCAAAGAGAAAACTGTTTAGTACTTACGCAGCAGTCTCAATCTTGGTCGGCGGAGTTGCTGCGACTGGTGCAGCTGGCGCGCAATCGCCGGTACCGAAGTAGTAGGTGTCGCCACCGAAGCTCAGCGTTGAAACCTCTGCATCAGCAGATCCGGTGAAGCCAACACCGAGAATCTCGATGACGTCACCGAATTCATCCATCTCTCCCTGGAGAAATTCAAATGCCTCGGCGAAATTGGTTGCGCCGCCCAACACTCCTTCAGACTCAGTGATCTCAAGATCGGCCAAGTTGTACGTGCCAGGAGCCAGCCCTACCGAACGAATTGTCGAGAACTGCAGGCTAGTCTCAGGGGTGTCTTTACCGTTGTAGTAGTCAAAGACTGGTACTTGAATGGTGACCGATCCGGCGAGCACCGTGATCGAGGTCGAGTTCACGAGTGCTTCAAGTGGCGCAGTGGTGCCATCAGAGGTCGGACGTGCAGTGATCGGGAAACCCTTGAGCAGCTGCGTGACATCACGTTCAATAGCAGGGAGCGTCGTCACCGAGCACTCGTTGAACGTCAGACTCTGGTCTGTCGTTGCAGCGGAGTTCTCAGTATTACCAACGTGCCACTGATCGTAGTTGTACTCAGCCGTACCTTCTGCGCCATTCTCAAAACCGGCAACAGCGCCTGGCCCGATTTGCACGTCCGCCGCAAACGCCGGCGTAACTGCACCAAATGTCAATGCAAGCGCAGCCGCAGCCGACAGGCTGAGCTTAAGCGCAGTTGAACTCTTCTTCTGCATGTGATTCCTCTTCACCTATACCAATAAAAACCCCACGGACCCAGATCCATAGGAGACCTACAGGCGTGACACGGAACGCACACACCCCACGGAGAGCATATGTCACGCCCTCGCGAAAGGCAATCGCTGCCTTGCGACGTTGCGCGAACGTGATGCCAGAGAAACCCTCTAAACAGACTCGAAGCCTCCCAAATCAAAATATTGGTTTGGGAGGCTTCGAGCAATGAAAACTGCTCAGGGTTTATGCAGCAGTTTCAATCTTGATTGGCGGGGTTGCTGCACCCGGTACAGCAGGCGTTGGAGCTGTAACCGGTGCGCAAGCGCCCGTGCCGAAGTAGAAGGTGTCACCACCGAAACTCAGAGTCGACACCTCTGCTCCAGCAGAACCGGTGAAACCGACACCAAGAATCTGGAAGATATGCCCGTCCTCTTCAATGAAGGTTTGAAGTAGATCAAATGTCTCGGCGAAATTACTGCCGATGGGCCAACCTGTCGAATCAGTAATTTCAAGATCAGCCAGGTTGTATGTGCCTGGATTAAGTGTTACCGAACGGTAGGTCGTGAAATCAAGGTCCGCAGGGTCTCCGCCGATCAGTATGAACATCGGAATCTGGACCGTGACTGACCCTGAAAGCACCGTGATCGAGGTCGAGTTCACGAGCGCTTCGAGTGGCGCAGTGGTGCCATCAGTTGTTGGCCGCGAATCGATCGGGAAGCCCTTGAGTAGCTGCGTCACATCGCGTTCAACCGCTGGGAGCGTCGTCACCGAGCACTCATTGAACGTCAGGCTCTGGTCAACAATTGCATCAGGGTTCTCCGTGTTACCTACATGCCACTGATCGTAGTTGTACTCAGCTGTACCCTCTGTGCCATTCTCAAAACCGGCAACAGCACCTGGACCAATCTGCACGTCCGCGGCAAACGCCGGCGTAACCGCACCAAATGTTAACGCAAGTGCTGCCGCAGCCGACAGGCTGAGCTTTAGCGCAGTGAAATTCTTCTTCTGCATGTGACCCCCAATAGTTAAAACCCACGAGAACCCCTCATAGGCGACAGACAGGTGGGGCACGGAATGTGCACACCTATCAAGGACTGTAAGTGACAGAGTCCTGAAAGGCAACCGGTGTGCAGTCACCGGAACCAACGTTGTAAGTGCCGCCAGAGAAGCTCGGCGATACAACAGACGCACCTTTGTTACCGTTGCGTCCAACGCCTGCGAGTTGGACTCCTGTGCTTCCCGGGCCGGGCACCGTGGCACGATTAGGTCTCCAAATCTGGCTCCACGGTTGGGTGAGCATCATGACCGAGCGCTCCTGGAAAGAGCCGTTCATGTTAGGTGAAGCGTCTGTGTTGTATTGCGACCCGATGCGCTACCCCCTGGACTCAACTTCTCCGCCCCGCAGAACAATGATCTAGGCTGCATTGAGGAGGCCTACATGAGCAATCTCGAGCACGACCCGACGGAAACGATCTGCGCAGAGCCCGAAGACACTCATGTGAGCATCGAGGTGCTGGAGCCTCGGGAGGTGCCGCTCGGCGGACTCCGCGCAATGACCGTGCGGCGCACGCTCCCCCAGCGCGCCCGTAGCCTTATCGGCGCCTGGTGCTTTCTTGATCACTACGGCCCGAACGATGTCGCAGTGTCGGGCCCAATGGATGTCGCAGCGCACCCGCACACTGGTCTGCAAACCGCGAGCTGGGTGTTTTCCGGCACGATCGAGCATCGAGACAGCGCTGGCAATCATGCGATCGTTCGGCCGGGCGAACTCAACCTCATGACTGCGGGCTCAGGCATCAGCCACTCCGAGCGCACGACGCCTGACACCAAAGTGTTGCACGGTGTGCAGTTGTGGATCGCGTTGCCCGACCGTACGAGGCACACCGTGAAGCGGTTCAACCACTATGCGCCACCGACAGTGACAGGTGAGGGGTATCGCGCGCAGGTGTTCTTAGGCACACTTCTCGGCAATACCTCTCCTGTGGAAGCAGACACGCCACTGGTTGGCGCTGAGGTCACGCTCGAACCTGGAGCGGTCTTGCGCCTTGCGGTCGACCCCACGCATGAGCACGGTGTACTCGTTGATCAGGGTGACGTGATGTTCGCGCGCGGTTCTGGGGCGACTGATAGCCCAGGGGTAGGGCTCCCCACAGCTCGGCTCGGCTTCTCACCAACGGGAACTGACACGCTGATGATTCACGCGGGTGGCGAGGGCGCACGCATCATGCTGATCGGTGGCGAACCGCTCGGCGAGCAGCTCGTCATGTGGTGGAACTTCGTCGGGCGCAGCCACGAAGAAATCATCGCGGCCCGAGAAGCCTGGCAGAGCACCATTGCTGGTACAGCGGGTGCCAACGATTGGTTCGGAATCCCAGATGACGAGCCAGCGCCACCGCTCCCGGCTCCAGCAGCCCCGACCGCCAGACTCAAGCCACGCGGTCACCTCCCACCGCTCCCCACAGACCAGTTGGCACAAATGGCACAGTCTGCAGACTCCAATGATGCGGGCGCAGCGGCGATCCACGTCAAAAACGTGCCCGACGAGCGCCGGTACACCATCACAGTCGACGGCGTGCTCGCTGGGTTCGCCGAATATCGGCCAACGGCGAGTGGCACGGGTGTGGCCTTCGTCCATACCGAAATTGCTCCCGAGTTCGGTGGGCGCGGACTTGCCGGGAAGCTTGTCTCTTGGGCAATGAACGACGTGCGAGACTCTGGGAGTCGCATTGTGCCGTATTGCCCATACGTCGCGGCGTGGCTGAAGAAGCACCCCGAATTCGAGGAGATCGTCGATTGGCCGAACGTGTAACGCACACATCCCAAATACGAATAATTGAGGTAAGCGCGGTCGTGGTACGCGACCCTGAGGGCAGGGTACTCAATGTGCGCAAGCGCGGCACCTCATCGCTCATGCTTCCCGGAGGCAAGCCTGAGCCTGGCGAAGACCCCCGTGACACCGCAATTCGGGAGTTCCGCGAAGAACTTGGTGTCCACCTCGATCCGCTGAAGCTCCGCGGCCTCGGTGACTTCCGCGCTGCTGCAGCGAACGAACCAGACCACGAGGTACTCGCGCACGTCTACGAGCACGAATATGTCGCGGTGGATCACCCGCTTGCTGAAATCGAACATCTCGAATGGGTGCATCCAAACGATCCGCACTCGGCAATGGCTCCGCTCAACACCGCGCACGTGTTTCCGGCGCTCGAAAGCCCCCTGCGCCCCGCGCAGCGCATCACCGTATTTACCGGCTCAGCATTCGGAAACCGACCGGAGTTCGCCACCCAGGCAGCCGAGTTCGGTGTCGCTCTCGCCGACGCGGGCATCGGACTCGTGTACGGAGGCGGACGAGTCGGACTCATGGGTGCGCTCGCAGATGGCGTGCTCAGCGCTGGTGGTCAAGCCCTCGGAATAATCACCGAGGCGCTGGTGACCGGGGAGACCGGGCACACTGGCCTCACGAGGCTCGAGGTCGTGCCAGATATGCCCGCACGCAAGCGTCGTATGGCAGGCCTCACTGATGCTTTCGTTGCCCTTCCTGGTGGGCCCGGCACACTCGAAGAGTTCTTTGAGGCGTGGACATGGATGACGCTCGGGATCCACACGAAACCAGTGGCGCTCTTTGACATCGACGGATATTGGCAGCCACTCATTCAGACCATTGACCAGATGGTCGAGTCGGGGTTCTCGTCAACAGTGGCCAGGGACTCACTCATAGTGGCAACGGAAACGGACGAACTCTTCGAGAAAATCGCGGCTTGGCAGCCACCTCACCCAAAATGGGCATAGCTGGTGCGTATCGCTCCACTATTCTGGGGGAATGGATGCCGCGATGAAGCCGAGACACTCACCTGAGCGAAGTGGTGGGATTCCGCCGGCACTAACCGTGCTTCTTGGGCTTGCTGCAGCAGTGGTCGTACTCGCCGGCGTCTCATACGCACGAGAAATCATTGGTCCGCTCGCCATCGCGGCAGTCATTGTGATCATTTGCAACCCCATCAGGCGTCCGCTCGACCGAATCGGTCTTCCGAGCTGGATCTCCACAACCATCGTCATCGTCGTGTCGTGGGCGATTCTCCTTGCTCTTGCGGGAATGCTTGCTTTCGCAACGACTGAGTTCACCCAGCTGGTTATCGCGTTTGCGCCCGATCTGCGAGACACCATGAACTTGGTCGTTGAGCAGCTCGCAGAACTCGGCCTGAATACACAGCTCTCAGACGCCGCGCTCGCGTTCGCAACTCCGGCAAAACTGATCAGCTACGCCACCTCACTCGGAAGTGGGATCGTCGGGGTGCTCGCCGCACTCTTCTTTATCTTCGCGTACGCCATTTTCATGGCCGCAGACGCAGCACGCTTCACCCATGTCGCACGCGAGTTTGGGCCGAGCGCTGCACCTCGCGTGCGCAAGATTGCCGAATTCAATAGCAGCGTTCGCCGCTACTACGTCGTGAACGCCGCATTCGGCCTGCTTGTTGCCGTGGTTGATGGGGTGGCGCTGGCATTCCTCGGAGTTCCCGCGCCTCTCGTGTGGGCAATTCTCTCGTTCGTGACGAATTTCGTGCCGAACGTCGGGTTCATCCTGGGGCTCGTACCCCCGATGATTCTCGCGCTTGTGGTCGGCGGGGTACCGCTCATGCTGAGCGTGCTTGCGGTCTACATCGTTGCCAACGTGTTGCTGCAGGTGCTCATTCAGCCGAAATTCGTGAGCGACGCTGTGAGCCTGAGTCTGACGCTGAGCTTCGCTTCCGTGTTGTTTTGGACGTTTATCATTGGTCCGCTCGGCGCGATCCTCGCGATTCCGCTCACGCTCCTGGTTCGCACGCTCATTCTTGAACGCGACCCCGGCATGAAATGGTTGAGATGGCTCTCTGGCGATAACGTGCGCGACGGCACGCGCAGCATCTAAATTAGCCGCGCGTCCCAGAATTCGCGGAGCTGCTGGCTCTTGGTGACGACGATCTCATCCCACTCTTCCATCGTGGTTGAACTATCTGCATAGTCTGACGGAATCTTGAAGAGTTGCAGTGGCACGCCAAAGCGCTCACACGCGCTCGCAAAGGCGTAGCCCTCCATGTCGACCAGCTGGGCCCCAAGCCCCGAAATGTATTCACGCTGCGCATCACTCGTTATGAACTGATCGCCCGTTGCCATGGTGGTTGTGTGTTTGAGCACAGTGTCACCCGTAGTGTGGATCGCAGGGGAAGCCAGCGAAAAGTCATGCTGGAGCAGCGTCGTCACCTGATAAATCGTATCGAGCGATGGTCGCTCTTCGTCTGCAGCGCCAAGTACGCCCGCGGTCCCGAGTACTACGACACGGTCGATACCCCCGGTAGCGAGCGCTTTCGTGAGCGAGACCACCGCATTGATTTTACCCACTCCGGTGACAAGGTGCGGCACATCTTTGAATGCAGACGCCTCGTCTTCGTGCGCAAATACCAATAGCGCGCTCTGCTTGCTCATCCCACTCCTTAGGCTCAATTTCAAGAATTTTCACCCTAAGACTAGCGGTACTCGAAAATATGTTCTACCATGAAGAGTTGAGTTAGCTTGCGACCCGCGATTCAGCCCAGTGCAGGGCAAGTATCCATTCCGGCGAAGTACGCGGCAACTCACACCGATCCACACGGATCATTGCCTCGACCGAGGCCAACCACGCGTCGTGTTCGCACTTAGCGCCCGCGTGCATTCACAATTGCGTGTGCCCCCGGGCCACACAGAACAAGATACGGAGCACCTGAGGAACTGAGCCTTCGAGCTCAGGGCAGCAGAGTCCCGTGATCATCTATGAAGGACATAAAATGCAACTCCAAACTTCGAAAACAATCCGCCCAGCACCGCGTACCCCCTACCATTCGCTCGGCGATGAAACCACTATGCGCATCCCCCGGTGGGCGCAGCACCGTTCGGTGTACCGCAGCGCTGGCCGCACCCTGTACGTTGTCGAGACCGAAAAGCTCGGCGACGCACGCCGCGACCTCGCACGTCTGAACCGCGCGGGCTGGGACGTGTCGGTTGACGCCGACGGCTCCAACGCACGCATTGCGTTCAGCCGCGCAGCGTAAGCGAGCGGTCTTCAGCGCAGCCGCGCAGCCTAATTGCGCGGCAATCAACGCAGCCGCACAGCGTGATTCTTCACGCGGCGTCACACTCGACACCCATTGTGCATCCGGTATTACACTTGCGGCATGACTGATGTAGAGCTTGCCGCTGTGGAGAGTTTCACCCTCGATCACACGAAGGTCCTTGCCCCGTATGTGCGTCTCATTGGCGTGGAGCGCGGGCCAAAGGGCGATGCGATTTCAAATTTTGATATCCGCTTCGTGCAACCGAATGAGGGTGAGATTCCTACGGCGGGCTTGCACACGATCGAGCACACGCTCGCTGGCCTGATTCGCACGCGCTTTGAAGGACTCATCGACATCTCGCCGTTTGGTTGCCGCACGGGCTTTCATATGATCGTCTGGGGCGAACCGACCGCGGCAGATGTCGCGGGGGCGATCAAGACATCGCTTGAGGATCTTGCCGAGCGCGTGACCTGGGCAGATGTCCCCGGCACGACCGCTGAAAGTTGCGGTAACTACCGCGATCACAGCCTGCACTCTGCGAAGGAATGGGCAAAACTCATTCTTGAGCAGGGCCTCAGTATTGATGCGTTTGACCGATCGGTCATCGCATAGCTTGCGCCGGTGCGTTTGACCGGTCGGTCATCGCATAACGCTTCCCGCGCAGAGCGTTGAAAGGTGCGCGCCTACTCCACGAGTCGGGCGCGCGCCTTTCGTGCGTTTTCCCGCACATTGTCTGCGTCAAGGGTGAGGTGCCTCCGGTCGGCGTACACAGCTCGTCCTCCGATAAAGACGTGCGTCACATCGCGCCCCGTCGCCCCATACACCAGGTGCGAAAGCAGCTCACTTGCGTTGAGTGGGGCTGCCGCTGTGCCCGTGAGATCCACTGCGATCACGTCGGCAAAGCGACCTGCCTCGAGCGCACCCGAGTTTGGGAACCCGATTGCTTCGGCACCCCCTTGTGTCGCGATGTGTATCGTGCTCGGCGCGAGCACCGCCGCAGCGTCTTCTCGCGCTCCCCTGTGCAAGATTGTGGCGTGTTTCAGCTCTTCAAACAGGTCGAGCGAGTTATTGCTTGCCACTGAATCGGTGCCGATTGCGAGACGCATTCCCTCTTCGATCATCTCGGGGAAGGGCGCGATGCCGTTTCCGAGTTTGAGGTTCGAGACTGGGTTATGACTTACCGAGGTGCCGGTGCGCGCGAATGTTTCGATCTCGCCGCCAGTAACGTGCACGCAGTGCGCCGCATGCACGTCGGCGTCGAAGAAGTCGAGTGAGGCGAGGTGATCACCCGGGGTCTTTCCGTACTGCTGTGTGATTTGTTCGACCTCGGCGGCAGACTCGCTGATATGGGTGTGGATCGGGATCCCACCAGCTATCGCTCGCTCGCGCACTTCACGGAGAAACTCCGGAGTACATGTGTACGGTGCGTGCGGCCCAAATCCGATCCGCACAAATGGGTCGTTGCGATATTTCTCGGCGAGCCGTTCGGTCTCATCGAGCACCTGGGCGCCAGTGAGCGACGATACGTTTGGGTACGCAACGTGGTCGCTCGCTGAACACGCAAGCGAGGCAAACACACGCATGCCTGACGCTCGCACCCGCTCAACGAGCGCTTCATCCCAGTAGTACATATCAGCGAAGGCAACCGTGCCCGTCTCGATCATTTCGAGAAGGGCGAGCTCGAGCCCCACAACGAGATCGTCGTGAGTGAGTCGTTGCTCGACCGCCTGCACGATGTCGAGCCACGGCATAAACCCGTCATCGTCTGAGACACCGCGCTGCAACGTCATTGCGGAGTGGGTGTGGCCATTCACGAGGCCCGGCATCAGCGCGCGACCCGCAAGTTCGTAGGAGACTACGCTCTCCGTTCGGGGGGCGCCCACATAAGTAATGGTGCCGCTTACATCAAAGGCAAGCTCTGCTGGAGCGACGACCCCATCCGGGGTGAGCATGGCGTCTGCGCGAATCACGGTTTCGTGTGTCATGCACCCAGATTACCCGCCACGCTCGCGCTACCTGCCAGTGCCCTGCTCATCCACCCATCCGGCGTTGCCGCGACGAGTAGTCACGGAGCGCGCGGAGAAAATCGACCTCGCGAAGGTCAGGGTACAGCGCTTCAACGACATAGAACTCCGAGTGTGCCGATTGCCAGATCATGAAGTCACTCAGTCGCTGCTCACCTGAGGTGCGAATGACGAGATCAGGGTCAGCCTGCCCCCGGGTCCACAAATGCTCACCAATCATTTCTGGGGTGAGTGTCTCTGCGAGCGAGTCGATCGTGCCACCGGCTGCGCTGTGAGCGCTGATCACGCTGCGCACAGCCGCGGCGATCTCGCTCCGTCCGCCATATCCGACCGCCAGGTTCACATGGAGTCCCGTGTTGTTGCGTGTGCTTTCTTCCGCGGCCGCGAGCGCGGCGCACAGTTCGGGCGACAGCCCGTCAGTTGAACCAACGTGTTTCACCCGGCGATTCGGGTGTTTTGCCAATTCGCTCGCCAGCTCAGCGATGATGCCCACAAGATCGTCAATCTCCGTGGTATCGCGCGATGTCAGGTTGTCTGCGGAGAGCAAGTAGAGGGTGACCGTCTTCACCCCAGCGCTTTCACACCAGGTAAGAAATTCGGGAACCTTGCGTGCGCCGGCACGGTGCCCGTAGGCTGCGCGTTCTTGAAGACGCTGTTTCGCCCAGCGCCTGTTCCCATCGACGATAATGGCAATGTGTTGCGGTACGCGGCCAGGCACAATTTCACGGCGCAGTCGCCGCTGGTACAAGCGGTACAGCAAGCCGGTGCGTTGTGGGGTGGGCGGTGTCGTCACTCAGTCAGTCTAGCGATGCTGACGTGTGTACTCTCCCTGGATTCCGCGAATTCGCTGGGGAATGTCTACATGTATGCGGCACGAGAACTGTGCACAACATACACTCAAGTTATGACGTCTGCAGTCCCCCCGACACATCCTGAGCAGCCAGAAAACGAACGCCCGCTTCCCGAGCCCGACCAACTCTCAGTCCCTCTATTGGAAGACGCTCTAGATCTTCAGTCGGAGGCTAAGCCACTCTGGCGCGGGTGGATCCACGCCGTGAATTTCCCGGTCACCATCGTTGCGGGCATCGTGCTTATTTCATTTGCGCACGGACCGGTCGCTAAGTGGGCGTCAGTAGTTTTTACGTTGACGAGCATGCTGTTGTTTGGGGTATCGGCGCTCTACCATCGCATTGACTGGAAACCGAAGACGAAGCAGCTGTTTCGTCGGCTTGATCACGCAAATATTTTCCTCCTCATCGCAGGCACGTACACGCCCATAGCGCTCCTTGCGCTGCCTCACTCGAAGGGCGTCCTGCTCCTCGTACTTGTCTGGATTGGTGCCTTGCTCGGCATCGGGTTCAGAGTGTTCTGGATCGGTGCCCCGCGGTGGCTATACGTGCCGCTGTATGTGTTGTTGGGGTGGGCCGCCATGATGTACATCGTTGATATTGCTCACGCCAATCTCGCAGCGATGGTGCTCGTGGTGGTGGGCGGTCTGCTGTATACCCTCGGGTCCGTGATTTATGGGATGAAACGGCCAAACCCTGTGCCGGGTGTCTTCGGCTTCCACGAGATCTTCCACGCGCTCACGGTGCTCGCTTTTCTGTGCCATTGGGGGGCCGCACTTCTCGTTGCGCTTGACCCCGTGTACCTCCGGTAATAATTCCGCGCCAACGAAGTGCCCACCCGCATCAATAACTCAGCTTGATTCAGTTTCTCCAGCGAGCACGCTGAGCACTGCGGCACCGTACCTCTCAAGCTTTACCTGCCCGATCCCAGAAATCGCAAGCAGCCCTTCGTCGTCCGTGGGCTGGTGCGCTGCCAACGCTGCAAGTGTCGTGTCCCCAAAGACCACATACCCAGGCACCCCCTGTTCGCGGGCCTCTGCAACACGCCACGCACGTAGCCGTTCAAACACCTCAGCCTGTTCAATCGACAATTCCGCCGCAGCAGCCGAGCGCTTTGGTGTCCCGCCGCCCGAACGTGATCCGGCACGGGTGATAACTTCTTCGCGCATGAGCACGCGCTCATCGCCTCGAAGCACCGGCTTCGCGAGCTCACTCGGCCAAAGCACACCCCATTCGCCACGAGCCTCGAGATGCCCGGTCGCTACAAGATGTCGCACGACCCCACGCCATTGGGTGACCGACCATTCCGTACCGATCCCCCATGTCGACAACTCAGCAAGCCGCATTTGCTCCGTGCGGTCAGATTTCACACCCCGCAACACATCAATGTGCTGCCCCGCGGCGTACGTGCGGTTACGCTCTTTCTGCGTACGAATCACCGTCGAGAGAATCATCTGAGCAGGCACAGTCGCGTCCCAAAGCTTTGGAGGGTCAAGACACACGTCACAGTTCCCACACTGCCCAGCCACTTCCTGCTCACCGAAGTAGTTCAGCAAGTACTGGCGCCGGCACGAAACGCTCTCGCACAGCGCGAGCATATGGTCTAAGTGTTGACTCTGATTTGCCTTCGCCGCCTGGTCTCCGCCACCAGCCTCAATGAACTGCCGCTGCTGTACGACATCGGCAAGTCCATATGCCATCCATGCCTCTGACGGGAGCCCGTCTCGGCCGGCACGACCCGTCTCCTGGTAATACCCCTCAACTGATTTTGGAAGATCAATATGTGCAACAAATCGAACGTCAGGTTTATCGATCCCCATGCCGAACGCGATGGTCGCGACAACAACAACCCCGTCTTCGCGCAGAAACCTAGTCTGGGCTGCGAGCCGATCCTGCGCCGACATACCCGCGTGATATCCGACTGCGTCAATGCCAGCGTCGCGCAGTGCTGCGGCAGTTTGGTCGACCCGTTTGCGGCTTAACGCATAGACAATACCCGCCTCGCCCTGATGTTCCGAACGAATGAACGAAAGCAACTGCGAGCGAACGTTCTGCTTCGGCACAATCCGGTAGCGGATGTTCTCACGGTCAAAACTCGACACGAAGTGGCGAGCGCCCTCAAGATGCAATCGCTCCGTGATCTCACGATGGGTGGCGGGGGTAGCGGTCGCGGTGAGCGCAATGCGAGGCACATCAGGCCACTCCGTAGCAAGCGCCCCGAGCCGCAGGTAGTCGGGCCGAAAATCATGCCCCCACTGGGATACACAGTGGGCCTCATCGATCGCAAACAGGGCGACTTTTCCGCGCTTCAGCAACTCCACGGTGCGAGCGGATCCACCGCTACCGGCAAGCTGTTCGGGTGCGAGATACAGCACGTCGAGCTCGCCCGCGAGGTACGCTGCTTCGACCTGTTGGCGTTCTTCCAGTGCAAGCGATGAGTTGAGCGCAGCGGCCCGAACACCCGCAAGCTGCAAGGCCATCACCTGATCGTGCATGAGTGCAACAAGGGGCGAGAGCACCACGCCGGTGCCCTCGCGTGCGATCGAAGGAATCTGATAACAGAGTGACTTGCCACCGCCCGTAGGCATGAGCACGACGGCATCACCGCCCGCGATCACTTGCTGGATGATCGCTTCCTGCTCACCACGAAACTCGCTGTAGCCGAATACTTCCGCGAGAATTATGCTCGGGTCGAGCGCTGTTTCAGCCGTCATCTTACGATCTAGGCGTTGTCATCCCGCGGCGACCCATCGTTGCCGATCGCGTCGCCACCAGTCGATTGCTCGTCGTTCGAAGCGATCTCGGCCGCGATGTTCTCCCGAGCTTCAGCGCGGTATTGGCTACGACGAATACGTCGCACGAGCAGGAAGCCGAGCACGAGCACGGCTGCTGCGAACACTGCGGTCATGATGAAGCCCTCGGGCCCCGGTGTGACTTTGTCAGCGTTGAACTCAGTCTCGGTTTCGCTCAAAAACACGGTCGACAGGTTCATGGCGGCGAGATGTGCCGAGTGTACTGCGGTCGCGATAAGACTCATGACGCGTCCTCCTCTATTCCTTCAAACAGGTCTGCTTCAAATTCGGTTGCACTCGCGTCGCGCTGTGCAACGCGCGACTCTGCGAGTCGATAATCTTCGAACGGCCAGGCCTCCCGCTGTACCTCGTTGGGCCAGAAAAAGAATGAGCTATCCGGTGACACCTGACTGGCATGTGCAAGGAGCGCAGCGTCGCGCTTTTCAAGGAAATCTCCGACATTCACTCGGGCTGTTCCTGTATATCCTCTGCGCATCATCCATTCGCGCATTTCTTCAAACTTGGCAAGCAACGCCGAATCCGGGTCATTGTCCACAAGCCACTGATGAATAGCGCTCACGCGAGCTGAGTTGAAGATGTCTTCGTAGTACAGCTTCTTAATCTCCCACGGCTGGCCAGCCTCTGGGTATGCATCTGCATCACCCGACAGATTCCACGCTAGGTGACTGATCTCATGGCAGCGAATGTGGTCAGGGTGCGGGTAGCCACCCTCTTCGTTGTAGGTGACCATCACATGCGGGCGGAAGTTGCGGATGACACGCACCAGCGCCTCTGCAGATACCTCTTTTGGAATCTGCGCAAATGATCCGACGGGCACAGCTACACCCTCATCAGGGAGTCCAGAGTCTTGGTAGCCGAGCCACATGTGCTGGAAACCAATGATTTCTTGTGCGCGTTCCATTTCGCTTCTGCGGAGCCCAGCAAGGTCACGGCGACTTTGTGGATCACGTGCGACAAGCTCGTTGAGCACGTCCCCTCGTTCACCCCCGGTGCAGCTCACAACAAGCACCTCGACGCCCTGATCGAGATAGTGGGCGAACGTTCCTGCCCCCTTGCTCGATTCATCGTCAGGGTGAGCATGCACGGCGATCATTCTGAGTGTCATCGGCGTCCTTTCACATGCGACAGTCAAGCATTCCCGCTACGCTGGCACAACGACTAGTCTAACCAGCACGGTATGGGGGTTTCACGTGACCGATGGGACACGCGACACGGTCGCTGACCGATACGGCGCTGGACGCACCAAACGATTTGATCGACGCTTCGGTTGGACCGTTGCTTCCGTCGCTGTGGCCGTCGGCCTTGTTGTCATTGCATTCGGTAGTTGGCAGCAGAGCACGCTCGAAGTCAAAAACATCAGTTTCACACTCGATAAGGATGAAGCTGAGAGCGGTGTCTATTCGGCTACCACCAGGTTCGAGGTCAACGCGCCCCCTGGCACCAAGGTGAGTTGCGCAGTTGAAGCGCTCAATACTTCTAAGGCAACCATCGGATGGAACGTCGTCAACCTTCCCGTTATCGAGACCCGAACCCAAGATGCGACAGTGCGACTGGTGACCATTGGCCCAGCCACTGCCGTGAACGCAAAGTCTTGCTGGCCAGTCGAGCAATAAGGCCCTTCACGCCACCACACTGATAACCTTATGGAGGCGCCCTGGATAACAGGGCGTTTGTCATACGTTCAGCGGACTTGCTATGAGCAGTAGCATTCCCGCCCACATGAGATGAGGATTCCCATGGCCGCCCCAACCCAGACCTGGCTGACGCAAGAAGCATTTAATCGTCTTCAAGCTGAACTTGACGAGCTTTCGGGGCCGGGCCGCAAGGAAATCGCTTCTCGTATCGAGGCTGCTCGCGAAGAAGGCGACCTCAAGGAGAACGGCGGGTACCACGCTGCGAAAGATGAGCAGGGCAAGATGGAGGCCCGCATCCGCGACCTCACCGAGCTACTCAAACACGCGACAGTCGGCGAAGCGCCAGAGGCAAGTGGCGTCGTCGTTGTCGGCACCATCATCACGGCAGAAATCTTCGGCGATGAGGAGCGGTTCCTGCTCGGCAACCGCAACCTTGCTGATGGTTCAGACCTCGAGGTGTACAGTGCGGAGAGCCCGCTCGGTGCCGCAATTCTCGGGCTGAAGATCGGCGCGGAGACGAGTTACGAAGCACCTAATGGTAAGGCGATCCCTGTGAAGGTGCTCGCCGTCGAGAACTACGCCGCGTAGTTCTCGAACGCCGATGCGGGCAGCGCTAGTAGCTCTCGCCTACCCTGACTTCATAGCCGGCCTCGCGCAGCGCACCAGCAACAGCTTCGCCGTGCTCTTTGCCGCGCGTTTCAATGTGCAGCTCAAGCTCGACCTGGCTCACGGGAAGCTCTGTGGCGTGCCGCGTGTGGATCACCTCGACGACATTCGCGTTCTGCTCTGCAACGATGGTTGCGGTACGCACGAGTTGGCCGGGCACGTCCGGCAACAATATGCGGAGCTTCATATAGCGTGCTGATGCCGCAAGACCATGCCCAATTACACGTTGGAGTAGCATCGGGTCAATATTTCCGCCGGATAGCACTGCCGCGGTAGGGCCGGTGAGTGAAAGTTTTTCCGCAATGATGGCGGCAACACCCGCAGCTCCCGCTGGCTCGACGACCAGTTTGGCGCGCTCAACGAGGAATACAATCGCGCGAGCAATATCGTCATCACTTACGGTCACGATCTCGTCAACGTAGTCACGAACGACCTGGAAGTTGCGCACTCCCGGTCTGGCGACGGCGATGCCATCAGCAATCGTCGGGCTGGTCTTGATTGTGGTTGGCTCGCCTGCCGCGAGAGACACCGGAAACGGTGCAGCGTTCTCCGCCTGCACGCCAATGATCCGAATGGTCCTACCGCGTTCCTCAGCCCAGAGTTTCGCGGCAACTGCTACCCCTGAGATCAAGCCACCGCCGCCGATTGGCACAATGATGTTCTTAAGTTCCGGCGCTGATTCGAGCATCTCGAGCGCAACTGTGCCCTGGCCCTCGATAACCGCCGGATCGTCGAATGGGGGAATGAAGACAGCGCCCGTTTCTTCCACAAATTGCTGCGCTGCCTGGTTCGTCTCATCGAAGATATCGCCGGAGAGCACGACCTCTGCACCGTAGTTGCGTGTGGCTTGCAGCTTCGGCAGCGCAACACCCTTCGGCATGAAGATGGTGGCTCGAATCCCCAGTTCTCGTGCTGCGAAGGCAACGCCTTGGGCGTGGTTTCCTGCTGAAGCTGCAACCACCCCTCGCGCCTTTTCCTCGTCGCTGAGCTGCACCAGGCGGTTATACGCGCCTCGGAGTTTGTAAGCTCCGGTCCGTTGTAGGTTCTCGCACTTCAGATAGACCTGAGGTACGTCAAGAACCCCGGCGAGGTACCGGGACGTCTCGAGCGGCGTTCGCTGCGTGACCCGGTGTACAGTCTCGAGCGCTCGCTCAAAATCTTTGAGGCTCGGTACTGTGTATTCCTCGCTCATACGGTGGATCCTTTCCTCATGCGCTTCGCAATGGCTTTCAGCCGGTCTTTAGCAGTGTGTCTCGCGTTACTTCGTCGATGGAACTCGGCGACAGGATCAACATCTGGGTCCCACTCCCGTTTCGCAAGCACATTGACGATCGCGTTTGCTGCTGCAGCGACGGGTACCGCAAACAGTGCTCCAGGAATACCCGCGAGCAGCGTACCGGTCGTCACTGCCAGCACGACGCCGAGCGGGTGAACACGCACCGCGCTCCCCATAACCAGCGGTTGGAGCAGGTGGCCTTCGATCTGGTTCACCAGCACGACCACACCGAGCATCATGAGTGCGTTGACCGGACCGTTGTAGACGAGCGCGATAAAAGCGGCGAGTAGACCGGTCACAATTGCGCCCAAAAATGGAATGAATGAGCCGAGGAACACGAGGATTGCAATCGGGATCGGGAGCGGTACACCGAGGAGTGCCGCTCCGACTCCAATACCTACCGCATCTACAAAGGCAACAAAGATCTGCACCCGCACGTACTGTCCGACAGACACCCATCCCGCGCGACCCGCAGAATCAATCGGGGAGTGTGCCTTCGCTGGGAGAAATCCGACGACCCAGAACCAGATCTTCTTCCCGTCAAGAAGGAGGAAAATGAGCGAGAAAATCATGAGCAGCGCACCTGTGATGAACTGGCCCGCGGAAGTTGCGACCCCGAGCGCGCCCGTCCAGATGCTCCCCTGATTCGATTCGATCAGTTTGAGTGCTTGATCCCCGAAATCACGAAGTTGATCAGCAGGGATCCCGAGGTCATTATGCTCTACCCAGTTCAGCAGTTCGTTCCACACCTCAACCGATCGCTTTGAAAGGTCGCCAAACCCGTTACGGAGCTGTGAAACGATGAGCCCGATGAGAAGCCACAGTGCCATACCGAAGGCAGCAAGCGCTGCGAGTAGACCTGCCCATCGGGGAAACCCCCACTGAACAAATTTACGCACGATTGGCGTGAGCAGCGCGGTAAGTAGTATCGCAAGGAACAATGGAATGACAATAATGCGAACCTGCACAATGCCATAGATGAGCGCTGAGACTGCAACGCCAACAAGGATAAGCCGCCACGACCAGGCCGCTGCTACCCGAATACCCAGGGGAAGTTCGTCCTCGGCACGCACTCGCTGCAGGGCAGACTCGCGTACCGGCTGCTTCTCAGACTCTGGCGCGCCGCTGTGCTCTTCCACGTGCTCTTCCACGTGCTCAGTCTAGTGAGCCACACATACGAGTTCAGTAACAGTTCACTGGGTTACAGAAACTTCCGCAACCACTTTCGCACAAGAGCGTCTTTCGCGGGAGTATATGGCGGCATGATTGTGGCCGATAACGTGTCAGGTGTGAATGGCTTGGTGAGCACGGGTTTGTCATGACTGAATACTCGAAATGAGTGCTCCCCGTGATACGCACCTGATCCGCTTGCACCCACTCCACCAAACGGAAGCTCGGGCACGCTGAGATGTAACACGGGGGCGCCGAAGTTCAGCGCACCTGAACTTGTCTCGCGCTCCCACCTGCGGCGCACTGCGGTGTCGTTGCTGAATACATATGCGGCGAGCGGCCTGTCACGGCCACTCACAAACCCCAGCGCATCGTCAAGGTCAGCCACTTCGATCAGCGGAAGGATCGGACCGAAAATCTCGTCTCGCATGACATTTGCGTCTCTGCTCACTTCAGCAAGCACCGTTGGTGCAATATAACGGGTTGCGCGGTCATGATCGCCACCGGCCACGACGTTGCCATCCGAGAGATACCCGACCAGGCGGTCGAACTGTCGACCGTTCACGATGCGCCCGTAATCGGGGTTCTCGCCCACCCCACTGCCATAGAGCTCGTGGATCGCGTCTGTAAGCAACGCCTGCAAACGCTTCAGCACGTGAGCGGTACCGAGCACATAGTCGGGGGCAACGCAGGTTTGACCAGCGTTCATGAACTTGCCCCACGCGATTCGTTTGGCAACCTCTTCAAGCGGGGCAGAGTCGTCGACGTACGCCGGTGATTTTCCGCCGAGCTCAAGTGTGACCGGAGTGAGGTGTTCTGCAGCGGCGTGCAAGACGATTCGCCCTACTTGCCCATTCCCCGTATAGAAAATGTGGTCAAATCGTTCAGCGAGTAACTTCGTTGTTTCCTCGACCGATCCTTCGATGACCGCGAATACCTGCCGATCGAGCGTGTCAGGAAGCAAGAGTGCAAGCAGGCGGGCGGTAGCCGGGGCAAGTTCGCTCGGTTTCATCACCACCGCATTTCCTGCCGCGATAGCTCCAATAACAGGGGAGAGCGCGAGCATGAGCGGATAGTTCCATGGCGCGATGACGAGCACTACTCCGAGCGGCTCTGGAATCACCTTTGCCGCTGCCGGCTGCAACGCAAGCGGCACACTCACGCTTCGAGGCTTCACCCATCTCTCAAGGTGCGCAAGGGCATAGTCAATTTCTGAGACAAGAAACCCGATCTCAGTAAGTTGCGCCTCTGTCCCGCTCTTTCCTAAGTCAGAGTGAAGCGCTGCCTCGAACTCGTGACCATGATCTATGAGCAACGAACGAAGCCGTGTGAGTTGCTCGCGACGCCAAGCAATTGGTCTGGTTACACCACGATCAAAGCTGTGACGTAACCCGGCAATGATGCCTGGGATGCGATTGATTGCGGTGAAGCTCATGCGCACCACACTACTGCCGTACGACTGAAGTCGGGTGTGCGATGAGTTACCCGTGAAGCGCGGGAACGATGAGGTAGATGCCGACCAAGACAGTAAGGCCTGAGAGCCCAAAGCAGATGTTGGCAACAACAGTTGCCCAGCGGGGCCGCCCTGCGTCATCAACGTCATCATCTTCGTCATCACGCTCGGGGCCCACTGCGAGATCGCTCCCGTCAACGACCGGAGCCGGTGTCGCAAGGAACCGGATGCCGAGGGAATACATCACGACGACGAACACGGCCGCAACCAGAGACGCCACAAATACGGCAACAAAAGCCATCCAGTCGATCATGCGTTCCCACCTTCCTGACGCTTACGCGAGGCTTCCTTTGCCGCTTTACGGGCCTTCTTCTCAGCTTTTCGCTTGGCCTTCTCAGCAGCCTTCCGCGCTTTGTCAGATCGCACGGCAGACTGCGCAACTGAGGTGAGCGGAGGTACCGTGCCGGTCTCGGTCGAAACCTTCTTCACGCGACCCTTGCGGATCCGCACTGCATAGCCCGACTCCGCGACGTCTGGCACAGCAATAGCATTATTCGCATCGACCTTATTACGCCGTGAGCGCCAGAAAATAAAGAGAATAAACCCGAGACCAAAGATTGCGTCGAAGGCAATACCCCAAGGCCCGAAGTGCGCGATATAGGCCGCGAGCGCGCCAACTGCACCCGCTGCAGGAAGCGTAAACAGCCACCCCGATGCGATGCGACCAACGGTGCGCCAACGAACGGTGGCTCCGCGTCGGCCAAGACCTGAGCCAATAACCGATCCCGAAGCAACTTGTGTGGTCGAGAGCGCGAAGCCCAGGTGACTCGAAGCGAGAATTGTTGCTGCGGTTGCGGTTTCGGCCGCAAAGCCCTGTGCGGGCTTCACATCGGTGAGACCAGCACCGAGCGTGCGGATAATGCGCCAGCCGCCCGAATACGTACCCAGAGCAATTGCAAGCGCGCAAGTAATGACCACCCACAGGTGTGGCCCAGTGCCCGAATCTTGCAGGCCAGCCGCGACGAGGGTCAGTGTGATGACCCCCATTGTCTTCTGTGCATCATTGGTGCCGTGCGCAAGAGCGATCAGTGACGATGAAGCGATCTGGGCGTAACGGAAGCGGCCGCGGCCGTCCTTCTTACCATCGTGCCTGCGGGTGATCGCGTAGGCCACCCGTGTTGCTGTGAACGCGACGATACCCGCTGTGAGCGGTGCTGCTATTGCTGGGATGAGCACCTTCGACAGGAAGACTCCCCCATCAATTGATGACAACCCGGCGCCAACAATCGCGGCACCGATCAGGCCGCCGAACAATGCGTGGGATGAACTTGAGGGGAGGCCGTACAGCCAGGTAACCAGGTTCCAAACAATCGCGCCAATAAGTCCAGCGAAGACCATCTCCGGTGAGATGAGCACTCCACCCTCACCCTCTCTGATGAGGCCCCCGGAGATCGTCTTCGCAACCTCTGTCGAAAGGAACGCGCCAATGAGGTTGAGTATCGCCGCGAGCAGTACCGCCGTTTTGGGTTTTAACGCACCTGTCGCAATCGGCGTAGCCATCGCATTCGCAGTGTCGTGAAATCCGTTCGTGAAATCAAAAAAGAGTGCCAGCGCGATCACTAACAGCACGATGAGTGTGAATTCCACCGGTGCCTTCCGTATTAACTCTGCAATTACATTATGCAAATTGAGGGATATCTCGGCGTGCACACTTCTTTACCCAAAATTGGGCAGTCGTTTACGCGCGCGTCACGTAAATAGTTCCACCTCCCCAATTGCAGGTCAAGCCAGACCTCGCGCGTTTACCTCTCGTTTACTTTTCTGTTCGACGTTCGGCGTGTCGGTATTCCTAGGAATAGCCCGTGACATCACGCCGTTGCACGTGAGTGAGGTGGATCATGCATTCGCCGCACCTATCGGATAACGATCAGATGGAGACCCGCCATGAGCACCGCAGAAATAACCGACTTTACCCCCGGATCGGGAGCCATCACCATGTTTTCGACCGAGTGGTGCGGCTACTGCAAACGCTTGAAGATCATGCTTGATGCAACTGGCATTCCGTATACCGAGATCGACATTGAGAACACTCCGGGTACACCCGAGCTCGTTGAGCAGGTGAACGGCGGCAATCAAACAGTGCCAACTGTCGTCTACCCCGACGGATCCACGGAGACAAACCCCTCACTGAACGACGTGAAGGCTAAGCTCGGGCTTTGAGCTGGTGTTGCTCGGCGGGCAACGCTGCTCGGCTGAGTATGTTGCGCGAACGCACGACGTCGGCCTTCGTGTGGTCAATCAATTCTTGCGCGTCGGCAAACGCGATCATTGCTCGGAGAAATGCGACAAGCTCAATCTCTACGGACTGGCCGTAAAGATCGTCCCGCAGATCGTGGATGTGGCACTCCACCCGCCTCGACCCGACGTTCTTGAAGGTGGGGTTGTCTCCGACACTGATCGTTGCCCCGCGCCACGATCCTGAGCCGACACGTGCCCATGCGGAATACACCCCGTCTAATGGGGCGGGTACTGCAAGTTCTAGATTGGCGGTGGGGAATCCTAGGGTCTTCCCTCGTCCATTTCCGTGGATGACGACGCCCGCGTATCTCGCTGTTGTGTGTTGCTGCATATCCATGAGTCGGTACCGTCGCTACTCGACGATTGCACGGTAACGGCTCTGGTGAAACACCAGCGGTTCAACGTCTTGGAAATAGTGCATCCCATCGACGCGGAGCAATACGATGATGTGATCACCGGCATCGATCTCGGAGTGAACACCGCAGGTGAGCCAGAGAGCGGCATCTTCAAGATGAATCGCCCCGTTCTCCCCCTGAGCCCATGCTGCACCGCCGAAACGGTCACCCTCGCGCGCGGCAAGGTTTCGACTGACTTGCTCCTGTCTGCTGCCAAGCACACTCAGACCGAGGGATTCGCTGTCTTTGAGTACTGGCCAGGTTCGCGATGTTCGAGCAACGCTCATCGCGACAAGCGGCGGATCGAGCGAGATAGAGGTGAAAGAGTTCACTGCCATACCCGCTCGGGTTCCATCTGAAGTTGTACCGCAGACCGCAACTACTCCGGTCGGAAACGAGGAGAACGCTCTCCGAAGCGCCAAGTCGACAGGCATATCGGCCGGCATATCGATCGCGTTGCTGTGGATTCGCATTAATCCTCCTTAGTCAAGTTTGTCTATATAAAACGGTACCATCTCTTGATCATGCAAACAAGAAACATTACCGGATAGCATGGGCACATGTCGTCCCCTACACGCCTCGTCATCCTCGGCGCTGTTTATCAGTTTCAGCCGGTGCACGGGTACTTCCTGCGCCGTGAGCTTTCCACGTGGCACGTTGACGAGTGGGCAAACATCCAACCGGGTTCGATTTACAACGCGCTGCGATCGCTCGAACAAGATGGCTACATCATTGAGAGCGGCACGGAAACCAACGGCAAACGTCCAGCCCGCACGACCTACACGATTTCTCCCACTGGCGAGGTTGAGCTCTATCGCATGATCCGAGATACGCTCTGGAACGTCGAGGCATTTGACACCAAGGCTGTCATGACGATCGCCTCGTTCATGTTCATCCTGAGCCGTCAGGAGGTCATTGCCGGCCTGGAACACCGCATCTCTAAAATAGATGCGATCGTACTGGCCAACGGATTCCATGTCGAAGACACGCTCGCATCCGAAACGACACCGAAGTACGTCCGCGAGATTTTTGATCTCTCCTCTGGGCGCCTCCGTGCTGAACAGGTCTGGGCTCAACAACTCGTTGGGCGGCTCAAGAATGGTGACTACCGGTTCGCTGGCGAAGACGCCACGAGCTGATCCGCTGCCTCTCGCGTGAGCGCGGTGGTTTGTGCGCCACGCTCCCGCGCCACAATCGCACCTGCAGCAGAGGCAACACGCACAGCCTCCGTAAGCGAGTCCCCTCGCGCGAGCGCCGCGGCGAGCCCACCACAGAACGCATCTCCGGCGCCTGTTGTGTCTACCGGATCAATCGGGAACGCTGCTACGTCATAGGCTGCTTCACCGAGCGGGTACACCGTGCTCCCATCAGCACCACGGGTGCGGATCACGGTGACCCGCTGGCGCAGACCTTCGATCCCGCCGAGCGCCTCAGCTTCACCGTCGTTCACAACGAGCACGTCAACATAGTCGAGCATCTCGATCGCTGATGGGTGTGCGGGTGCAGCATTCAACACAGTGACCGTGCCTGCCTCACGGGCGCTCATGAGCGCACGCTTCGCAACAACCGGCTCAATCTCGAGCTGCACGAGCGCTACGTCGGTCCCTCGCACGGCAGACACCGCATCCTCCTCGCTCACGAGCACATTCGCACCCCTCGCCACCACGATGCTGTTCTCGGCCCCTGGAAGCGAGAACACGTAGGCTGCGCCGCTCGCGCCTGGTGCAGATCGGACATAATCACGATTGACACCCGCGTCGTCCATCACCTCACGCAAATACCGACCTTCGACGTCTCTCCCGAGCGCACCGCACATGCGAGTCGCGGCACCACACCGGGCCGCAGCAACAGCCTGGTTGAGCCCTTTCCCACCCGGGTACAGCCCGAGGCCGGTTCCGAGTATCGTCTCGCCCAACTGTGGAAGCCGGGCGAGACCTATATAACGGTCAGCATTGATGCTGCCGACTACGCAGACGGAACCCACGTGTGTCATGGAAATTGGCCTTGATCAGTGTCGGTAGGTTGCCGCGGGGTGGTTTCCGGGGAGCGTGGCTTCGCCACCGAGCAGTTGCTCACGGAGCGTCTTCCCAGAGCTCGGCGCGATCACGCCACGTTCTCGAAGAATCGGCATCACCCGCTCGACAAAGTCGATCGTCGACCCAGGCTGGATAACGGGAGAAATCAAGAACCCATCAAGGTCTGCGCCTTCGGCCAACTCGATCACGCGATCCGCCACCTGTTCTGGTGTACCAACGAATGCCTTTGACCCAACGCCGTGCTCGTGCCAATCTTCAAGCACATCACCCACGGTCATGCCGGCAAAGCGCGATACCTGCGACTGCGAGAGCTCGGTGTGCAGCTCCGACATCGGTGTCGCTGGATCGTATGCAGAGAGATCAAGACCCGTGAACCATGCGTAGGAGGCGACGGTTACGTCTGAGGTTTGCGAATCCAGCACCTCTTGGTACTTCGCTTTCGCCTCCTCTTCTGTGTCGGCAATAACGCATCGAAACTCAGACATGATCTTCACGTCATGCGCGTTTCTCCCCGAATCGACGGCAGCCTCACGAATCGCCTTGCTGTGGGCAGCGAGTTGCTCAACTGACCCGCCACCAACGAACATGCATTCACCGTGACGACCGCCGAACGACCTCCCAGCGGGGGACGCCCCCGCTTGGAATAGAACCGGTGTGCCCTGCGGTGAATACGAGGTGTTGCCGTAGCCATTCGAGCGGAAATACTCGCCCTCGTGCGAAATGCGGTGCACCTTCGACGGGTCAGCGAAGTTGCCCTGCTTGTCACGCGTGAGCGCATCAGGCTCCCACGCAGCCTCCCAAAGCTTGTACACGAGATGCATAAAATCGTCAGCCATCTTGTATCGATCGTCGTGGGCGACCATCGGCACCCCAAACGCCTGCACCGCAGTTTCGGCAGTTCCCGTCGTCACCACGTTCCAACCGATGCGCCCCTTTGAGAGAAGGTCAAGCGTGCCCATCTTGCGCGCAAACGCGTAGGGCTGTTCAAGCAGCGTTGAGCCAGTCATTACGATGCCAAGCTTCTCGGTGCGCGCCAGAATCGCGGAGGCGACGATGAACGGATCGAGCCTGGGGAGGTCCAGCCCTTCCACCGAAGCAATCTCAGGGCGTTCTCCATTCACATCGGCCCACCCCCACGCATCAGCAAGAAAGAGGAAGTCGAGTCCCGAATCTTCACAGATCTCGGCAATCTTCATCCAGTACTCAAGCGAGTCGAAGTGATCACGTTCATTCTCAGGATGACGCCACGTCGCGCGACCCGAGTCGTTTGCCTGGGCATTCTCAAAGAGACCAAACCGAAGCTGTTTCATTTTCATAATCCTTTTCTGAAGTGACTGCGCCTATTGCGCAACCACTTCTCCGTCGCTCCACCACAGCACGCGTTTGCGCACGAGTGCGAGAATCACAATAAGTAGGACGCCCATGACCGCCAGCAAGAAAATTGCGGCCCAGGTGACCGGGAGGTTTGCTTGGGCCGCGGCCGTGGTCACCAAGGACCCAAGACCCGCTTGCTGACCTGCGGCAACAAACTCAGCAACCGCAGCACCAACCACTGCAAGGGGAAGACTCGTGCGCAACCCCGCAAACACGAACGGCATGCTGCCCGGGAATCGCAGGTCACGAAAGATCTCCCAGCGCGATGCGTGCAGGGTGCGCAGCACATCGAGCGCGCGCGGATCCACGCCACGAAGACCTGCAAGCGAGTTCACGAGGATTGGGAAGAACACCACGAGTGCCGTCACGATGTACTTCGGAATCATGCTGAAGCCAAAGGCCACGACGAGCGCAGGCGCGATGGCAACAACCGGTGTCACCATGATGATGACAATCAGCGGCATGAGTGCCCGCTCAACCACGTTGAATTCACACATCAACACAGCGATACAGAAGCCGGCGAGAATGCCGCCAGTCGCACCAATCGCGACCTCCTGCAGAGTGACCAGGAAGTTGTTCCAGTACATCAGCGGATCACTGATGAGGCTTGACCCGACGGCGCCGAGACTCGGCAGCACATATGGATTCAAGAAGGCAATGAGCTGCCACAGAGCCGCTGCGATTACAAACGTGATCGTCGTGGGAACCCACACTCGGGGTCGCACCCAGTTCGGGGTTCTGCGAGGCGTTCCGAGTGTCACCGTAGCGATCGACTGCGTGTTGGATTGACCATCGACGTTAGACACGCTCATCTCCCATCACGTCACGCAGGCGGCTTCGAACGTATCCCTCAAGATCTCGGAACGCATCGCTCGCGTATGCTTCCTCAGTCCTCGGACGCGAGAGAGATACGTCGATAATCTCGGCGACACGTCCCGGGTAGGCAGCCATGATCACGATACGGTCGGAAAGCATGATCGCTTCTGGCACCGAGTGCGTCACAAACATCACTGATTTGCGGTTCGACTGCCAAAAATCGAGGAGACCGAGCCGCTGCTGATCACGGTTCATCTCGTCGAGTGCCGAAAACGGCTCGTCCATGAGCAAGATCGTTGGATCAAATGCGAACGCCCGTGCGATCGCTACGCGCTGCTGCATTCCGCCAGAAAGCTGCCCCGGAAATTTATCGAGGGCGTCTCCGAGCCCAAACGACCGAAGCAGATCGTCGGGGTTGCGCAGCGATCGCCCAGCATTCGCAGCCTTATTCACTTTCACCGGTAGCTGCACGTTGTCACGCACGTTTCGCCACGGCAACAGCGCGGGCGCCTGGGGCACCAGCCCAATGTGTTTCTCCTTGGCCGCCGCACGCACAGATTGGCCACCGATGTGCACCGATCCCTCGTTTTGCTCGAGCAGCCCTGCGACCACCTTGAGTAAGGTCGACTTGCCACACCCTGACGGGCCGATCACCGACACAAACTCACCGGGTTGAATCGTGATGTTGATGTCGGAGAGCACCGTTACTTCGCTTCCGGGTGCACCGAATCGTTTGGTGACGTTGGCGATCTCAACTCCCGAAGACAGCTCGGATCCCATTTACTCGTCACCGGGCCAGATGAGCTTGCCGTCTGCGTAGAGGTCGTTCACGAGATCCATGTCGACCATGCTGCTCACCGGTGGCAAATCCTTGATGTCGCCGTACTTCTTCACGAGCTCCGCCTCGCCGTCCCAAGCCTCAGGAGACATGACACCCGGGGGGCCGGCGGCGCTGTCGCGGACCCACTCTGATTCGACTTTCCAAGTGCGCGTCTGCTGTTCCTCTGGGAAAGCCTCGCCCTGATTGTTCTCGGCCGCAAGGTCACTCACAATTTTCACGCAATCGGCCTCGTCATCGAGGCAGTGCTGGATGGCTTTGAGCGATGCCCGCATGAAATCAGCAACCACCTCACGGTTCTCACCAAGGAACTGTGAGTTCACCTCCATGACGTTGTATGTTCCCGCGAGGTCATAGTCGGCGGGGAAAAATTCGGTGAATTCTTCACCCATCGCGCGCAGCGCTTCAGGCTGATTTGATGCGTAGCCAACGATTGCGTCGACCTGGCCACGGGTGACGACCGTAGGGTCGTAGTTCGTCATCTTGATGAGTTCAACTTTGTCAATATCAACGCCAGCTGCATCGAGCATCGCAGAGGCGATGGGCGTGAGGTTAATGAAGTATCCGAGTTTCTTCCCCTCGAGATCCTTCAAATCTTTAATCTCTTTGTTCGCAAAGATCGAGAATGGTGATGTGGTGCCATAGGTCGCAATTGCGGTGAGGTTCTTGCTGTTCGCCGCGGCGAGCATCACGTCCGATGCAGAGCCCAATTCAGTGAACTGCGCTTGGCCTGCGGCGACGAGCTGCTGACCATTCGCACCGGCCGCATTGATCTCAACGTCCAGGCACAGGTCATCGAAGTAGCCAAGCTCTTCAGCGACGAAGACATCCATCTGGCCGGCGCTCGCTGAGTAGCCATATCCCGAGATGTACGTGATGGTGCCTGCGTCTTGGTTTCGCTGGCACTCCTCTGCACTGAGTAATGAGTTGTTACCAGTCTCATCGGTCGTGGGTGCGGTGCTCGAGCATGCGCTGAGCACGAGCGCCGCCAGTGCGACTCCCGCAAGGAGGGTGCTGCGTTTTGCAACACGAGTGTGGATCGAAACCATTCTTTCCTACTGCCTTTCGTCATTGAGGGCTAGGTTTGAATTAGCATAGTCAAAGTTGAACGCACAAACAAGAACTAGTTCAATCACTACCCTGGTCACAGTTAGCCAAAGTTTAGACGCACTTCCGTATACCGTTCCTCTGGCACCGTTTTGAGCGTTCCCACCGCTTCCGAGAATGGCACTAGCTCAATGCGATCACCGTGAAGACCTGCCATCTTCCCCCAATCTCCCGCAAGCACGGCGTCTGCTCCGGCAATCCCAGTTCGGGTGGCGAGCACTCGGTCAAACGCAGTTGGTGACCCGCCTCGCTGCACATGGCCGAGCACAGTTGCGCGCGTCTCAATACCCGTGTGCTCCTCGATCAGCGGCGCAAGTACCTCAGCAATACCGCCGAGCCGACGCCGCCCAAACCCATCAAGCCCTTCACGGGTGACGGCCTCTTCATCGCCCAAAGGTGTGAACCCTTCGGCAACTACGACGAGCGACGAGCGGCCGCGATCTCGCACACTTGCCACCCACTCGCACACCTGCGCGAGGCTTTCCGGGTACTCAGGAATCAGTATCGCCTGTGCGCCGCCGGCCATTCCGGCGTGCAACGCGATCCACCCAGCATCGCGCCCCATCACCTCAAGCACCATGCATCGGCTGTGAGACTCGCCTGTTGTGCGCAATCTATCAATCGCCTCGGACGCGATCGATACCGCGGTATCGAAGCCGAACGTGTAATCGGTGCCCGCAAGATCGTTATCGATCGTCTTTGGCAGCCCCACAACGTTGATGCCTTCTCCAGAAAGAATGCGAGACACAGTTTGTGTCCCATTCCCGCCAATGAGAATGAACCCATCGAGCCCGTATTCCGCCATCTTCCCGCGAAACGCGGCAACCTCATCTCTCGAAGGGATTTCACTAAACGGCGGAACGCGACTCGTGCCGATGAACACACCACCGAGCGGCGAAAGCCCCCGCACCGCAGGGCGGTCGAGCGCAATATACTCCCCGTCGTGAAACCCGCGCCAACCATCAATAAAGCCGACCATCTCGAACCCGTGCACGTCAACACCACGGAGCACACTCCCCCGTATCGCAGCGTTCATACCGGGGCTGTCGCCCCCCGAGCAAAGCACACCTATACGCATAGGCCAATGCTACTGGTGGCACGAACCCAACTGACATGCAGATTCATGCCAATGAGGGCTGAGAATCAGCCAGCGACAAGCTGCGCTAGAGCGCTGCCTCGCTCACTGCCTGCGTGAGCACGCCCATGAGGGCAAGCAGTTGCACGGGATCCGCGTCCTCATCCACCTGAGCAGCACCATCGAGCGCGCGCGCCGCGAGCCCAGCCTTGCCATCGATGAGCTCCGCGATTTTCGCGTCGATCGTTTGCGCGGCGATGATCCGCCAAGCGGTAACTGGCTCATCCTGGCCGATGCGGTGCACACGGTCAATGGCCTGCGTCTGCTCCGCGTCAGTCCAGCTGAGCTCCGCAAGCACCACGTTCGACGATGATTGAAGGTTCACGCCAACACCCGCAGCGGTGAGCGAACATACCGCAACCGACACCTCGGGGTCGTTGTTGAACGCATCGATCTGCTCCTGACGGAACGACGCGGTCTGGTCTCCACGGATCGAGACAGTACGAATACCGTTCTCGGCGAGCTGGCGCTCAGCACGGTCCATAACGTCAATATGCTTCGCGAAGAATACGACCTTGCCGACAGAACGTGCGAGCTGTGCGGTGTAGTCAACCGCAAGCCCGGCTTTTGCCTCGCCGATGGTACGCACCATCGAAAAGACATTCATACCGTCTGCCGATGCGTTCGACTCCTCGAGCTCCTGCGCGCACACCATACGAATGATGGCCTCGTTGCTGAGCTTCTCCCCGAGCTTTCCACTCTTCACCGCAGTGAAGCGAGCGAGCAGCTTCTGCGCAAGCTTTGCTTCAGCTTCCATGATGCCGCGCCCAAGCTCATCGTCAAGTTCGACCGGGAGATCCACCACGCGCTTCGCGGGCAGATCTGCTGCAACATCGATCTTGCGTCTGCGCACAATGCCCATGTCAATGACGCTCTGGCGCGCCTCCCGATAGAACGAAGAATCTGCGGGAGTCCAGCCATTGTTCTCCAGCTTCGCGAGGAGATCTGACCCTGGACGATCCGCATCGGTCCAGCCGAGGTAGCGCCAAATCGCGCGAAAGTCATCAATGTCGTTGATGAGCGGCGTACCGGTGAGTGCGATCAGCAGAGGATCAGTACCGCGGGTGCGCTCACGAATGCTTTCAGCAAGAGTGAGAACGTTGCGTGACCGCTGAGATTGCACGTTCTTGATCATGTGCGCCTCGTCAACGACCATGCCTTTGAACCCGAAGCGAGAGATCCAACTCAAGTGACGATCAAGAATGTCGTAATTCACGACAAACACGTCAGCGAACGCATCAATCTCAGCACCGTCGCCGTGAATCACGGTGACGGTGCGCTGCGGTGTCCAGCGTTCGACTTCACGCGCCCAGTTCATCTTCACGACGTTTGGTACGACAACGAGCAATGGGTAGGCATCGGCGACCGATGCCGCGATGACCGACTGCGCGGTCTTCCCCAATCCCGGCTCATCCGCAAGCAAGAAGCTTCGGTGCCCGTCCGCCACGCTCGCAAGAAAACGAGCCTGGTGCGGCATAAGTTCGTGTCCCTGCGGAGACAGCCGATCTGGAATTGGCGCCTCGGGGAGCGGCATGCACGCGGGGCCATTGCCACCCTGTTCAAAAGACTTCAGCAACGGGGTCAGCAGCTCCCAGTTGGCGAGTCGCACAACCGGAGTGGGGCGCTTCGGCGCTTCGAGCGATGGCGAAAGGAAAGGATTGGCGAGCATACGTGCATCAATGCCAGCAGGCTCCACCTGGCGTTCTGCGAGCTCGGGCGGAACGATGGCTTTCGTCTGCACAGCCGCAGCTGGCGCCTCTTCAGGCACCTCGATACCCGCCTGAGTGAGCATCTTGCGTTTCAACTGACGTGTCGAATCTGTGATGTTCGCAGCGGGCTCAAGCAACGCGATAAGGCTGGTGTCCCGAGCCGCGGTCTTCGCGAGGATCGATGCGACACCGTCAAGGCGCTTGAGCGTTTCAGCGCGTTCAGCATCGCTCACCGCATCATCAGTCTTCACCCGAGCGCGCTCCTCGCGCATCAGCAGTGCGATGACCTGAAATTTCGTGCGATTTTGTGGGCTCGTCTTGCCGCGTTGCGCGGAAGCTTCAACCTCACGGACCGCGCGTGCGAGTAGCGGGATGATGCCCTCGTTGTGCGCCTGTTTACGCGGTGAGCCAGAACGTGACTTGCGTGATTGCTGGCGCGTGGCAGTCGTAGTTGCCAATTGTTCTCCTGGTGGATGCTCGCCTGCGACATGAGATCGCCGCATAGTGGCTGGGAAAGCTGCCAAATGCCTAGGACCTGAACCGTGTACAACACGGGGTTCACAAGACTTAACGCAACCGTATAGCTATCTTAACACCTCAATACCGTCGCTCGGTATGAGAATCATCGATTCTTGAAAAGTTCCCGAGTTTCAGTGACATCATCGTGCATCCGATCGACAAGCGCCCCTGCCGATTCAAACGGCAGCATCGGTCGGATCCGCTCCACGAACCGCACCACGATCTGCTTCCCGTACAGGTCCGCATCAAAATCAAGCACGAATGCCTCAACGCGAGGCGTTCCGTTCGGATCAAAGGTTAAGTTCACACCAACCGAGATTGCAGCGAGATATTCGCTCCCATCGATCACGACCGTTCCCGCGTATACTCCGTCAGCGGGCACAAGCCCTTCGACGTCGCCGCCGAGGTTTGCGGTCGGGAACCCGAGTTCGCGCCCCCTTGCGTCCCCGTGCACCACAGTGCCACGAACTGAATATGGGCGCCCAAGCATCTCACCCGCAAGAGCGACATCTCCGACGCGCACAGCCTCGCGGATACGCGATGATGACACCGCGCCACGAGCCACATCGTTCACATTCTCAACAACCTCGACCGTAAACCCGCGCTCCGCGCCAATCGCACGCAGCAACTCATCATCGCCCAGGCCCTTATGCCCAAACCGGAAATCTCCGCCCAAGATGACGTGCCGCACGTGCAACCTGTCCACAAGTAATTCATCAATAAACTCGCGCGCCGTAATCAATGAGAATTCCTCGTCAAAATCGACCATGACGCAGTATTCGACACCCGCTGCTTCGAGGAGCTCAAGACGCTGAGCCGGGCTCGATAGTGGCTCGGGGCAGGCGCTCGGATTGAGAAAACTCAAGGGGTTATTCGTGAACGTGAACACGACCGATGCAAGTCCGTGCTCGCTTGCTTCTCGCTGCAGCGATCCGATAATCGCGCGGTGCCCAAGATGCACGCCGTCGAACTTGCCGACTGCAACGACAGAACCTTGAGGGAAGTCCGCAGACTTCAGGGCTTCGAGCGACGAGATCACTTGCATGAGATGCGCTTCCCTTCCTGATACAACCAGATGAGGCCGAGCACGGGAAGCACGAGCGGAATGAACACGTATCCCTGCCCAAACATGGACCACACTGATGGATGACCAAATAGCTGAGGAGCCACGACACTCAGTGTGCCTACGATGAGCACACCTGCGAGTTCAAATGTGAGCGCCGCCCAGGCGATCCATCGCCAGGCACCGCGACCGCGTCTGATGAGTGCTACCGTCGCAACGATGTACACGATGCCCGCCAATGCAGAAAGCGAGTAGGCAAGTGGCGCTTCATCGAACTTCGCGATGATTTGGTACACGGAACGGAATGTTGCGGCAAGTGCGAGCACGATGTATACGGCGATGAGCACTCTGCCCAGGCCACCCATGCGCTCCGCAGGTGTGGGTTCCATTGTCTTTTCCGCTACTTCTGGCACGCGTTCAATTGTACCGGCGGAATCCCGCAGTGAGGCTTCGATCACAGCCCCCAGATCACGAGCATGCGATAGGTCATCACCGCGACCGCCAACGACACAACGGCGAGGACAAGATTTGCCGCTGGCGTTCGATCTATGAGCGCCCAAATTCCCGAGCCGATCGGAAGAGCAAACGCGACAATGAGGTACATCCAGAATTCGAGCAGGTCGCCCTCTGGCGGGTTCCCTGTGAGGGGCGCCACGATACTGATGATGATCTGTATGAGCAACAGGATCGCGACAAGCACGGTCGCGCCCATGGTGTAGTCGTTCGGCTGCCGTTTTCTTGCAGCCTCGACGATGCAGATGACTGCAGAGATAAGCCCAATTGCAATTGTCGTGACACCGTACCAAAGGATCATGCTGTGTGACCTGCTTTTTTTGCGTCAACTGGGCTGGCGTCTGCGGGAGCCGGGAAGTTCGTCACAACCCGCGTTCGTCCCCCACGAATTTCCACGAGGCCGACGAGCCTGTCTGTGGCCGCATCACTGCCACTGCCACTGTCGCTGTCGCTGCGCGCTGACGCTGCAGGCAAAATCGCCGCGACGAGCGGAGCCGGTGCATGTCGCTCGGGATCAACTGGGAGCCGCTTCCCATTTGAAAGGTCACGTGCCTCATCTGGGGTGAGTTCGAGCGCGGGGAACAGGATCCGCGCAATATCTGCGGGCGCATGAAGCACACCCGCATCACCCGGTGTGTCAGGGTCGCCGACCAACTGAGCGTGCTTCGTCGCAGCGTCCACCCGAAACGGCCCGACTTCGGTACGTCTGAGCACCGTCAGGTGCCCACCAATTCCCAGGTCCGCCCCCAGATCGCGAGCCAGCGCACGAACGTACGTCCCTGTCGAACAGCGCACGGACGCATCAATATCGATCCCTCCGTTCACGACCCGCGGCTCGCCGATTTCGAAGGAGTGGATCGTCACCGGGCGCTTCTTGAGTTCGACCGTTTCTCCCGCACGCACCCGGTCGTACGCGCGCTTCCCATCCACTTTGATCGCGCTGACGGCACTCGGCGACTGCTCGATCGCCCCAGTGAGCTTCGCTACCGCTGCAGCGATGCGGGCGGGGTCTGCGAGTACTCTCGCAATATCTTCGGCATTCGCGGTCGCAGTAACCTCACCCTCGCGGTCATCGGTCACAGTAGTTGAGCCGAGGCGGATCGTTGTTTCATAGGTTTTATCAAGCCCGACAAGGTGCGTGAGCAGTCTCGTCGCAGGACCAGCACCCAGCACCAAGAGACCCGTGGCCATCGGGTCAAGCGTGCCCGCATGCCCAACCTTTCGGGTTCCGAGCGCACGGCGCGACTTCGCAACCACGTCATGGCTGGTCCAGCCCTCGTTCTTGTCCACCAGCACGATCGCACCCTGTGACATCGATTCAAACTTCACCCCCCCCACCTTAGCGGCGTCACTTCAAACACATGCTCCGATTGCGGGAGTAAACACGCCGGAGAAGCAATCACACAGTGACAGAGCCTCGTACACTCGTGGGGTGAGCACGTTCCCCAATACCGATTTGACTGCCGCGCTGTCACGCCCGCTGTGCGACTGGTTTTCTCGCAATGCGCGTCCCCTCCCCTGGCGGGATCCCAGCACCAGTGCCTGGGGCATCCTCGTGTCTGAATTCATGTCGCAACAAACTCAGGTAGATCGCGTCGTACCGCACTGGATCGAGTGGATGCAGAAGTGGCCAACCCCTTCTGCGCTTGCCCAGGCCGAACCAGGGGAAGCCGTTCGCGCATGGAAACGGCTCGGTTACCCCCGAAGAGCACTCTGGTTGCACCGAGCGGCCGTCGAAATCGCAGAGGTACATGGCGATGAGGTGCCTTTCGATGTAGACGCTCTTCTCGCGCTCACTGGAGTTGGGCCGTACACAGCTCGCGCAGTTGCTGCGTTCGCGTTTCAAGAGCGACACCCGGTGGTTGACACAAATACGAGACGAGTGATCGCCCGTGCAGTTCATGGCAAAGCTGCCGCGGGCATGCCAGCACCTCGCGACCTCGATGACATGTCGGCATTGCTCCCCGAAGACCCCAAAGAAGCCGCCACATTCAATGCCGCAGCCATGGAACTTGGCGCAACCGTCTGCGTCGCCCGCACGCCTCGGTGCGGTGAATGCCCCATTGCACACTTGTGTGAATGGAGGGGCGCAGGATATCCAGACAATGCCCCAAAGAAGCGGCCAAAGCAGGCTGCGTTTGCGGGGAGTGACCGTCAAGTGCGCGGGCGAATCATGCAGCTCCTGCGATCCGCTGAGCATGCAGTGGAACGCAGCAAGGCCCTCGACGCAGGTGCACACGGCGGCACGAAAGATGCGGCACAGCCGCAGCGCGCACTCGACTCACTACTCGCGGACGGGCTCGTGATCGAGTACGAAGGTCGACTCAAGCTTCCCTAGCAGTGCGGTTCGCTGCGCGCTGTCAACGATTCAGTCGCGCTGCTCGTTGATTCAGTCGCGCTGCTCGTCGTCCTCAAGCTCGTCCTCGTCAAGGCCGTCCTCGTCTTCCTCATCGAAGTCGTCATCCAACTCCACGTCGAGGTCAGCGTCGTCGTCAGCATCGTCCTCGGCTTCACCCTCGGCGCTGTCGTGCTCGCGCTCCGGCTTCGAGTACGGGTCTGCTTCGCCAGCGTACGTTGCCGACGCCGCGAGATCGCGGGCTTCATCGTCTCGGCGCTTTGCCTCGGCGAGGAGCTCGTTCAGATGTTCTGCCGAGGACGGGAGTTCGTCGTGGATGAATTCGAGCGTGGGCGTGAGCCGGGTGCCGAGTTGCTTGCCGACCTCGGTACGGAACATGCCCGTCGCTGCCTTAAGCGCCGCCGCAGTGTCGGTCTGCGAAGCCTCATCCCCATACACCGTGTAAAAGATGCTTGCGTTTTGCAGGTCGCCAGTCACACGCACATCTGTGATCGTAACGAACCCAAGCCGTGGGTCGCGAAGACCCTTATCGAGCCGACGAGCGACAATCTGGTGAATGCGCTCGGCGACCTTTCCTGCGCGTGGATTACTCATACTTATAGCCTACCTGCGCGAGCCCACACGCAACGCCTCTACGATTGAAGAAACCGTTCACGTACGAGAGGGCAGTATGAACGACACACCCGCGACACCGCAACAGCCAGAAGGTGACGCACAGCCGCCGAGAGCGCCGCAGACGCCGCGATACGCCCCACCGCAGGTTGCGCCTCCGGTAACACCCCCGCAAACTACGCCACCGCGGTACGCTCCGCCTCAGTACAGCTCGCCTCAGTACAACGCAGTGCAGCCCGTGCCGCAGCAGCCGTTGCCTCCGCAGCCGCCTGCTCAACAATGGGCTCCGACGCAGCAATATGCGCCGTCCGGGCAACCATATGTGGTGCCGGGCCAGCCATACGCGTATCCGCCGTATCAGGGGCTTCCTGCACCCGGTCCAGGCGAACCGTTCGACGGCGCGGCACACCCGGCAGATCCGTCACGTCCACTGTATGGGGCAAGTCTTCCCCAGGCATTTACACGATTCTTCAAAAATTACGCAGTATTCTCTGGTCGGGCGTCAAGCAGTGAGTTCTGGTGGGTTGCACTGATCTTTGGCGTTGGCCTGAGCCTTCTCACCATAGTCACGGGCGCTCTCCTCGATGCGATGCACCTGTCAGCGAGTATCTCCTACTCCTTCGTCGACGGGGTTGAAACACTGTTCGCATTGTGCGCACTCGTTATCTGGGTCGGCCTGCTCATTCCGTCACTGGCGATTACCTGGCGCAGGCTACACGATGCAGACCTCGCAGGGCCATTCTTCTTCTTAGGGTGCGTGCCGTTCTTCGGCGGCCTGGTACTGCTTATTCTCCTGGTCCTTCCCCCAAAAGTGAGCGGTCGCAGATTCACACGGAACAGGTAGCTTCCAACAAAAAAGTAATGGTCGGAACCCGATGGGTTCCGACCATTACTTTTTACTCAGTTACGAGCGAGGTTTCTCGACCATTTCAGTGGTCTCGATCTCGTCACCAATCTGAATGTCGTTGTGCTTACCAAGTCCGATGCCAGCCTCGAAGTCAGTCTTGACCTCGGTGACATCGTCTTTGAAGCGACGCAGCGACTCAATGGCCAGGCCGTCTGCGACTACGACACCCTCGCGGATGACACGTGCCTTTGCGTTACGCGTGATGGTACCGCTGCGCACAATGACACCGGCGATGTTGCCGAACTTCGATGAGCGGAAGACCTCACGGACCTCTGCAACACCCGACTTGACCTCTTCGTACTCTGGCTTGAGCATGCCCGTGAGCGAGTTCTCAATGTCATCAAGCGCGTTGTAGATGACGTTGTAGAAGCGGATGTCGATGCCCTCGCGCGCTGCGCGCTCGCGAGCCTTGACATCGGGGCGCACGTTGAAGCCGATGACGATCGCGTTGTCGATCGTGGCAAGATCCACGTCCGACTCCGTGACCGCACCAACGCCGCGGTGCAGAATACGTAGCTGCACCGAATCGTCGACCTCGATCTTCATGAGCGACTCTTCAAGTGCCTCAACAGCACCCGAAACGTCACCCTTGATGATGAGGTTGAGCGACTCAACCTTGCCATCCTCAAGCGCCTTCGTGAAGTCCTCAAGGCTGATGCGCTTGCGTGCCTTCGCGAGCTGAGCATTACGCTCGGCAGCTTCACGCTTCTCAGCGATCTGACGCGCCGTGCGATCCTCGGTAGTGACAATGAAGTTGTCACCCGCGCGCGGAACGCTCGAGAGACCCTGAACCTGTACTGGACGCGAGGGCAATGCGACCTCGACCGCGTCACCGTTCTCGTCGTGCATGGCACGAACGCGACCGTATGCGGTACCGGCAACGATTGCGTCACCGACGTGGAGCGTACCCGACTGGATAAGCACGGTTGCAACCGCGCCACGACCCTTATCGAGCTTCGCTTCAATTGCAACGCCGCGTGCTGCCTTATCGGGGTTCGCACGCATGTCGAGACCAGCATCCGCAGTCAACAACACTGCGTCAAGCAGCTCGTTGATACCGATGTTGTTCTTCGCGGAAACGTCGACGAACATGACGTCGCCGCCCCACTCCTCAGCGACGAGCCCAAACTCGGTGAGCTGCTGACGCACCCGCTCTGGGTTGGCTTCTTCCTTATCGATCTTGTTCACTGCAACCACGATCGGCACGTTGGCCGACTGTGCGTGGTTGAGTGCCTCAATCGTCTGGGGCATGATGCCATCATCAGCTGCGACTACAAGAACCGCGATATCGGTCACGCTCGCACCACGAGCACGCATAGCGGTGAACGCCTCGTGACCCGGGGTATCGATGAAGGTAAGCGCACGATCCACACCGTCATGCTGCGTGTGCACCTGGTATGCACCGATGTGCTGGGTGATACCGCCGGCCTCACCATCGCCGACATCGGCGCGACGAACCGCATCGAGTAGTCGGGTCTTACCGTGGTCGACGTGGCCCATAACGGTCACAACTGGAGGACGGGCCTTCAGTACGTCATCGCCTTCTTCTTCAAGCTCAGCGTCAAGGTCGATGTCGAAGGCTTCAAGAAGCTCGCGATCCTCATCGTCAGGAGAAACGATCTGGATCTTGTAACCCAGTTCGTCACCCAGAACCTCGAACGTTGCCTCATCAAGCGACTCCGTCGCCGTTGCCATCTCACCGAGGTGGAAGAGCACGGTTACGAGGTTTGATGCGCTCGTATCGATCTTGTCAGCGAAATCAGAGAGCGAGGCACCGCGGCGCAGACGAACCGGTGTGGTTCCGTTGCCGCGGGGTACGCTTACGCCACCCAGTGACGGCGCTTCCCGCATCTCAAATTCTGCCCGCTTCGCCCGCTTCGACTTACGCGCCTTGTTCTTTGAGCCGCCACGGCCGAAGGCACCAGCGGTACCAGCGCCACGACCGCCACGACCGCGACCTGCGAAGCCACCGCCTGGACGGGGACCGCCACCTGGACCACCGGGAGCGCCGCCTGGACCACCGGGGCCACCGCCTGGACGGTTAAAGCCGCCGCCACCGCCGCCTGGACGACCGCCACCACCGGCGCCGCCGGGACGAGCAGGTGCGCCCGGACGACCCGGGCCACCGGGACGTGGAGCTGCTGGACGTGGAATATTGCCAGGAGTGGGCTTGTTGCGACCCATTCCTTGGTTTGAAGCGAACGGGTTATTCCCAGGACGGGGTGGGCGAGGAATGCCCATACCCTGACTTGAGGCGAACGGGTTATTTCCCGGACGCGGCCCACCGGGCTTTGGAGCACCAGCTTTTGCAGCGCCGGGCTGTGCAGCAGGCTTTTCAGCAGGCTTCTTCGCACCAGGCATTGCAGGAGACGGCGTGGCCTTCTGTGGAACCGCAGGCTTCTCAGCAGGTGCTTCAGCAGCTGGCTTTGGAGCCTCGGGCTTCTCGGCCTCGACGGGCTCTGCAGCAGGTGTCGCTTCTGGTTTACCAGGCTTGGGGCCAGCAGGTTTTCCGGGCTTCGGACCTGCGGGCTTCTTCGGGGCAGCATTCTTCGCGGGAGCAGCTGCAGCCTTCGCGTCGGCCTCAGGAGCCTTTACGAGCTCCGGGTGGTCCTTTACGAACGCTTCGAGCTTGCGCACCGTTGGCGGCATGATCGTCGAAGATGGTGTTTTGACGAACTCATTGAGCTCGTTATTTAGAATTTCGACCGCTTTTTTGCTCTCAATATTGAGCTTTTTGGCGATCTCGCTTACGCGTGGGTTTGCCACTTTTCTCCTGTCTGGGGTTCACGCCAGACAGGCGAGAACCATGATTATCGGACGGGCCTCATCGTGAGCCGCTCATTAGTTGTCCATCAGCATTTTCAGCCTGTTCTCTAGTGGGAGAGCATCCAGTTTCCCTGACGCCCGCAGCGCACGCGCGAAGGTTCCGCGCTGCACCGTTACATTCATACATTCTGCGGTCTCGTGCACCCAAGCGCCTCGCCCAGGCAACACAGCACGTTCATCTACGAGAAGACGACCATCCACAGCTACCAGGCGAAGGAGTTCCGCACGTGTGGCTTGCTTCCGGCACGCCACACATGTCCGAATCGGATCCATACTACCAGCTTCCAGCGTGAGCTTCTTGTCAGTATGCCTCTGGGGAAAGCACACTGACAAGAAACCAGTGTTAGTCATTCATGATTGAATCCGGCTGGATATCAATCTTCGCGCCTGTCAGCTTGGCAGCAAGACGGGCATTCTGCCCCTCTTTGCCAATAGCAAGGGAAAGTTGAAAATCGGGAACGAGTGCGCGTACTTGCTTCAACGTTTCATTAATCATGAACACATCGGTCACCTTGGCAGGCGACAATGCGTTCGCGACAAACTTAGGCAGTTCTGGAGAGTAGTCGACAATATCGATCTTCTCCTCGCCGAGTTCGCTCATGACAGCGCGCACGCGGCTTCCCATTTCGCCGATGCAGGTGCCTTTCGCGTTGATGCCTGCTTGCTTCGCACGAACCGCTACCTTTGTGCGGTGGCCAGCCTCGCGGGCAAGCGAAACAATCTCGACGAGTCCCTCACCGAGTTCAGGGACCTCGCGTTCGAACAGCTTCCGAACGAGACCAGGGTGGGTACGCGACACTACGATCTGCGGCCCCTTCATGCCCTTGGAGACGCTGGTCACATACACACGCACGCGGGTTCCATGCGCATAGCTCTCACCCGGCACTTGCTCCTCGGGTGGAAGGATCGCTTCGACCTCACCGAGGTCAATGTGCACCATGCGCGGGTTTGTCCCTTGCTGGATCACACCGGAGACAACCTGGCCCTCTTTGTCCTTGAACTGGCCGAGCACGGCGTCGTCAGACAGGTCACGGAGTCGCTGGTTGATAACCTGCTTTGCTGCGCTTGAAGCTACGCGGCCAAACTCATCGGTGGTGATGAATGATTCTCCAATGACGGCTCCCTCGTCATCTAGCTCGGGCACGCGCACCGAAATCTCTCCGGTCTTACGATCAAGTGTGACGCGCACATCATCAATCGAGGGAACGGGAAGCTTTTGATTCTCAGCATGACGAATGTATGCCGACTGAATCGCCTGCTCGATAATCTCGGCGAGCTCTTCGAAGGGGATTTCCTTCTCACGCTCAAGCCCTCGAAGCATTGCGAGATCGATCTTCACGGTGTCCTCCT
>JBQEBC010000016.1:0-48282 GCA_052106035.1 Leucobacter sp. | reverse complement strand
GCCTCCCAGAAGGCCTTTGCGACCTCGATCGGTGAAGAGAACATCACCGGGTTTACCAATTCAAGGCTGTACGCGACAAACCAAAACACAACGACTGCCGCCGGAAGAATCCACCCCAACGGAATACCTCGGCGAGATGGCAACTTTTTACTATTGCCCGAGGTAGCCGGGCGCTTCGTCTGAGTCTGTTTCTTCACCTGAGGCTGTCTACAGCCATCGCGCACCATCCCTCGGATTCGCTTTCGAGGTTCGGTGTGGGCTCTGCATCACCAAACACTTACAAATAGTTATCTTAGCCATAACCAAACGTTTGAATATCGGAGATTACGTCACGTTACAGCCGTTTTGATTTACGGGCCCCTCATCGCGAGTGAGAGGGTCCGATACAGTAATTTGGTGTCGTTGCAAATCTTGGACCTTCCCCCATTCGCGTGGGGGTTGCTTGCGTTTGCGGCACTTCTCATTGGCGTATCAAAGACGGCGCTCCCCGGCGTGAACACGCTCTCGATCGCAATCTTCGCCGCGTTTCTCCCGCCAAAGGAGTCAACTGCGGCGCTTCTGCTCATGCTTATCGTCGGTGACGTGTTTGCGCTCATCAGTTATCGGAGTCATGCCGATTGGAAGACGCTCACTCGATTGATCCCCGCGGTCGCAGTGGGGCTCGTGGCCGGCGCACTGTTTCTCGCGTTCGCGAATGATTCGTGGGTACGACGGGCGATCGGCGTGATTCTGCTCGCGCTCGTCGCGTTTAATGCATGGCAGCGGTTTCGCAAGTCACGCAAGATGACGGGGATCTCCTCAGGCCCACGTGCGGCGGTGTCACGATCAGGCGGCCTTCTTGCCCGCTCAGGCTACGGGTCGCTCGGTGGGTTCACCACGATGGTCGCGAATGCGGGTGGGCCACCGATGGCTCTGTATTTTCTGTCGGTCGGCTTCCCGGTAAAGGCATTTCTCGGCACGGCTGCCTGGTTCTTCGCCGTCATCAACCTCGTGAAGGTGCCGATCATGGCGAGTCTCGGCCTGTTCGTGCCCGAGGTACTCACACTCGCGCTGCTCATGGTGCCGGGCGTCGTAGTGGGCGCGCTAATCGGGCGGTGGATCGCCTCACGCATTCAACAGCGCGCCTTCGAGTACGCGATCCTCCTCTGCACCGCGCTTGGCGCGCTGTACCTACTTGTGTAACCAGTTCAGCACCGTGCACACACGGCTGTTCGATGGTACTCAATGGGTAAGTTATTTGTTCCGCAACGCCTCCACAAAATCGGCAGCACGTTTGCGAATGGTGTCGAAGTCTCCGCTTTCGATAGCCGAGGTCGGTAGGAGCTCTCCACCTACACCTACGGCAACTGCTCCCGCATGAAACCAACTTGCGAGGTTGGATACTGAAACACCTCCCGTCGGCACAAACTTTGCCCCGGGAAACGGCCCCTTCAGCGCCTTGATGCCGGCGGGTCCCGCGAGCCCTCCCGGAAAGAACTTCACAATATCGGCTCCGGCTGCCAGTACCCCCATCACCTCGGTGGCTGTGAATGCGCCGATCATGGTAGGAATCGCTGCTGCGACTGCGTGATGAGTCACGGGTGGCATGTGCCCCGGTGAGACGAGAAATTCAGCGCCCGCGATCACCGCCTGATCCACATGTTCTACGGCAGTCAACGTACCGGCGCCAACACACACTTCATCACCATGACGCTGGCGCAGTTCCCGTATCACGTGCGGCGCATCGGGCACGGTAAACGTCACCTCGATTGTCGAGATACCGGCTTCAACGAGCACGCTTCCAGCTGCTATTGCCTGATCAGTTGTGCTGGCACGCAGAACTGCAACGATGCCTGCCTCTTCAATCCGTCGGAGCGTTGCTGTACGTAACGACATCGCTACTCAACCTTCTTCGCGATGCGGGAGCTAATGCGCAGTGCAGTAACCTTCCCCTGATCGTTGAGAACATACGGGACAAAATGGTCAGGGTCGCTGTGACCGGGCGCTACTGAGAGCAGACCCTCGCCCGCCGGCAGTAGCCATGGACTTGATAAAGGGTCAATCGTAAACGACCCATCGTGACGATTCGCTGGTAAAGCGATGAGCTCAAAAGCCCGACGGTCCTTCCGAATTTGCAAACGAACCTGACCATAGAATCCGCAGTCGTAAAGCCCTTCAAGAAATGCAAACTTCTCGGGATCGAATGAAGCAACCTCGAGCGGTTCCTCTGCTCCAAATAGCGCGTCGAGCACGACCGATTCAACGGCGCGCACGAGCGGCTTTCCCAGTACCGAGTTCGAGAGCACCGAGTACGCAATGTCGGCATCGGGCAGGATCAAGAATCTGCTGGCGTAGCCGATCGTCAGGCCATCATGTCCTATAGCTGGAAAGCCACGCTTCAAGCTCTTTACCCACGCGTAACCAACCTCAACTCCCGGTTCGCTTCTAGGCGCGAGTGTGCTCGAAAAGTTCACGCGCGCATCTTCCGACTCGGCAAAGTCGGCATACTTCAATAGCTCCGCAGGAGTGCTGAGCACTCCGCCACCGGGCACATCCCAGCCTGGCAGTTGCCAGCCAAGCTGCCACCCTTCGTTCCGCGCCAGCCTCGCGATGCCCTCGCTGACCGTGTGCGGTGCGGCGACTCTATGTGTGATGACCTGATCGGCCTGAGTGAACGTCTGCCCCATTCCAGCGGGATCAAGCACTCGTTCCTGCAACACGTCGGCCCACGGTTTGCCCGTTACCCGCTCAATGACAGCGCCGGCAACCATGAACCCGGGGCCCGAGTAGGAGTATCCAGTGCCGGGATCAAACATCAATTCATCATCAGCGTAATGCTTGATCGATGCCTGAATGCTGTCGTCCGCGTGGTTCGCCAGCAGCTCACGTGCGCGACCAATCATGTACTGCGCGTCAATACCTGACCCATGAGTGAGCAAGTGGCGCATGGTAATTCGCGGGTCGAGCGCTCCTAGGTCTTCGAGCAGCGGAGCCACTGGCGCATCGATATCAAGCAGTCCATCAGCCTCGAGTTGGGCAGCAATAAGACCAACGAATGTCTTCGAGACCGACCCGATCTGAAAAATAGTGTTCTCAGTAACGGGCAATGGATGCTCGAGATTGGTCACGCCAAACCCCAGCGCCAGTGTTTCGCCGCCAACACGCACCGACACACCGACACCAGGCACACTGTGTGTCTCAAGCAACGCGGGAACTCTGGCCTTTAGCACCTCACGCAGCTGCTCAATTTGTGCTCCCACAAGATGGGCCATCAGTTCCTAACCTTTCGTTTTTGGGTCAAGCAGGTCGCGAATCGCGTCACCGGCGAGATTGATAGCAAGGATAAAGATCACAAACACCGCCGCGGGTGGAACGATGAGCCAGGGGTCGCTGCCGATGTACTGCAGCGAATCTGAAATCATCGAACCGAAATCAGGGCTTGGGGGGCGAACTCCAAAACCCAGGAAGCTCAATGCCGCGTACGCCCCAGACGACATCGACAGATTGATCGCGGCGATCACGATGAGCGGGGACGTAATGTTTGGCAGCACATGACGCAGCATGATCCACACTTGGCCGCGACCGCTGAGCCTTGCGGCGCTGATGTAATTGCGCGACATAACCTCCTGCGTCGCGCTGCGCACGGTTCGCGCAAATCGCGGTATGAAGACAATACCGATTGCGATCGCTGCATTCATCAGACCGCGACCGAGAATTGCGAGTACGAGAATCGCGAGCAGGTACTCAGGAATTGAGAATAGGAAATCAATGATACGAGACACTAGGGTGTCGATCACCCCTCCCCAGAATCCCGCAATCAGGCCGAGTGCCGTTCCCACGATGAGCGCGAAGCCGGTTGCCGCCACCGCAGCGATCACTGCTGGACGGATCGCAATCAATACACGCGAGAACTGATCCCGGCCGAGCGCATCGGTGCCGAAGATGAAATCTCCAGTCGGTCCCAAAATACGTTCCCCGACCCCCAGTTCATTTGGCGAGTATGGAGCTATCCACGGTCCAGCAACAGCGAGAATCGCAAACAGGCCAAGCACGATAAATGCGACCATACCTACCGGAGACGGCAGCTTGCGCTTCTTTGCCTTTGGCAGCGTGTTGACAATTGTTTCAGTCAGTTCACTAGTCATTTGCGTGCGATCCTTCGGTCAAGGGTGGGCACGAGAACATCGACAATCAAGTTAGCCAGAATGAAGGCACTCGCGAGTACAAGCGCCTGAGCATTGAGCTGAATAAAGTCGCGGGCACTAATTGATTGAAGAATCCCTCGGCCAAGTCCCGGAAGGCTAAAGATCTGTTCAACGATCAATAGCCCACCGATGAGCGTGCCAAATGTGAAGCCCACAAACGTGAGGATCGGCGGCAGCGCAGCCCGCAGCGCGTAACCATAGGTCACCAGACGATCCGACAAGCCGTTCACTCTCGCCGAGGCCACGAAGGGCTGATGCAGAACCTCAATCATCGACGCACGAGTCATCTGCATAATGAGCGGTGCGGTCGGAATACCTACGCCAATCGCAGGCAAGATCATCGTTTGCAAATTGCCTATCGGGCTCTCCTCAAACCGGATGTACGTCGGCGAGTACAAATTTGTGAGGAAGTTCGTGGCAAGAATGATGGCAATCGTGCCCGTAATAAATCCGGGAATCGCGAAAAGCAGGATCATCGGGATACGAATAGAAACATCAATCACGCTGCCAGCACGTTTCGCTGCGATCACACCGAGCGGGACGCCTATGATGATTGCCACCAGCAGGCTGAGGGCTGCAAGTTCGAATGACACCGGGATTTGCTGTTGCAATACCTCGGTCGTCTTCAACCCCGTAATCGGCGAGGTACCAAAGTCGCCGCGAAGTACGTTCCATAACCAGTCGAGGTATTGCACCACGAGCGGCCGGTCGAGGCCCAGCTCTTTCTCGATCTCCATGATTCGTTCGGGTGACGCCTGAGCGCCGGCGAGCATATGAGCGGGGCTTCCCCCCGCGAGACCACGTCCGGCAAAAAAGATCAGAATGCTCAAGACAAACAACACACCAATCGAAGCGAATACACGATTCAACACATATTTGGTCACTGGGTGCTCACCTCCTCCACTTTGCGGGAAAGCTTGAGGCTCCCGGGGAAATGGCAACGAATCGCCCTCCCCTCTGAATCAGATTCAAGCGCGGGTGCCTCCCTATGACACAGCTCCTGCGCCACAGGGCAGCGTGACGCAAAGCGACATCCTTTAGGAAGGTCAACCGCACTCGGCGGATCTCCCTGCAGAATTATGCGCTCCGCGGCAAAACCGCCACCAGGAATACTTGGCTCCGCTGACCGCAGCGCCACCGAGTATGGGTGTCGAAGCTCTTCATCGAACTCATCAGCCGGTGCAAGTTCGACAATTTGGCCAAGATACATGACCGCAATCCAGTCGCTCACTCCACGAACCGCCCGCAGGTCGTGCGAGATGAAGATGAATGCCGTCCCTGTGCGTTCTTGCAAATTTCGCAGCAGATCAATGACCTGCATCTGCAACGACGCATCAAGAGAACTCACCGCTTCGTCAAGCAAAATAAATGATGGATCGGAAGCGATAGCACGCGCGATACACACGCGTTGCTGCTGACCACCGGAAAGCTCGTGCGGGTAGCGGTGCATGAGCTGTGGATCAAGATCCACAAGTGCCATGAGTTCGCCAACACGTGCCTCGCGCCCCGACCGCGCTAGATTCGGGATCGCTTCAGCAATCGCATCGACGATGAGCATGCGAGGATTCAACGCGCTCGCTGGATCCTGAAACACTGCCTGCACCTTGCCCGTGTGGGCACCAGCGGGTTCACCGTCCCAAGTGATCGTGCCGCCATCCGCGTTATCGAGCCCGATGAGCACTCGTCCGAGCGTGGACTTCCCGCAGCCTGACTCACCAACTACCCCGAGCGTGTGTCCTGTTTCGACTCGCACATCGACTCCGTCGACTGCGTGCAGGTAACGTTTTGGTCCAAAAAGTTTGTCCTGTGGCAATCGGAAGCGGCGTTCCACTCCGGTTGCGGCAAGCGCGTATTTCGGTGAATCACCCATGATCTACACCGCCTTCTTCTGTGTCACATCAACCTGCATCCGCGCCGCCGCGAAAAGTTGCTTCGTGTACGGATGTTTCGGGTTTTCGAGCAGTTCATGGGTCTGACCGTCTTCCACGATCGTCCCGTGACGCATGACAATAATGCGGGAGCACACCTCGGCCACAACGCCAATATCGTGTGTGATGAGCACCATGGACATGCCACGAGTGTCAAGCTCCTGCTGTAATAGGTCAAGAATCTGTGCTTGCACGGTGACGTCGAGGGCAGTGGTGGGCTCGTCTGCAATGAGTAGCGCGGGCTCATTGATGAGTGACATCGCGATCAAGACACGTTGGCGCATACCACCCGAGAGTTCGTGAGGAAACGCACGGCGTTTGTCCTCTGGCTCCGGGATACCCACTTCGGCGAGTGCATCCTCGATTACAGGAATACACGCTCGGTTCGAAATGGATCGGTGTGCTTGCAGCACGTGACGCAACTGGTCTCCAACTCGTATCACCGGGTTGAGACTGGCGAGCGGATCCTGCGGAATTCTTGCGATCTCTACGCTGCGCAGCTCACGGAACCTTGCCGGTTCCATCGCTCCGAGGTTCTTTCCTTTGTACGTGATCGTTCCATCGACCTTTGCCCCGGTGGGGAGTGAACGCAAGATTGCCGAGATCAAGGTGCTCTTTCCAGAACCCGACTCACCAACGATTCCCACTCGCTCACCATCTTCGACCGTGAGCGAGATGTGTGAGACCGCTGGCTTCAGTCCCACCCGGTAGGTGATGGAGACATCTCTGAGCTCTAGCATTCGTGACCTTTCCAGATGTGGGCCGGGACGCATATCCCGGCCCACACTTGGTGTGCTTACTTGGTTACCTGCGAGAGGAATGTACGGCTCTGGCTGGATGGCACCTCAATACCTTTCACAGCCGGATCATGCGCGACGAACATATCCTTCGCGAGCAATGTCATTGTCGGGTATACGAGCTCCGCCTCGTGCATGGCTACCGCGCTCAGGGCTTCCTGATACTCCTCCTCTGAGCTCGCATTCCAAGCATCATCAATGAGTTGCTGTAGCGAATCTGGGACGTCACCCTGACGACCGGGCACTGGCGCAACATACTGATACGGATTCGCATAATACGATTGTGCGTTCCAACTCAGCTCATACTTTTCGAGGTCACTACGGTACTCGCTCCAGGCGGCGGCCTCGAGCGGTTCAAGCTCGACATTAAAGCCAACATCGTTCAACTGCTTCTGCATTACAGCAAGGAGGTCGTTGGTACCGGGATCGTAGCCGTTGATGTAGGCAAGGTTGAGGTCAAGGCCATCGGGGTGACCAGCGTCAATCAGCAGCTGGCGTGCTTCCTCGACGTTTTGTGTGTAGTTCGGCAGGTCTTCGACCTTTGGAGCCCAGGCGAGGCTCGGTGGGAGGTACCCGCTCGGCAGTGCTGCACCACCATAGGCCTGGTCAGCGAGGGCCTGGCGATCAAATGCAAGAGCCATTGCTTTGAGCACCTTTGGATCGTCGAACGGTGCCTTCGTGTTGTTGATCTGCAAGAAAATGGTCGAGTCAGTGTGCACGTTCTCGACGGTGAGCCCTTCATCTTCAATCGTCTCGACTGAACCCTGGTCGGGGAAGATGATGTCAACGTTTCCGGCCTTGAGATTGCTCACTTGAGTTCCCATGCTCGGGATGTACAGCACGGTCAGCGCTTCGGCCTTGGTGGCCTCACCCCAATAGTCTGCATACCGTTCAAATTTCAAGTTGGTCTCAGGCTCGTAGCCAACCTGCTGCCACGGACCTGTTCCGACCATCTGAGTCGCGAGGCTGTCCTCGTCGGATGACGCGCTCATGATTGAGCACCCCCACACCAGTGGACTCCCCATATTGTTCACAAAGCCCGCGTCAGGGCTCTCAAGAATGAACTTCACAGTCGCGTCATCGACCTTCTCAGCGTGAGAGAGGGTCGGGAACAGTTCCTTGTCGAAACGCTCAGCGCTTTCGGCCAAGCGATCAAAGCTGTACACCACGTCGTCGGCGTCAAGAGTGTCATCGTTATGGAACTTCACTCCTTCACGAAGCGTAAATGTGTACTCTGTGCGATCGTCCGAAAGCTCGTACCCAGTAGCAAGCGCCGGTTCGACCGTTCCGTCAGGCTTTGTCGACATGAGGCACTCATAACTCAACTGCCACGCGAAGCGATCGGCGAAGAGTCCTGAACGTTGTGGGTCTAATGAAGATGGGGCAGTGGTTTCGGCAACCGTGAGATTCAGACCGTCCCCATCACCTCCTCCCCCAGTGTCCGGGGGACTACAAGCGGTGAGCGAGGCTAAACCAAGAGCCACGAGGCCTGCCGCACAAGCGGAGCGAGAAATAACTGACATGGGTGTTCCTTCCGTCGTTGGAAGTCGGAGATGGAGAAGCTGTTCAAGCTTGTTTGGGAAGTTACCAGGAATAGAAGTGCAATGCAACCATCTTTGTTGCATTGCAAACTTTCTAGATTTATGCCACAGTAGTCACCAGTCAACGACGACGCAATTCATGGCGGCGCCTGAAGGAGGTGAGAACGCTCATGGAGCTAAGAGATCACCTCGTCCTGCGTAATGTGCTCCTTCCAAGCCTCTCCGAGTCTGGCCTCACGCCTAGCACCGTAGTAATCTCGGGCAATGAGGTCGCTGCGGTGCTTCCTCCGCACGCAGAGCCACCCTCGTATGCCTCCATCATCGATGGTGCTGGCCGCATCCTGCTCCCTGGATTTGTCGATGCTCATAGCCATGCCGAGGGCGCTCTTCACCGACCCTCTATCGAACAGGCTCTTGTTCGGCAAGGAATTACCGGTGCGATCCTCGGCCAAGATGGCATTTCCTTTGCGCCGACAACTGCGGAATCTGCGGCTTTGGGTGCGCAGTATTTCAGCGCCGTAAATGGTCCCGCCCCTCACGGGTACAGCGAAGGCATGAGCATCGAGCAACTACTCGAGTATTACTCTGAAGGCACTCGAATTAACAGCGCGATGCTGGTTCCTGCTGGTACTGTGCGAACTTCAATTGCTGGGTACTCAGCTGCCCGGCTCACTCGCGCCCAACTGAATATGACCGAAACGATAGTGAACGAGGCTATAGGCGAGGGGGCAGTAGGGATCTCGCTGGGTCTCGAGTACGTGCCCAATAGATTCGCAGATGAAATAGAGTTGGCGCTTTATGCACGCATTGCGGCAGACCATGGCGTGCCACTCGTCGCGCACATTCGTGGGTACGAGCTTGCCATTCCAGACGGCCTGCGTGAGTTCATTGAGCTTGCGCGGACGACCGGCGCTCAACTGCACGTGTCACACCTACATGCTCCGGCCGAAATAGCGCTCCCAGTCATCGATGAAGCTCTCGATAGCGGGACCGACATCAGTTTTGATTCGTACCCATACCACCGCGGCAACACCATCCTCGCGATGCTCATAATTCCCGCAGACCTGCAGCAGAACGGACCCGAGCAAACCCTCAATGCACTTGCCGATCCTCTCGTTCGAAAGAGCCTCGAACGCAGCTGGTTCCCAAGCCTCGTCGAAACCTTCCCCAAGCTCACCATCACGGTTGCGCCACATCCTGACTGGGATTGGGCAGAGGGCCTCCCGTTGCTCGAAGTTGCCAGACGCCTCGGCACAACAGTTGGTGCAGCAGTCTGCGACATGCTGGTCGCCACCAGGCTCGGAGTCGGGGCCGTCGTCAATCAATCCGCTTCAACATCGATTGAGAACATCCGCACAATCGCCAACCACCGCGCACATCTTGGCAGCACCGATGGAATCTACCTCGGCAGCCACCCGCACCCGCGAGGTTGGGGAGGGTTCGCTCGTATGTTGCGTCGGCATGTTATCGAATGGCAGGACTGGAGTTGGGCAGATGCGGCAGAACATTTGTCGTTGCGAGCTGCACGACGCTTCGGGCTCGGAAACCGCGGCACCGCAACCCCAGGCGCGATTGCGGATTTTGTGTTGGTAGATCCGCACACTCTCAACGACACCGCGACATATGAGAACCCCACGGCCTATGCGCACGGCATGATGGACGTAATCATTGCGGGTGTCCCCGTACTTACCAACGGGCAACTCACCGAGCAGTCCCCCGGTCAGGGCATCCGCAGGTCGATGAGGAGTCAATGAACGTGAACACACTTACCCAGCCTCGTAATAACTCTGCATCCCTCCGCAAGGCACTCTCAATTTTGCGGTATCTCGGAGAGGATATCGAGGGTGAGGGCAGAACCATCACACAGATATCTGAAGCGCTCGATCTGAACAAGAGCACCGTCACAAGACTCTTGCAGCCAATGTCAGAAATGTTTTTTGTTGAGCAAGTACCCACATCGACCGCCTACCGGTTAAGTTGGGAAACAGCGCGACTCGGTCAAGCGTATCTCGCTGGTGTGCGGCCAAGCCAAGACATGCACCTACTTCTCGCCGATCTCAGCTCGGCTACAGCTGAGACCGTCCACTTCGTTCGCGCGGCAACACCTCACGTGGTCTACATCGACAAGGTCGATAGCACACACGCAGTGCGCATGTTTTCGCGTATCGGCAACACTCAACCCATGTATTCAACCAGTGTCGGCAAGTCAATCCTCGCCTTCGACACCGAAGATGCGATTCAGGCCGTGTTCGAAGCCGGCATGCCCGCACGCACAGACACCACAATCACCACTGAGGCCGACCTCCGCACGGAACTCGAGTTGATTCGCAAGCAAGGGTGGGCAATTGATAACGTCGAAAACGAAGATGGCATCCGCTGTGTCGCGGCACCCGTGTTTGATGCAAGCGGTGACTGCACTCACGCCATAAGCGTCTCGGGCCCAATCACTCGTGTGCCGATGTCCCGTGTCCCCGAGCTTGCCGCTCTTGTCACAAACACAGCTAAGGATATTTCCCGACGCATGGGATATGTCGCTTCCGAGCATAGGAGGAACTTGTGATTCCTGCCCCCGAACTCTCCCTCACCAAAGGGCTTGGGCCAGCGTTTACACACGCTGATCCCTACAACACGTTAATCGGCGCATCACTGTTCGATATGAATCGCGATTTCCCCCAACTCAGCATCAGCAGTTCGGCAATTGAGCAAAATATCGCGGCTATGGCTTCATACGTAACCTCCCGCGGCGTGCGTATCGCGCCTCATGGGAAGACAGCGATGTCACCTGCTCTTGCGCACAAACAGATCGCAGCTGGGGCGTGGGGCATCACTGCAGCGACACCTACGCAGTTACGCGTATACCGACACTTCGGGATCTCAAGACTATTTCTTGCCAACCAGCTCGTCGAACCCGGGGCGATTGCCTGGCTGCGTGACGAACTCTCGCGGGATAACGAGTTTCAGTGCTTCGTCACCATAGACTCGCTCGCAGGGCTGAAACTGCTCGGGAGCGCTGAATTCACCGATGGCTCAGGCCATCCCATTGATGTCATGCTTGAGGTCGGCAACCCCGGCGGCCGCACCGGATCGCGCACCATCGGGCAACTCCGAGAACTCGCGCAAGCAGCTGCGACAACGCCCGGCGTGCGCGTCGCAGGCATCACAAATTATGAGGGAACTCTTGGCGGTGCATCTCCTGCAATTTCCGCTGACCGTGTGTACGAGTTCGCTGCAACGCTCGCAGAAACCGTTGCCGTGCTTGAGTCTGAAGCACTACTTCCTGAACAATGCTGGGTGAGCATTGGAGGCAGCGGTTATTTTGATGAAGCGCTCAATGGGCTTCTCGACGGAGGAGTTACGGCGAACCGTGTGGTGCTGCGCAGCGGAGCGTATCTCACCCATGACGACGGTCTCTATTCCCGCATTAGTCCCGCTGCGCGAGGTGTCGCTGACGTTCCCGTATTCACTCCCGCGATCACAGTTTGGGCGCCGATCCTCAGTTTCCCCGAGCCGGGTCTTGCGATACTTCTTTGCGGGCGCCGGGATGTTGGATTCGACCAGGGCTTCCCCACCATTCGCGGAGTCCGGCACAGGGACGGGAGTAATCCGCGCCCTTTCATCGGTCAGGTCACAGATCTCGCCGACCAGCACGCGTTTGTTACGTTCGACCCAGGTCAGTTCGACGCAGAGGGCCTCCCCACCGTGGGTAGCCTCATCGAGCTCGGCATTTCCCACCCATGCACGACCTTAGATCGCTGGGGGCTCGTCCCGGTGCTTGACGACCAGCACCGAGTGCGCGAACTGATCCGGATGTACTTCAAATGAACACACGCACACCCGACGTCATCACTATCGGGGAGACGATGGGTCTGTTCTTCCCCCCAACAGACATGCCGCTCGCATCACGTCCGCCGTTCCACCTTTCGTTTGGTGGGGCAGAAACCAATGTCGCCATCGGTTTAGCCCGGCTTGGGCACTCAGTGGGCTGGATAGGACGACTCGGCGACGACGAAGTCGGTCGGTTCATCGATAACGCGCTGCGAGCCGAGGCGGTATGTACGCCTGGCCTATTCGGCCCTGGTCACACCGGAATAATGGTGCGCACTCCCCGAGGTTTTGGGCGCACAGCCGTGCAGTACAGCCGATCAGGAAGCGCGGGATCGGGACTCAGCCCTGATGACATCGCGAACTCTGACATCGAGTCGACCCGTGTGCTGCACCTCACCGGCATCACGGCGGCACTGGGTGATGGTCCACTCAATACAATTCTGCTTGCTGCGCGCACCGCCCGAGCGTCAGGCGTTACAGTCTCACTTGATCTGAACTATCGGTCCTCGTTGTGGTCTCCCGTCGACGCTCAACCCGTACTGGCTGAGCTCACATCGCTCGCCGAAGTTGTATTTGCGACGGCAGACGAAGCCGACGTATTGCTCGGCAGCGACCCAGCTGACTCCAACTCAGCGCGTACGGACTCGGCTACGCACGACGCACACATTGCGTCACGTATTGCGGATCTTGGTCCACGCGAAGTTATTCTCAAGCGCGGGTCGGCAGGTGCACTGTCATTCACCTCCGAAGGAACATATGTGCAACGTCTGACAGCCGTCGTGGAGCGCGATCCCGTTGGCGCGGGCGATGCGTTCGCAGCTGGATACATTCACGGCATCTTGACAAACCTGGATCCACAGGCTCGACTCGACTTCGCCGGCCGCGTTGCCGCGCACTCCGTCACCGTCGTTGGCGACTGGGAAGGACTGCCGCGCCCGTCAGACCTTACCGATGAAAGCCGCGATATTCTCCGCTAGCCTCGATCGTTTACCCGCTCATCAGTACCCCGAACGCGCAAGGAGTTCCCATGGTAGAAACCGAAGTCATTCACACTCAAAAAGCCCCAGCGCCGGCTCACGTCTTCTCGCAAGGCCTGCGCAAAGGCAACACCCTACAGGTCTCAGGTCAGGGACCGATGGACCCTGAGACGAACGAGTACATTGCCGACGGAGACGTCTATGCACAGACCATGCGGACACTGGAAAACGTACGGGCAATTCTTGAAGCCGGGGGCGCTTCAGTTGCTGACGTACTCATGTTCCGTGTCTACCTCACAGACCAAGCGCTCTTCCGACAGATGAACGAGGCATATGGGCATTTTGTAGAGGCCTATGTTCCTAGCGGTCAGTTGCCGTGCAGAACTACCGTGTTTGTTGGGCTGCCACATCCTGAGATGCTCGTTGAAATAGATGCCGTAGCGATTATGTAGCTGGGGGCCTCGTTCGAACCTCTCAGCGCCCCGTGTGGTTGGTGATGATGTTGAGCGCCCCACTTGCAGAACGCATGGTCAACATCAATGTTGGTGCAATCGCGCTGGGACACCCCTTCGGGCAAACTGGCGCAAGAACGACCACGACCGCTATTCACACACTTCAAGAGCGTGATGAACAGGGCGCGCCCACCGTAATAGTGGGGCGCGTCCTGTCCGGTATGTACGTTGCGGGAGACGGTTACGCGCTCTCTTCCGGGCGCTCTGCCGCCTCGATCTCGGCTTCATCAGCAACGTAGCCTTCGATATGACGCTCGTCAGGCCCGTTGTATGCAGACAGTGGGCGAATGAGCGCATTCGATGCGGTCTGTTCCATGATGTGCGCCGTCCACCCGGTGACACGCGACGCGATGAACAGCGGCGTGAAGGTGAGCGTGTCGAAACCGATGAGGTTGTATGCGGGGCCCGAGGGGTAGTCGAGGTTTGGGTAGATCCCCTTACGGTCGACGAATTCGCTCTCAAGCTTGTCGTAAAGCTCGGCGACGTCGGGGCGATCAAAGTGCTCGACGAGCGTATCGAGCGCCGCCTTCATCGTCGGGACTCTCGAGTCGCCGCGCTTGTACACACGGTGCCCGAAGCCCATGATCTTCCGCTTCTCTGCGAGCGCCTTGTCGAGCCACGAATCGACGTTATCGGCCGACCCGATCTCGGTGAAGATGTGCAGCACTGCCTCGTTTGCGCCGCCATGTAGCGGGCCCTTGAGCGCGCCCACCGCACCGACGACCGCCGAGTACAGATCAGACAGCGTCGAGGTGATGACACGAGCGGTAAACGTGGATGCGTTGAACGAGTGCTCGGCGTACAGCGTCATCGAGCGATTGAATGCTTCGATGACAACCGGATCCGCCTCCTCGCCAAACGTCATCCAGAGGAAGTTCGCTGAGTAGTCGAGGTCGTCACGCGGCGGCACGACTTCCTCACCCCGGCGACGGCGCTGGCCGTACGCCACGATCGCGGGGAGCGCAGCGTACAGTCGAACGCTCTTTGCGAGATTCTCTTCGGGGCTGCCAGCGGCGTCGAGCACTGATCCGCTGCCCGACACGTCTGAGGCGCCAATGACGCTGATCGCGGTGCGCACCTCGTCCATCGGGTGCGCCTCGAGCGGCAGCAGATCAATGGCGGCCTTCACATTGTTGGCGAGTGCCCGGTGCTTCCGCTCCTCTGCACGCAGCTCGGCAAGCTGCTCGGCGGTCGGCAGCTCACCGTTCCAGAGCAGGTACGCCACCGCTTCGAACGGCTGGGTTGCCGCGAGCTCCTGCACCGGGTACCCCCGATACATGAGACTGTTCGTTTCGGGGTTGACCTTCGAGATCGCGGTGTAATCGGCGACGACGCCGGCGAGACCCTTCTTGATTTCTGCGTCAGACATTGCTGCTCCCTTGCTAGCGACGATGCGAACTATTTTTCAACCGTGAAGTTGAACACGCTCGTATCAAAGTGATTGTAATCTTCGTAGTCGATGAGGTCGTACAGATCCGACCGGTGCTGCATCTCGTCGAGCTTCGACGTGAGCGAGCCCTCCTCGATGAGCGTGTCGAGCGCGCGGCCCGTCGCTCCCATCGAGATGCGCAGCATCGACACCGGCCAGATCACGATGTTCATGCCGACGTCGGCGAGCTGCTGTGTTGTGAACAGCTCACTCTTGCCAAACTCGGTCATGTTCGCGAGCAGTGGCACGTTGACGGCTGAGCGAATCGCCTCGAACTCTTCGAGCGTGCGCATTGCCTCGGGGAAGATCGCGTCGGCACCTGCATCGACGAGCGCCTTTGCGCGATCCTGCGCAAGCTCGAGCCCGTGCGGCCCATCAGCGGTCGCGCGGATGTCGGTGCGCGCCATGATGAGGAAGTTCTCGTCGCGCCTCGCGTCAGCGGCAGCTCTGATGCGCTTCGTCGCGGTGCCCTCGTCGACGACTGCTTTCCCGTCGAGGTGGCCACAGCGCTTCGGGTTGATCTGATCTTCGATGTGCGCGCCGGCGAGGCCAGCGTTCTCGAGATGTTGGATCGTGCGCGCGACGTTCATCGGTTCGCCAAAGCCCGTGTCGGCATCAATGATCGCGGGCAGCTCAGTCATACGTGCGATCTGCTCGCCACGATCTGCGACCTCGGTGAGGGTGGTGAGCCCAATGTCGGGGAGACCCAAGTCAGCCGCGAGCACCGCACCCGAGATGTACACGCCCTCGAAGCCTTTACGCTCGATGAGTCTCGCCGAGAGCGGGTTGAATGCTCCGGGGAACCGGAGCAGCTTGCCAGTTGCAAGCTGCTCACGGAACAGGCGGCGCTTTTCGCTCGGCTGCGTCTTCGAGTACAGCATTAGAACAATCCCTTGGGTGCTGCCGCAAGATCGATGAGACCCGACTTCGCGATGATATTCAGCTCACGCACCTCATCTGCAGTGAGCTCTGGAAGTCGCTGCACGAGCTCGAGGAAGCGCTCGATCTCAGCTGGTTCGAGTACGGGTTCAGCAAGAATGCGGAACTTGTTGATGTAGTTCTCGCGTGCGAACGGGCGTGCACCAAGCGGGTGCGCGTCAGCAACGGCAATCTCGTCGACGATCTTCGTGCCGTCTGCGAGCTCGATCTCGACGCGGCCACCGAAGGCCTTCTCGTCGGGGTCTTCCGAGTGGTACCGGCGGGTCCACTCCGCATCTTCCGCGGTCGTGATCTTGTTCCACAGCTCAACCGTATCTGTACGATTCGCACGCTCGGGGGCGTAGGAATCGACGTGGTGCCAGCCGCCATCCTGCAGCGCAACCGCGAAGATGTACGGGATCGAGTGGTCAAGTGTTTCACGTGAAGCATTAGGGTCGTACTTCTGTGGGTCGTTCGCGCCCGAGCCGATGACGTAGTGCGTGTGATGGCTCGTGTGCAACACAACTGACTTCACGTTCGCGGCATCCAAGAGTTCCGGGTGCTCACCGTGGAGCTTCCGAGCGAGGTCGATCCACGCTTGCGCCTGGTACTCAGCCGAGTGCTCCTTGGTGTAGCTGTCGAGAATCGCGCGCTTCGCCTCACCCGCTGCCGGCAGAGGCACTTGGTACGACGCGTCAGGTCCATCGAGCATCCAGGCAATCACGCCGTCTTCACCTTCGTAGATTGGGCTCGGTGAGGTCTGTCCGCGCATCGCGCGATCCACTGCCTCAACGGCCATCTTGCCGGCGAATGCGGGGGCGTGAGCCTTCCAGGTTGAGATCTCGCCCTTGCGCGACTGACGGGTCGCGGTCGTTGTGTGGAGACCCTGGGACACCGCCTGGTAAATGATCTCCGTGTCGAGGCCGAGGAGCGTCCCGATGCCGGCGGCAGCTGACGGGCCGATGTGCGCGACGTGATCAATCTTGTGCTTGTGCAGGCAGATTGCGCGCACGAGATCCATCTGAATCTCATACCCCGTCGCAATGCCGCGAACGAGCGCGCGACCGTCAGTGCCAACGTGCTGTGCAACGGCGAGAATCGGCGGGATGTTGTCACCGGGGTGCGAGTACTCGGCCGCAAGGAAGGTGTCGTGGTAATCGAGCTCGCGTACGGCGACGCCGTTCGCCCAGGCCGCCCACTCGGGGCTCGTGCGCTCCGCATCAAGGCCGAACACCGACGCACCAGCACCACCGGTCGAAACCGGATGCGAGAGCGCCTGCGCGCGCGCGGCGATGATCGGACCGCGGTTCAGTGATGCAGCCGCAACCGACGCGTTATCGATGATGCGGTTGATAATCATGTCGACGACATCAGCCTCGACCTCAACGGCGTCAGTTGCGACCGAGGCGATCTTCCACGCAAGCTGCTCCTCGCGGGGCAGATCTTCTTCACTCTTATATACGCGAACGTGATGGGAAACAGTCATGGGGTACCTTCCGATGGAGCCTGCTCGCTGAGTTCGAGCTGGGCGAGAATCGCAGCGAGTGCGTTGTGTAGGTGGACATGGGTGGCGTGTGCCGCAAGCTCGGCATCGCCGGCCGCAATCGCTTCGGCGATGAGCCGATGTTCGACAACCGAGGCGTGCAGACGCTCTCGGTTGTCACGCGCGAGCTGGCGAGCGCGAGCAAGATGGGTGCGGATCGTGCGCAGCGCATTCGTGAAGTATGAGTTGTCGACGGCGCGGTCGAGCGCCACATCGTACTGCGCGATGAGTTCGTAGTAGGCGTCAGCGCTGGCTTCCCCATCTGCGGGGTGTGCGGCCGCAAACGCGCGCGCAAGCTCGGCGAACACGGTGCGATCCCCACGCTTGGCCGCAAGGCGTGCAGAGCTTTCCTCCAACGCGCGACGCACCTCGAAAAGCGCACGGATGTCGTCGGCGTCGAAGTCGGTAACGACGGTCACGCGAGGCGACAGCTGGGCGGCGAGCCCGTCGGTGACAAGACGACTGATCGCTGCGCGCGCCGGGGTGCGACTCACGCCGAGGCGGGCAGCCTGTTCAACCTCGCCGAGCACGGTTCCGGGGGGGAGTGCGCCGCGCTGAATCTCTTCAAGCAGCGTCGCATACGCCACATCACTTGCGCGCATCATTCACCTCTCGTTTCTAACAGTGTATACACAAACGGGGATGACGTGCGACAAATTCCACATATCATCCCCGTAAGGCATACATTGAGTTGAGCTAGATAAGCCCAGCCTCACTCAGCCACGCTTCGGCGATCGTCGCAGCAGGCGACTCGTCATTCACCGACTGCGCATTGAGTGCGACGAGATCCTCCGGCGTGAGCGCCGCAGATACCGCGTTAATAATCTCTGCCGCGCCGTCATCAACACGATCAGATACCACGGGCACCACGTGCGAGGCGAGGAACAAGCCCTCAGGGTCTTCGAGCGTCACGAGGTCCCCCTCGGCGAACACGGGATCAGCCGAATACAGATCCACGAGCTGCACCTGACCGTCGCGCAGCGCCTTCACGGTGAGCGGTCCACCCGAATCCTCGATCGGGGTGAAGCTCACAGTCACCCCATACACATCGAGCAGCCCATCGGGGCCATATGGGCGGGTCTCGAGTTCCGAGTTGCCGCCAAGCACCACGTCACCCGCGTTCGCGAGGTCGCCGATCTCCTCAAGCCCATGCTCGTCTGCGAACTCGCTCGTCACGACGTACGAATCCTGATCGCTCGCGGACGATTGTTCAAGCACGCGAAGCCCCTCGGGCATCGCATCACTCAGCGCCGTATACACAGCTTCACTCTCGGTGGCCGACGCCTCCGAATCAAAGTACTGCAACAGATTGCCGGTGTATTCGGGGAACACGTCGATCGACCCTGCCTCGATCTCGGGCATGTATACCTCGCGCTGGCCTATGCGCAGTTGGCGGTCGACGGTGTATCCACCGGCCTCGAGCGCCTGTGCGTAGAGCTCAGCGATGATCTCGCTCGAGTAATAGTCTTGCGATCCAATGACGAGCGTCTCGCCCGACGCATCCTCTGCCGGCGCCTCATCGAGTGGATCGCTCGACGAGCACGCAGTGAGGGACGCGAGCCCGGCAAGCGCGATGCCTGCCACTCCCGCGAGAATGCGCCGTGAGTGCTTCTGTGCCTTCATCTCAGTCTTCCTTTCATGGGTGCCACATGGCGTTACATGCTGAATGGCGCAGCGCGCCGCGCAGCGAGTCGTTGAAGTGCCGCGAGCACAAGCTCGAGCACGAGCGCGAGAAGAATGACGAGGATCGCCCCCGCAAGCATCTGCGCGTAATCGCGAGTCTTCAGCCCCGCGAACAGGTAGCGACCAAGCCCGACGTCTGCCGTGTATGCCGCAAGCGTCGCGGTGGCGACTACCTGAAGCACGGCGGCGCGCACGCCACCCACCAGCACGGGCATCGCGAGCGGCAATTCGACCCGCCACACCACTTGTCCCGGGTGCATGCCAATAGCTTTCGCCGCAGACGTGGTCTCTGTCGCAACGCTTTGCATGCCGGAGTAGGCGCCGGCGAGCAGCGATGGCACCGCGAGCACCACGAGCGCCACGAGCGGGGCACCGACGCCTATGCCCAACCAGAGACCGCATACGGTGAGCACGCCGAGCGTCGGAAGTGCCCGTGCAGCGCCGGTAAATGCGCCGATGCCGCCAGCACCGCGGCCGGAGTGCCCAATGAGCACGCCTGCGGGAACGGCGAGCACCCCGGCGAGCGCGACCGCCATAAACGACAGCCAGATGTGCTGACCGATCCGCTCTTGAATGCTCCCGTCACCCTGCCAGTGTGCGACATCGAAAAGCCAGGCGATCGCTTCGGTGAACAGGTTCATGGGGCCACCCGCAACCACGGCGTGAGCAGCCTTCCGGTCAGCAGTAGCAGACCATCGATAACGAGCGCGAGCACCATGGTCGCAACAATTCCAGTGACGACCTCGCTCGTGATACCGCGCTGAAACCCGTCGGTGAGCAGCGTGCCGAGGCTCGATACCCCGATAAGTGCACCGATCGTCACGAGACTGATCGTAGAAACAGCGACTACACGCACTCCGGCGAGAATCACGGGAAACGCGAGCGGAAGATCCACCCGCCAGAACGCGCCGATAGGCGAGTACCCGATTGCGGCCGCCGAGTCGCGGATCGAACGGTCGACAGACGCAAACCCGTCGGCGGCACTTCGCGCGAGCAGCGCGACACCGTAGAGGGTGAGCACGATCACCATGTTTGTGTTCGAGCGCAGTGGAATGCCGAAGAGCACGGGCACGACAATGAGCATCGGGAGTGCCGGGATTGCGTAGAGCAGCGTCGCCGTGCTCGTGAGTGCGCCACCCACGCGACGATACCGAAACGATGCACGCCCGATGGGCAACGCAATGACTACTGCGAGCAGAATTGCGGGAAGGCTCAGCACGAGATGATCGAGGGTGAGCTGTGCCACCTGCGACCAGTTTTGTGAGAGCCAATTCACGTGTCGATCACACCCAGAGGGCGCCCGGAGGCGTCGAACACGACGCGGCGCCCATCGATGTTCTGCTCGGTAAGCGACCGGGATTCGCCCTCAGCCCCACCTGCTCCAATGAAGTGCCGCACAAAGTCGTTCGCCGGGTGCGCGATGATCTCCTCGGGCGTGCCCCGCTGCGCAATAACGCCGCCTGCACTGAACACAACGACCTCGTCGCCGAGCCTAAACGCCTCATCGATGTCGTGCGTGACGAACAGGATCGTCTTGCCAAGCTCGCGCTGCAAGCGCAGCAGTTCCCCTTGAAGCTCGCGCCGCACGATCGGGTCAACCGCGCCGAAGGGCTCATCCATGAGCAGAATGTTCGGCTCTGCGGCGAGCGCTCTGGCCACTCCGACGCGCTGCTGTTGGCCGCCTGAAAGCTGTGCCGGGTAGCGTTTGGCAAGCGCCGGGTCGAGCCCGACGCGCTCAAGCAGTTCGCCGGCCTGCGCTCGCGCCTCGCGCTTTGATGCGCCGTTCAATACGGCAACTGTTGCAACGTTGTCTGCCACCGTGCGGTGCGGGAGCAGCCCGCCCTGCTGCAGCACATATCCGATGGACCGGCGCAGTTGTACCGGGTTTGTCTGTGCGATATCTTCGTCGTCGATGAGCACCCGGCCGCTCGTCGGTTCAATCATGCGGTTCACCATCCGCAACAGCGTGGTTTTGCCGCATCCAGAGGAGCCGACAAACACCGTGGTGTGGTGCGACGGAATCGTGAGGGAGAACGATTTGACGGCGTGGGTGCCGTCCGCGTATACCTTCGAGACTCCGTCGAATTCGATCATTACTTCGGGCCCATCCTCAGCGCACCGTCCATGCGGATCGTTTCGCCATTGATGTAGTCATGCTCGGCGAGCATACTCACGAGCTGCGCGAATTCGTCGGGGCGGGCAAGCCTTGCCGGGAACGGCACCGCTGCGGCGAGCGAGGCGTTCACCTCTTCACCGAGCGCTTCGAGCAGCGGTGTGTGCACGATGCCTGGGGCAATCGTGTTCACACGAATTCCACTGCGGGCCAGGTCGCGGGCAGCGGTGATCCCCATCGCGACGACGGCACCTTTTGAGGCGGCGTACGCGATCTGCCCAATCTGTCCCTCATAGGCCGCGACCGAAGCGGTGTTCACGATGAGACCTCGCTGGCCGGCGTCATCGATCGGCTCAAGGTCATTCATGTGTTCCGCCGCAAGCCTCATGACGTTGAAGGTGCCGACAAGGTTGATGTTCATCGTGCGCTGGAAGGTCTCGAGGTCGTGCACACCCTTTGACGAAAGGATGCGCTTCGCTGGGGCAATGCCCGCGCAGTTCACCACGAGCCGCAGGGGTGGTTCTTCCCCAAGCGTCTTGAGTGCGGCAGCAACGTCGTGTTCGCTCGTCACATCGGCGGCAACGAGGCGGATCCCTGCGGCCTGCCCTGCGGCGTTCTCGCTCGCCTTCTCAATGGATCCCGCAAGATCAAGCCCAATAACATTCACTCCGAGACTCGCAAGGAGTGTCGCGGTTGCAGCTCCGAGCCCCGAGGCGGCGCCGGTGACCAGTGCCGTCGTTCCTTCAAGCTTCATTCTTACTCCTTCTTAGTCGAGCAGTAGCGCTGGCTCCTCAAGCACGGAAGCCACGTCTGCAACGAATCGCGAGACGACGTCGCCGTCGACCACCCGGTGGTCGAATGATCCGCCCACCGTCGTGACCATGCGAGGGCGTACCTCACCATCAACCACCCACGGTTTCTGCTTGATCGTACCCATCGCCATGATGGCAACCTCACCGGGATTCAAGATCGGCGTGCCGAAATCCATGCCAAACACACCAATGTTCGTGATGGTGATCGTGCCATCCTTCATCTCGGCTGGCTGCGTGCGCCCGTCGCGCGCCGTAATCGTCAACTGTTCAATCGCCTGAGCGAGTTCGAGCAGATTGAGCTCTTGCGCTTCCTTAATATTCGGCACAATGAGCCCTCGCGGCGTCGCGGCAGCGATGCCAAGATTCACGAAGTGGTGACGAATGATCTCGGTTTCGGTGAATGTCGAATTCACATCGGGGTTGCGGCGGATCGCCCAGAGCATCGCCTTCGCAAAAATGAGCAGCGGCGAGACCTTCACACCCGCGAAATCCGTCGACGACTTCAGTCGCTTCACAAACTCCATGGTGCGGGTCGCGTCAACATCGACGAACACGCCGACGTGCGGCGCCTCGTTCGAGCTCGCTGCCATCGCCTGGGCGATGTGCTTGCGAATGCCCTTCAGCGGGATGCGCTCCTCACGAACCGCCGACATCTCAGGGGTGACGATGTTACGGAACACTTTGGTCTGCGAGCCTGCGCGAACGACATCATCGCGAAGAATCTCGCCACCGATGCCAGTGCCGTTGAGCTCAGTGAGATCAACGCCCAGATCTTTTGCGAGCTTGCGAATCGGCGGTTTCGCGATCACCGGCGCGGCCTCTGCCACCGGAATCACGTGCGCGTTCAAGAGCGGCTCTCCGCCGCTGCGTCGCCGTGAGTTCACCTTGCAAGCGATACCGTACCCAACGAGAACCGAGCCGCCTTCTTCTGCATCAGACACCGGTGCCGGCTCGGCCGTTGCGGTTCCGGTGGCCTCACCCGCGTCTGCATTGTTGGGCGTGCTGGCGATGTCACTGGATCGCACCTTGAGAATGGGGGCCCCAACAGGAACCGTGTCGCCGGCCTCAGCAAGAATCTCGGTGACCTCGCCCGCGAACGGGGATGGCAGTTCAACGATCGACTTCGCGGTCTCGATCTCGCAGATCACCTGGTTGAGAGTCACCGTGTCGCCTGGCTTGATCTTCCACGCAACAATCTCAGCTTCGGTTAATCCCTCGCCGACGTCGGGGAGGGGGAACGTCATTTCGTTCATCGAAGACTCCTTTGGGTTACTCCAGCTGGGTGTTTAATCACAGTCTAGGTTCGTGGGGCGTGCGTGATTGCTTAGTAATGCATCGTTCGATCAACCGCTTCGAGGATACGGTCGGAATCTGGCAGAAAGTACCCTTCGAGCCTCGCTGGGGGGAACGGCACATCGAAGCCTGCGGCACGAAGCACCGGCGCCTCGAGTGAGTAAAACGCGTGTTCGTTTACGTATGCTGCGATCTCGCTCCCCACACTCACATTGCCAGATGCCTCTTGAGCAACCACGAGGCGGCCCGTCTTGCGCACCGATTCGAGCAACGGACCATAGTCGATGGGCGAAATACTGCGAAGATCGACGACCTCGAGGCTCGTACCCTCGCTCTCCGCAACCTCGGCAGCCTGCAGCGCCATGGTTACCATTGCTCCGTGCGCGACGACGGTACAGTCAGTGCCGATACGAGCAACCCGGGTCTGGTGAAGGGTCGCTGGCGGGGCAGTCGGATCCACCTCGCCCTTCATCCAGTATTTCGCTTTGGGCTCGAAGAACAACACCGGGTCGTTCGATTCGATCGCCTGCTGAATCATCCAGTACGCGTCATTTGGTGTCGACGGTGCCACCACCCGCAAGCCCGCCGTATGCGCAAAGTATGCTTCTGGGCTTTCTTGGTGGTGCTCAACCGCGCCAATGTGCCCGCCGTAGGGCACGCGGATCACGACCGGCATCGATATCTTGCCGTCATGGCGGTTCGTGATCTTCGCCAGGTGCGCGACGATTTGATTGAAGCCGGGAAAAATGAAGCCGTCGAACTGAATCTCAACGACTGGGCGATACCCGCGCATCGCAAGACCGATCGCACCGCCGATGATGCCTGACTCCGCGAGTGGGGTATCAAGCACGCGGGCGGATCCAAATTCTGCTTGCAGCTTGTCGGTTACCCGGAAGACCCCCCCAAGTGGCCCAATGTCTTCGCCCATAAGGAGGACCTTCTCGTTCGCGACCATCGCGGCACGGAGGCCCTCGTTAATGGCGCGTGCCATCGGGAGTTCGGTACGCTCAGCAAGAGTTGGCGTGTCATTCGTTGTCACGCTCATGCCGCGCCTCCCTCAGTATTGCTTTCCTCGGCGCTGTTTTCTTCGAACGACGCTTCGTAGCGATCAAGCCATGCGCGCTGCTCTTCAATGCGCGGGTGCTCCTCGGAATACACGTTCGCAAACATCGAATCAGCGTCTGGTGCTGGTTCCGCGAGCACAGCTTCACGTACCCGCTTCGCCTCACGGTCGGCTGCCAGGGCTACGTCCGCAAAGAACGCATCATCAACGCCCTGCTCGCGCAGGTAGGTCTCGAGCCGCTTGATCGGGTCGCGCTGTTGCCAGTGTTCGAGCTCGGCCTGTTCGCGGTAGCGGGTGGGATCGTCACTCGTGGTGTGTGCGCCAATGCGATAGGTGAGCGCTTCGATGTAGCCTGGGCCCTTTCCTTCGCGTGCCAGGCGAAGGAATCGACGGCCTACCGCATAGGCCGCGAGCGGGTCATTGCCGTCGATCTGCACGCTGCGAATGCCGAAGCCGAGCGCGCGGCGGTACAGCGGGGTGCGGCTCTGGCGCTCCACGGGCACAGAGATCGCCCACTTATTGTTCTGCACAACAAACACCTCGGGCGTTTGATAACTTGCAGCGAACACCATCGCCTCGTTCGGGTCCCCTTGACTCGAGGTGCCATCGCCGTAGAACACCATCGAGGCCTCACCGGTTTCGGTACCGGCCTCACCCGGCTCGAGCTCGGTCGATTCAGCACGACGCTTTGCGTCTAGCACCTGCCCCATGGCGTACCCCGTTGCGTGATGTGTCTGCGACCCGAGCACGAGCGTGTACAGGTGAAAGTTCCCGGTTGATGGGTCGGTAACATCCCAACCGCCGTGCGTGAATCCGCGAAAGAGCATCGCGATCGAGACGAAGTCGACACCGCGCACCCGAGCGATGGTGTGCTCGCGATACGCGGGAAAGATGTGGTCTTGTGGTTCCGCGGCGTGCGCAAGACCTACCTGGCACCCCTCTTGTCCAACGCTCGGTGCCCACAGCGCGAGCTGCCCCTGACGTTGGAGATGGGTTGCTTCGGTGTCGAACGCACGGGTATCGAACATGTCTCGATACCACTGCTTGATCTCTTCGAGGCCGACGCCCTCCAGCTCTGACGCATACTCTGCCGCAGTGTCTGAAGGGGCGTACCGGCCGTCGACGTCGAGGAAACGGATCGGCTCTGGATCCACCATGTCAACGCCGAGCTGCTGGGTCTGGCTCATAATCGTCCAGTGTACTGACGCACCTACACTGTGCTCGGATATGTAGGGCGGTTCCCCAGCCTCGCTCGTGGCGCACTGACCTGCCACAAAGGTTTCGCCTCTAGTCTGCCTAATATGAGGTACGCACGATTCATCAAGCGCGGCGTGCGCTATGTGCTCCGCCGTGTTCCCAAAGCATTCAAGTATTACCGCGCTATGGAACGGCTACGTGCTCGCCCCACACCCCCGAGTGGAAAGTATCGCGTGGCCGTCTATTTTGCCGATAGCAAGGTCAATCTCTACCAGCTCAGGCAGTGGTATGGGCCGCTGAGGGAACTCTCAAAACAGGTTCCCGTCACGCTACTCACACGAAACGCGTGTTCCGCCGAGCAGCTCCTCGATGAGAGCGGCCTTGACGTGCATTTTGCCCACAAGATTACTGAGGTGGAGACGTTTCTCGAGCAACAACCGATCGATGTCGTGCTCTACGTGAACCAAAACAGTCACAACTTCCGCATGATGCGTTACGGCCAGCGCTGGCATGTGTTTATCAGCCACGGTGAGAGCGATAAGAAGTACATGGCAAGCAGTCAACTCAAGGCATACGACTATACGTTTGTCGCGGGCGACGCGGCACGGGATCGCCTCACGCGAGCGCTCTGGAGATATGACGTCGACGAGCGCACCATTGCGATCGGCAGACCGCAGGCCGATTTCTTTGACGCCCCCTGCCCGCTTCCCAACGATGAGCGCACCGTCGTCTTCTACGCCCCCACTTGGGAAGGAGACCGCCCTTCAATGAAGTACGGATCAGTACGTTCACACGGTGTGGAGCTCGTTCGTCAGCTCATCACAACCGGGCGGCATCGCATCGTCTACCGCCCGCACCCGCGCACCGGCGTTATCGACAGCGACTTTGGGGCAGCAAACCAGCAGATTATTTCCCTGCTCACAGATGCGAATCTTTCTGACCCTCAGGCCGGTCATGTGGTTGATGAATCGCCAAGCATCAATTGGCAGATTCGCAAGCCCGACGTCGTTGTGACCGATGTGTCAGCGATGCTGTACGACCGGCTTGCGGCTGCGAGGCCGCTCATGGTCACCCGCCCGGTGAACCCAGAAGCCGAAATTGAAACTGCGGGCTACTTGAGCGACTGCGAATGGCTACGCGCTGACGGTCTCGTTGATGTTGCACACACGCTCGACACCGTGATTCACGACCGCACGGCGCAGGATCGCCTCGCCCACTGGTCTGAGTACTACTTCGGCGACACCACACACGGAGAACCCACGAAGCGCTTCATCGCTGCCGCGCAGACGCTCCTTGATACTGCCAGCGCTCAACACGAGCAGCACCCCGAGGCCGGAGATCTCTGAACCGCCTATCTCCTGCTCGTGCTCGTCCTAATTCACCGCCGGCTCGTCGCTTGATGCCTCGTCTTCGGTCGACTTCCGGTTCTTGGCATAGATTGGCCCATCGCCTTGACCGTGCGGTTGATACCCCACGATCCGGGCGGGCGACTCAGACGTGTACACAATCCGAGGCGCATCGGCCTCGCCAACCTGAACGGTGAGCCGATCGGCATACAGCGCATCGAGTTCCGCATCTTCCGGGCTCGAAGCAACAGCTGAAGCAAGGCTATTGCGGAGGTCGTCGTTCATACGTTTCATGCTAGTCGCAGCCTCCGACGCCGATCCACCTGGCAATTTCGCAAGTTTTCGCGAGAGCATAGGAGCATGCGATCAATCATTCGGACCCTCGTCGGCGCATTCGCTCTGTGGCTCACCACGCTAATCGTGGGTGGATCGGGTGAGCGCGGCGTGTGGATCGAACCGTACGACGGCGACGCCTACGCACCCGTGTTCACGCTGCTGCTCGTGGCCCTCGTGTTCGGGCTCGTGAACGCCACGCTCGGCCGCGTCGTGCGGTTCATCTCGATCCCGCTCTACATCCTCACTCTCGGACTGTTCGGACTTATCGTGAACGGCATCATGATTTCTGTCGTGGCCTGGCTCTCCGAGCTTGCGGGCTTCGGTCTGCGCGTCGACGGGTTTTGGTGGGGCGTGCTCGCAGCTCTCGTCATGTCAGTGATCGCAGGGATCCTGAACGGGCTGCTCGGCACACGCAAGAAGCGCGAGTAGTCGTTCTCATATTTCGTTCGCATCGTTGCGTGCGATCACACCATGGGAGAATGGGGTGACGCGATCCACCCACAACGCTATGGAGTACCCATGACGAGCCTGCCCCCGCAGCCCTTAAGCCCCCTAGACGGACGTTACCGCGAGGCAGTTGAGGGCCTCGGCGACAGTCTCTCGGAGGCAGGGCTTAACAAGGCTCGTGTACATGTTGAGGTTGAGTGGCTCGCCTATCTCACCTCCCATTCGTTGCTGGGCGGGTCGCCGATGGCTGACGAGCAACTTGCATCGCTTCGCGAGTGGGCAGCGAACTTCGGTCAGGCGGAAATCGACGCGCTCGCTGAAACCGAGCGGGTGACGCAGCATGATGTGAAGGCCGTCGAATACCTCGTGCGCGACCGGCTCGAAGCGCAGGGGCTGAGCCAGTTCGCCGAGCTCACCCACGTGTGCTGCACGAGCGAAGACATCAACAACCTCTCGTACGCGCTCACCGTGAAGCAGGCTGTCACTGACGTGTGGCGCCCGAAGTTTGTTGCCGTGCTCGACGAGATTGATCGCCAGGCCGCGCAGTACCGCGAGCTGCCCATGATGAGCCGCACGCACGGCCAGCCCGCAACACCGACGACGCTCGGTAAGGAGCTCGCCGTCTTTGTGTACCGTTTGCAGCGCCAACTTGAGCAGATCGACAACATCGAATATCTCGGCAAGTTCTCGGGAGCGACCGGCACATTCGCGGCACACCTCGCTGCCGACCCGAACGCCGACTGGGCCGCGATCTCGCGCGAGTTCGTTGAGGGGCTCGGTCTCGATTGGAACCCGCTCACCACGCAGATCGAATCGCACGACTGGCAGGCTGAGCTGTACACGCGTATCGCACACGCAAACCGCATTCTCCACAACCTCGCGACCGATATCTGGAGTTACATCTCCATCGGGTACTTCCGCCAGATCCCGGTAGAGGGCGCAACAGGCTCGTCGACGATGCCGCACAAGGTGAACCCGATCCGCTTCGAAAACGCCGAGGCGAACCTCGAACTCTCGAACGCCCTACTCGACTCGCTTGCCTCGACACTCGTAACGAGCCGCTGGCAGCGCGACCTCACGGATTCGTCGGCACAGCGCAACATTGGCGTCGCCTTCGGCCACTCGGTGCTCGCGCTCGACAACATCCTTCGCGGCCTCGGCCAGATCGATGCGGCACCCGATGTGCTTGCAGCAGACCTCGACTCCAACTGGGAGGTGCTCGGCGAAGCTATCCAGACCGTGATTCGCGCCGAGGTGACCGCGGGCCGCTCGACCATCAGCGACCCGTACGCGGCGCTCAAGGATCTCACGCGCGGCCGCCGCATTGGCCAGGCCGAGCTCATTGAGTTCGTGCAGGGCCTTGAGATCGGCGATGAGGCGAAGCAGCGCCTCCTCGTACTCACCCCCGCAACGTACATTGGGGCCGCAGCAGATCTACTCGACTTTCTCGAGTAAACAATAGCTCTCGAGTAAACACAGTTCTCGAGTAGCCATCTAGGAGTAACTCACATGTCACGGTTCACTCGCGTACAGACCAAGCACCGCTTCACCGCGCGTGAAGTGACCGTTATTGATGTGGCGCATCCGGTCGAAACGTTCACCCGGGTGACGCTTGCGGGGCCCGACCTCCACGACTTCGCGTCGGTCGGGCCGACCGACCACGCAAAGGTCTTCTTTCCGCACCCCTTTACCGGGGAGCTGAACGCGCCCGTCGCCGCAGGGCCTAACGAAGACGGCATCGTCAGGCCGGACGCGCAAACCTTTGCCCGCGACTTCACCCCGATCAATGTGCGCATCGACGCAGAAACCGGGCTGCCGATCTTCGACCTCGACCTGCTGCTCCACGACGATCCTGGGCCCGCCTCCGCGTGGGCCGCAAAGGCCGCCGTTGGTGACCGGCTGGTCGTGGTCGGGCCGCGCGGGTCTCAGGGCTTGCCGCAAGGTGTCTCGCGTCTCCTCTGCATCCTCGACCCGTCGGCGCTGCCCGCCACAACTCGGTGGGTCGCTGAGACACCAGAGGGTGCCGACATCGAGGTGGTCGCAGACGTAAGCTACGACGAGCTCGATTGGGTCGAGGAATACCTGCGCGTGAGCACCGGTCGGGAGGTTCTCGTGCGTGAGCCGCTCGGCGGTCTCGACCAGGCGCTGCTCGATAGTGAGCTCACTGACGATACATTCCTCTTCGCCGCTGGCGACGCGAACCGATTAGTTCCGCTGCGCCGCGTTATTCGTGACGAGCTCGGGCTTGCCCGGGAGCAGTACGTGTTGAGCGGGTACTGGCGTAGCGGTGAGGCGAACTTTGACCACCACTTGCCAATTGACCCTGAAGACCCGACGGACTAGCGGGCCTCGTATACGCCGAAACCTCTTAATTCCACCTTTCAGCCTTTGACTGAGGTTGAGTTGAGAGGTTTCGATGTTTAAGCGGTTAGTGCCAGTCGGCGTCGGGCTTGTTCAGGTCTTTACGCGCCTCGTTATCTTCTTCGCTCGGCTTTCCGCCGAGTCCGAGGAGCGCCACAACGACGAGCGAAAGAATGAACGCGATGAGCGTGAACACCAGGGTAAGCACAATTTGACGCGAAGCCATCAAGACGACGAGCCCCGCGAAGATTGCAAGCACACCAGAGAAACCGAGCAACTCAGCTGGCTTCAGGCGGTCACGCCTCGTGGGCGTGGTCTGTTGCTCGGGGTTGGGGTCTGAAGGCTGATTCATCGTTCGCTCTCTACCTGGGTGTCTGCTTGTGAAATCTGTGCGGCGGCGTCAGCACCTGTGACGTTTGCACCTGAGACGACTGTGTCCGCAAGGTCTGCAATGTCGGCAGCTTCGTCGCCCCGTCGAACGTCGAACCCCGCAATGCCGAGAAACACACCCGCGATCACCGCGTATGCACCAAAGAACCCAATCACTGCGACAGCATCGTCACGGAATACCAACACCAATACAGCGAGCAACATGCCAGCCGCACCGATGATGGCGGCGTCTTGCCTGCTCCCAGGCGCTACAGTCATGCCCAGAAATTCGAAGAGTGCACACACGAGGGCCCAAGCTGCGATCACGATGGCGAAAGCGAACTCAATGCGCACTGTGAACACGGTCGCTGCAGCGGCAAATGAAACAATTCCTAGGAGCAACGCGATGGGTGCCCCCTGCTTGCCGCGTCGCTGAGAGCACTCAATGATGTAAACAGCACCAATGAGGGCAAGCCCTGAAGACGTGAGGGCGACGTCGAACGCGAAGTTCTCGTGCAGCGTGGCAGAAAACGCAATAACAAGTCCGACTACGAGCAGTACTCCCGCTCGGAGCAGCGTCGTCCACCGTGGGAGGACAGAAGCAGTAGCTTCAGCGCGATGCGTGATGCTTAATGACGGTGACATCTGTTCCTTTCCTGCCACCCAGATTGTACCCCTGTTCATCTGCGAAAACGCGGGGTGCGGGAGTGCATGGAGTGCGTAGAGGAGCTACATGCCCTGCGCCATGTCTGTAAAGCGTGAGTAGTGGCCCTGGAAGGCGACAGTGACGGTGCCGGTGGGGCCGTTACGCTGCTTCGCGAGGATAAAATCCGCCTCACCCGCACGCGGGTGGTCACGGTCTGACGCGGCCTCGCGGTGCAGCAGGATGACCATATCGGCATCCTGCTCGAGCGAGCCCGACTCACGCAGGTCACTGATTGCGGGCATTTTGTCTGCTCGCTGCTCCGACGCACGGTTGAGCTGCGAGAGCGCGATAACTGGAACGTCGAGCTCCTTCGACAGCAGTTTGAGGGCACGCGAGAACTCACTGACCTCTTGCTGACGGCTCTCGACTCGCTTGCCGCTCGAAAGCAGCTGGAGGTAGTCGATGACAACCATCTTGAGGCCGTGCTGCTGCTTCAGGCGGCGGCACTTCGCGCGAATCTCAACGAGCGTGAGGTTCGGGCTGTCATCAATGTAGAGAGGTGACTCAGAAATGCGCGCCTGTGTCGCAGCGAGCTTTTGGAAGTCGCGGTTGTCGAGCGTGCCCTTACGGAGCGTCTGCATCGGGATCGTCGCTTCTGCGGCGAGCAACCGCATCGCGATCTCGGCGCGACCCATCTCAAGCGAGAAGAAGACTGTCGCCGCGTTTGCGTGCACCGACGCGTGCCTAGCAACGTCGAGCGCGAGCGTAGATTTACCCATCGCGGGACGTGCGGCGATGATGATCATCTGGCCACCAGCGAACCCGTTGGTCATCGCGTCGAGTTCCGCGAAGCCAGTCGGCACCCCAAGCATGCCGCCGGGGGTGGATCGCGCGCGGTCGATCTCTTCCATGGCCGCTTCGACGGCGAGTGAGAGCGGAACATAATCCTCGCTCTGAGCCTCACCCGTCACGGAGTAGATCTCCGACTGGGCGACGTTGACGAGTTCTAGCGCTTCGCCCTCGCCCGCGTACCCCATCTGTGCGATGCGGGTGCCTGCCTCCACGAGGCGGCGCAGTAGGGCCTTCTCGGCGACGATGTCTGCATAGAAGCCGGCATTTGCCGCCGTTGGCACAATGCTGGTGAGCGTGTGGAGGTACTCGGCACCGCCGGCGCGCTGCAGGTCAGCTGACTTAGCGAGTGCGTCGGTCACGGTGATAACGTCGGTTGGCTCGCCCTGTGAGTAGAGCGCGAGCACTGATTCGTAAATGACTTCGTGCTTCGGTACGTAGAAGTCGTGGCCACGAAGGACGCTCGTGACGTCGGCTACGGCATCTTTCGAGAGGAGCATGCCACCGAGGGCACTCTGCTCAGCAAGCAGATCGTACGGAGGCGTGCGCTCGTAGCCCGCTCCGCGCTGCTCGTAGCCGCCACCATGCTCTTCAGCGTGAGACGAAATGCCCAGGTGCGCAATCGACACTTTTTGACTCCTTCATTCGAAACCCGGAGGTGTTACCTATTGATGACACACCAGACCTCAGACATTCACCGTAGGGCTGCATACCGCAGACCTCAAACAGGCCTCGAACCAACCTGTGGATAACTATGTGCAAAACTCACCGCAATACGCCACTCTTTGTCCACAGGCTTGGGGATAACCTGTGGATTGAATTCTTAATATGTCCCGTACATGCCGTTTGATCAGGGATTTAGACTTTCCACATCTAGAAAGTTATTCAACCTTCAAGTACAACTTCAGGCTTGCAAACCAAAGCCGTGTGTGGAGAACTCGCCCTGAAATGTGCGGAACCTATGACAATACCGAGGCTGGCGTCGCTGCCGTATGTTCACTGCGCATTCACTCCCGGGCATGTTTGTTGCAGACCCGTGTGTTTTGTCAACTTGAAGTGAGCCGTGTGTGCACCCGAGTTGAGCCACCTGAGCGGCTCATATTGAGCCAAATGTGCACCCGCCCGACGGTCGGGCACGTCTTCCGCTATTGAATTAAAGTTCCAGCTGCAAATCGACCTATTTCATGGTTGCGTTCGCTACCCGATACGACCCTCCTTTGAACCGAAGCATCCGCCCATGATGAACGGTCCGATCAATGATTGCTGCCGCCATTTGCTCGTCGCCGAACACGGTTCCCCACCTGGAGAACTCAAGGTTTGAGGTGTACACGATGCTGCGTTTCTCGTACGCGTCAGCGATCACTTGGAACAACAACCGCGCCCCTTGCCCATCGATCGGGAGATATCCCAGCTCGTCAATAATTAGTAGGTCATTGCGTCCGATCCCAGCGAGTTCACGATCGAGCCGTCCCTGACTGCTGGCATGCCGAAGCTGCGCGACTAGGGACGCGGCGGTGGTGAACTTCACCCGGTACCCAGCCTGACAGGCCGCATGCCCGACTGCGATTGCGAGATGGGTTTTCCCAGTACCCACATCACCGTAAAGCACGAGATTTTCGTGCTTGGTGATGAAATCGAATGTAGTGAGTTGCGCCCGACCCCAGTCGGGTGGCCAGTTCAGGTTCGACCAGTCATACCCCTCTAATGTTTTCACTACTGGGAAGGTCGCATTCCGGGTGAGTCTTGAACGCCTGGCCACCACTCTCGATTCTTGCTCCTGAGTAAACAGGGCATGAAGGAATCTGCGTTGCGCCGCAGTCGCTTCCTCAATGATCGGGGTGAGGACCGACTTCGTGAACGGCAACCCACGTGAGAGTGCGAGTATCTCCGATGAGGTTGGCGGCGGCAAGGGCTCCGCCGGTCTGCCTTTCCGTTTCACTGGCTGCGAGACGGTCTGCGATACCGGTTCAGTTATTGCGTCAGCTGTGGTCATGCTGCTGCCTCGGTGAATCGGTCGTACACGCTCAGATCAACCCGAGTCGTTTCTGCAGCGAGAGCGTGGCGCTGTTCGCGGGCACGCGTGGCGACCATTTCCACCTCACTGGCTTCGATTCGGCGGTCCGATGAGGCGATCTGGTTCATCACCATGACCGCCCCCTCAAACCCAGCAATCTCGGTTGTCTGCTCGAGCATCCGCAAGAGCCGCCTGCGCTCACCAGTCCGCCTCGAGCACCAGAGTTCGTAAAGGTTCTGGCAGCGAATGTTGCAACGGTGAGTTGAGTACCGCCCCGGGTTTCCGTAGTAACCCGGGAAGCAACTGTTCCGGCCGGCGAACCGTTTCTGCCTGACTGCCATACACTCGCGTGTGCGACGCAACTGGCTCACCGGCGAGGGTGCGTGCTTCCATCGTGAACGCTCGCATCCCAATGTTCAGGCGCTGCCCGCGATAGGCGTCACCGACATAATATTTCACACCCAACACTTCAACGTTGCCGACCTTGTCCACTCGTCTGCTCTCCAGGTGCACGCATCAAAACTAATGCCGGGGAGTTCCCGCATCACCTCCAAATCAGTAGCGAACAGCGCCTGAATGGTGGCATCTTTCCGGTAGTGCGGCTTCTTAAGGAGCCCGTCGCACACCGTCAGGAGATACTCGCTGAGCCCTTGGAACGATTCAACGTGTGGAATGGGGACGAGGGCGTTGCGGCGAATATAGCCGACAGCGTTCTCGACGCTGCCTTTCTCATGCCCCGAGTCAGGGTTCGTGAACACCGCAGTGAATCGGTAATGCAGCTTGAACGCTTCGAACAGTTTCGTGGTCGTGATTTCGTTCCTCACGCGCCTTCCCACACCGGTCGCGTTGTCGAACACGATCCTGGCGGGTGCCCGACCGACGTGCTCGAAAATGGTGCGCAGCCCATCGCACACGCACTCCGCAGTCTCACCAGGCAACATGACTGCGTATCTCACGTTCGAGTACGGCCACGTCACCACGAGCATGTGAGTGACCACGCGCCTCTCACGGATGATCGCAACGGCTTCACCAAAGTCAGCTTGAGCACTGCCTGGCTCCCACTCGAGCTCGTTGAACCCGTCTCCGGGAACCATGCGGGCTTGCCGCCACCGCTTCACCCAACGTTGCACTGTCAAATATGAGCCCATAAAGCTGTGCTCCATGACGAGCCGGTCATACACTCGTCGGCCTGTGTGGCGTTGCTTACGTGGCTGACGCAGATCATCAAGCAGCCACTCTTCAACAATGTTCGCGTACGCATCGACGAGTGATGTGACGTGCGCTGCTGGCGGAGCAGGCGAGAAATCGATCTGCTTGACATACTTCGCGACCGTGTTACGTGAGACGCCAAGCTGCGCGGCAATCTTCCGTCCTGGTACGCCGTCCGCGTCGAGCGTTCTGATACGTTCCTGTGTAGGCATCGGTATCGTCAAACCTTTCCTCCTGAAGTTTTGTGGTTATTACTCCAGGAATTGTGGCAGGAAGACGTGCCGATGCCGCTCACATCCTGCGGATGCACATTCGGCTCAAATTGAGCCGCTCTGATGGCTCAATATTGGTGCACATCCTGCCCACAAAGATTTGATCACACACAACCCGTTGAACCACGCTCGCGGCCCCATAGAATCAGTGTGTGAGTAGTAGCCAGAAACCAATCGAGGCACTTGCTCGGGGTCTGAAGATCCTTGAGGTGCTTTCGCGTTCCACGGGCTCAATGGGCAACGGGCAGTTGGCTCGCGAAACTGGTCTGCCTCAATCAACTGTGTCACGGCTCACAAGCAGCTTGGTTCAACTCGGCTACCTCAGGGTGGATCCAAGTTCCGGGGTTTACGATCTGACCCCGAAGAATCTCCGCCTGGGCTACCCAGTTCTCATGAAGTTACCGCTCGGCGCACGAGCGCACAGAGCACTCGATCAGCTCACTGAAACCACTGGAATGACATCAGCGATAGCAGCACGAGACGATCTCCACATGACATTTATGGTGGTTTCCAGAGCACGCAGCCGACAGGGTGTCCCACTCGCAGTAGGGGGAAGGCTTCCTATTTCTGTTTCCGCCGCAGGACTTGCGTATGTCCGCGCACTCCCAGAGGCACGACAAGCAAAAGTCACAAGTTCAGTTCTCCGTGACCTCGCGGGACGTGGCCAAAGTGGTGATTCATTCGAGCGACTCGTCAGTGCACCACCCTCGGACTATGTTGTCTCAGCAGGGCTCTGGCAAGAGGAGATCGGTGGCATCGCAACCGCGGTGCGGATTGGTGGCCAGCTTTACTCGCTCACCCTTGTCGCAAAAACGAATGAGTTCGAGGAGGCAGAAATCGAGAAGGACCTCGCACCGGCCCTTCTCGATGTTGCTGAGGCAATCGCGGACTAAGTCGAATCCATTTTCGACGCTACCGGATCGGCCAGAGGCCGCTAATCCCTGTTGCCGAAGTCCGGTCGGCGACGCTCGATGATACTCGCACGCCCCTCACGAACATCGGGACCAGTGAACCCAAGAAACTCCAGCGCGAGTGAGGTGTCGAAGCTTGGCCCAGCCATCCGCAGCCAGTTATTCAATGAATACTTCGTCCAGCGCATCGCCGTACGCGAACCATTGCTCAGCCTACGAGCTACCTCCAACGCCTTTTCCTGTACTTCGGAGTCATCCACGGCGAGGGAAACGAGCCCCATTCGTTCAGCCTCTTCACCAGTCATTGACTCGCAAAGTAGCAGGTGGTATTTGGCCTTCGCCATTCCTACAAGCATTGGCCAAACAATCGCGGCGTGGTCGCCAGCCACAACTCCCAATCGAGTGTGCCCATCAAGGATTCGGGCATCATTTGCCGCGATAGAGATGTCCGCCAGAAGACCAGCCGCGAGGCCTGCACCTACCGCAGGGCCCTGCATCGCTGAGACAATAGGCTTTGAGCAGTTGATCACGTTGTAAACAATGTCTCGAGCTTCCTTCCAGGTGCGCACGAGTACATCAAAGTCCTCTGACATCTCCTTCACGAGATCGAGATCTCCGCCAGCTGAGAACGCGCCATCCGAGCCCGTGAGGATTACGGCGTCAACCTCCGGGTCTTCGTCAATCTCAAGCCAGATCTTTGAAAGGTCTCGGTGCATCCCCGCGTGTGCAGCATTTAGGCGTCCTGGTGAGTGCATTGTCACTTTGAGGATTCCAGGCTCAACCATTTCTACGAGCAGGTGCTCAAAAGCGTCATAACGAGACATATGTTTCTCCTCTATTCGTTTAGGGACTTACACGTTTCGGCGGGCAGCCGAAACAAAATCTTCGGTCAGGCAAGAAATGCCCGCGCTAGCTCGGCGAGCAAGCCATGTTGATGTTCTATATCTCGCGTCCCCCGTGGAGGTCAGGATCCCCTCAAGAATCTCGACAATCGTTTCGCCTCCAACATCGTCAGCCCATTCCAAGGGCCCCATCGGATAACGCAATCCCAACCGAACGGCACGGTCGATTTCTTCGGGAGCCGCAACACCTCGCTGAGCTATCTCACACCCCAGGTTAACGACAGCGGCAAGCAAACGCTGTGCGATAAAGCCCGCCGAATCATTGATCACCACTATCGGCACTTTTCGCTCTAATACGTCGATCAGAAACTGTACCTTTCCAGCATCAGTACCTGGTGCCACCATCAGAGTTAGCACCGCAGGGGATTCGACGAATGTATCGACCGCTACCGTACGTCGTGGGTCAAGCCCATGCATTTGCGTGTAAGTATGCAAATCCATTCCCACCGGATCCACGACCACTAGATCAGAAACTTCTGCCCCGACGAGCGAAACCCCGCTACTCACGAGCAACTTTTCGAGTGCCGGACTTCCTGCGCAGGCGATCTTAGCGACATCTCCGGTATCAGACTCGTATGGGGCTGACTTCTGACTTTCCTCGGGTGTCTGGTTTCCGTTGTGCTTATAAAAGCCCGCGCCGGTCTTCCGTCCCAGATTGCCAGAGTCAAGCAAGTAACGATGTTCCCAAGTTGACCGTAGTTTTGGGTCCCCAAAATTTTGCTCAAAGAGGTTTGCTGTAACCGGATAGTTAACATCTACGCCAGTCAGATCCATGAGTTCAAAAGGCCCGAGCGGAAAGCCGAGTACCTCTCTGGCAATACGGTCTACTTCAGGTACGGAGGCAATCGAATCCCTGGTGATCGCAAGCGCTTCAGTTACATATGCGCGCCCAGCTAGGTTTACGAGAAAGCCAGGGGAGTCCGATACGACTACGCCCGTCTTTCCAATTCGTTCAACAAAGTCAATTGCAGTTGACCGTGTCAAGATCGTCGATCCTGGCCGAAGCACAATTTCAACGAGTTTCATTGCTGGCACAGGGTTAAAGAAGTGCAAACCTATGAGTCGATCACGGTCTTTCATTGCAGCGGCAATAGAACCGATTGACAGCGATGATGTATTGGAGGCAAGCACCGTTGAAGGTGACGCGATCGCCTCGAGTTCAGTGAACAGCGACTGCTTCACTGCGAGATCTTCAATCACCGCCTCGATGACCAGCTTCGACCCGCTTACATCGGCCAGCCTACGCACAGCGTGTACTCGTGCCAGGGACTCAGCCGCCTGGCGCCCAGTAAGTTTGCCTCTCACGACCGACTCATCAAGCCCAACACTGATCGCGGCTAAGGCCTTCGTCGATGCTCCGTCAACGACGTCGTATAACGCCACCTCGTACCCCGCCACAGCAGCAACCTGGGCAATCCCTCTGCCCATCGCACCTGCACCTATGACCGCAATCTCAGCAGCCTGGCCGGAATCAAGTTCAGGCATCGGAGCCCCAAGCTTGCCGAGGTCCATCTGCTTGGCCCTGTCCAATGAGAAGTGGCGCCATTCCGCCGAATTGTTCACGATATTGAGCCCTCAGCACATGCTTCTGGACCTTGCCCATGGCCGTCATTGGGAGCTCGTCGACGACAAGCACGAGATGGGGAACCTTGAACTTTGTAAGGGTCTGTCGGCACTCTTCGAGCAGCTCATCTGCACTAACGCTCTGTCCCTTCCTCGGGATTACATACGCAACCGGGGCTTCCCCCCACTTCTCATCCGGGACCCCAATTACCGCGCACTCTGCGACGGCTGCATGCAACTGAATAGCGTTTTCAATTTCTTTCGGATAGACGTTTTCGCCGCCAGAAATAAGCATGTCTTTTGAGCGGTCGACAAGGAAGATGAATCCGTCCTCATCCATCTTGGCGAGGTCTCCGGTCCAGCCCCATCCCCCGCGAAAGAACTTCTGGGTTTCTGTAGCATCGTTGTAATACTCAAGCATTACATTGTCGCCACGTGAACACAGTTCACCAATTTGACCGGTCTCAACATGTGCGCCATTTTCGTCGAGGATCGCGATCTCAACATTGTAGGCTTGTCTACCGACCGACCCAAGCTTCTCTGGCAAGAACCGGTGAGGAAGGGAACAAACAACCCCAACTTCTGACTGGCCGTATATCTGAGTGATACGCAGGTTCGGGAGCTTTTCCATGAGTTCCCGTTGTGTCCAATCCGGCATTGGGGCACCGGCAAAAGAGACCTTTCGGAAACTCGACATATCTGCGAAATCTACGTCCTCGTCTGACACAAGCATTTGCGCTTGCGTGGGAACCATGAACCCAGCAGTAATGCCGTGTGTCTTCACACTGTTTACAAATTCAGCGACGTTCCATTTGGTCTGGAAAACACAGCTCGCGCCGACGAGCATCGCCGGTTGGAACATAATATTCAACGCTGCGACATGGAACAGAGGCGTAACTATCGCCACCACATCTGTATCTTCGAGACCTTCCTCGAAAGCTACGGTGTGCGCAGTAGTGATCCGGTTCCGGTGTGAAGCAAGAACGCCCTTCGGCATTCCTGTGGTCCCACCTGTAAAGGTCATACAGAATGGATCATCCTCATGAATATTGACCATGGGGTCCTCTGCCGACCCTGCCCGGGCCAGGAAGTCCGTGAAGGAGACAACCCCGTCGTCCGATCCACTCTCCACTCCAATTACGACATTATGTGCGATCGCATCGCGAGCTTTGGCCGTAACGTCCAAGAGGGAATCTTCTACAAACAAGCACTTCACATCAGCTTTATCGAGTGAATACGCGAACTGATCTGATGTGTACTGAACGGAGATATTCACGAGCACTGTGCCGGCCTTCGCAGACCCAAAGAACGCAATCGCGTACTCAGTTCGATTCCGGCAGACGATGGCAATATGATCGCCTTTTCGCAGTCCGCTAGCCGTCAGTGCCTGCGCGAATCGGTTAGCTTCCAAATCAAGTTCTTCGAATGTAGTCTTCTGGTCATTCCAGATGATCGCAGATTTTTTGGGAAAACGTTCTGCAGAGCGCCTAATAATATCTCCGGTAAGCACGATGTTCCTTTCAGTATGTGGGCGGCGTCGAAGTCGACGTTCCATGTTCAATTGGGCCCGACTCATCCGGTTCCGTACCGCCACCCAGGTAGGCAGCACGCACCCTGTCGTCAGAACGTAATTCATCTGGAGTGCCGGAAAGGATCACACGGCCACGTTCAAGCACGTAGCCGCGATCAGCAATCTCGAGCGCAAGATTCACCATTTGCTCAACAAGCACGATGGTGGTTCCGGTGTCTCTGAGTCGCGTGATGGACTCAAGAATCTGATCGACGATGACAGGTGCCAAGCCCATTGACGGCTCATCGAAAAGTATGAGCTTCGGTCCGGACATAAGTGCGCGCCCAATCGCGAGCATCTGCTGCTCGCCCCCTGAGAGAGTGCCAGCGTCTTGATCCACTCGTTCCCCGAGTCTTGGGAACATCTCTATGACCTGATCAAGACTCTTCGCCAACTTGACTTTGTCAGAACGTCTCGCAAACCCACCAAGAAGGAGATTATCCCGCACGCTCAACTCTGGCCAAACCTGACGGCCCTCGGGAACCAAGGCTATGCCTTTTCGCAAGCGGCCTGCAGCTGCGGTCGCCCCTAGTTCAACACCCTCCAGGCGCACTTGCCCCGAAGCACCCGCTCTTCTGAATCTTGTCATTAGGCCCGCAATTGAACGCATCAGTGTGGACTTGCCTGCACCATTTGCGCCTACAACGGCGACAATTTCCCCTCGCGCAACGGTGAGGTCTATGCCGTGGAGTACTGTCACCGGGCCATAGGAGGCCTGCAGATTTTTCACCTCAAGCATCACGCGACCTCACCTTCATGCTTGGTGCGGGCCGTCCCGAGATACGCCGCGACCACCCGCTCATTTTTCTGCACTTCCGCGGGAAGACCGTCGGCGATTACCTGTCCTGAATCAAGCACCGTCACCCGATCACTGATTGCCATGACAAGTTTCATATGATGCTCAACAAGCAAGACGGTGATCCCGTGGTCTCTGATCTTGCTGATGAGCACACCAAGCTGATCAGCTTCTGTCGGATTTAGGCCAGCAGCCGGCTCGTCGAGCAAGAGTAGACGAGGCCGCGCTGCGAGCGCACGTGCAAGCTCAAGCCGTCTCCTTAAGCCTTGGGGAAGGTCCCCAGCATTAGAGTCTGCCCATTGATCCAGTTCTACAAAACGCAGGATTTCATGTGCGAATGTCGAGAGTTCCGCCTCTTCACGATGTGTTTTTGGCGTACGAACTAGAGAATCTATAAAGTTCTGAGTCGAAACTAAGTGCGACCCGATGAGCACGTTCTCAAGAACTGAAAGCTCATCAAAAAGGGCTAGGTTTTGGAATGTGCGCGCGAGCCCAAGTTCTGCAATCTTATGCGCCGGTCTTCCAACAATCTGCTCGCCTCCGAGGCGAATGTCGCCGCCGTTCGGAACATCAACGCCTGAAATAAGGTTGAAAAGGGTAGTCTTACCCGCACCATTGGGGCCTACCAGTGCATGGATAGTTCCGCTCTGCACGCTCAAAGAAGCCCCGTCTACCGCACGAAGCTCACCAAAGCGCCGCGAGACGCTAGCAACTTCAAGAAGGACCTGGGGAACGGTAGCGTCCGTTTCCTCCCCCATCTGATTCTCGCCGGTCAGCGTAAATGAGTCGTCTTCGAAACTAGTGCCGACTGTACTTGAAGCCTGTTGCGCCTTCCTTGAACTTCTGTATCGACGCCAAAGCGCCACAACGGAGCCCACAATGCCGCTAGGCATAAATCGAAGAATGAGAAGCAACACGATGGCATAGACACCGAGCCGAATTTCTGCGACACCCGACAACGAGCGTTCGAGAAGCGTCATCACGATAACACCGACGATTGGGCCCCAAAGAGTCCCAATACCGCCCACCATGAGCATGGTGAGAAACAGGATTGATAACTCAAAGTGGAATGGATCAGGATTCACAAACCCATTCACAGTGGCATACAACGAGCCTGCTAGGCCAGCCAGCAGAGCAGACACCACGAACGCGAATCGCTTTCCGCGAACAACCGGTACTCCTGAAGATGCCGCAGCAATCTGGTTCCCGCTGATCGCCCTCAGCGCACGTCCCCAACGCGACTGAATAAGTGAGCCAACTGAGTAAAGTCCGATCGCTACGAGTACTGCAATGATGTAGTTCACGGCCTCAAGGCTGAGTTTCGTATCAAGAAACTTCAGTGCAGGAACGGGGAACAAGCCGGCCGCACCTCCGGTAAGGGCCGGGAAATTCACCGCCACTTGGTAGGCGATAATGCCAAACGCAAGCGTGACCATAGCAAGATAGGGTCCGCTCACTTTGAGGGCTGGAATCGCCAGCAAGAACCCTAGAAGGCCTGAGAAGACGATCCCTATGAGCATCGCAACGATGATCGGGAGTCCCAGTTTCACGGAGAAGATTGCTGCGGTGTACGCACCTACAGCGTAGAAGCCAGCATGTCCAAGTGATAACTGGCCTCCGAGGCCAGAGAGGATGTTGAGTCCCATGACGACGATCATTGCGAGTCCGGCAGTCGCAATGACGCGACTGAAATAGTCGCTAGCCCCAAACCAGTAGATGACCGGAATTCCAAGGATCAAGATGAGAGCAGCTGCACCCAAATTGCCATGCCGCGCAACAAGCGCTCGCATTCGAGTCATACCTTCACCACCTGCTTCTTCCCGAACAGGCCATTCGGCCGCAACATCAGCACACCAATCAGCATGAGTAACCCAACAATCTCTTGGAATGACGAGCCTATGTACCTCGACACGAGTGCCTCGAACGCGCCAAAGATTGGCCCAACAATGAGCACCCCACGCAGCGACATCAGCCCGGTAAGCGCCGCAACCGCGAACGCTGAGATTACGAGCGTAAACCCCATGTGAGCGGACGCGAGGGTCACTGGAGCAAGCAAGACTCCTGCGAAAGCCGCAAGTCCACCAGAAATGGCATATGCAAGCGTTGACAAGAGGTTCGGCGAAATACCCGAGAGCGCCGCAGCATCAGGATTCTGCGCCACCGCATTGAAAGCTTTCCCCCAAATTGTCTTTCCAAACACCCACCCGATGATGAGAGCAAGGAGCGCAACTGCGATGAAAATCGCGATCTGCTGAGGCATAAGTGAAAATGGGCCAAGCACGATTCGGGTGTCGCCAAATGGAGAGTTCCAGCGGCGAGGCTCAAGTCCCCAAACGAGCTCATACACATTTCGCAACAGCATCGAGAATGCAACAGTCGCAAGTACCCAGCCGATGACGCCCTTCTCACCCAGAGCAGCGAATGGCGAAATGGCTATTTTTTGAATAATGACCGCGACTGCCGCGCCGACAACGACAGTTATCGACACGGCAATCGCATATGGGAGGCCGAGATCCACATTGAGCGAAAGTCCGAGGAGCGCCCCCAGGGTAACGAGCTCACCCTGAGCGAAGCTCAACGTTCGCGTCGTGCGCCATGTGAGCGAGAATCCGAGCGCTATAAACGCATAGATTCCACCGAGGAGTAGTCCGCTAATGAGAACCTGAGCCATGTTGCTACTTCGACTCTACGGGCACGAGGACGCCATCGCGCACCTCAGTCATGATGAAGTCTTCACGAGTTAGCGCTTCGCGCTTAGTCTCGGTCCAGGGCTTGTCATAATTCTTCATCAGGCCGTCAAACTGTGCTTCAAGAAGTGCCTCACGAATCGCATCACGGTCAGTGCTTCCTGCCGTTTCGATAGCGTCAGCCAACAAACCCATAGCATCGTACGCGTTCACGAGCTCCTGCGCGAAGGTCATCCGGTCGGTTCCGAACTTCTCCTTGTATGCCTTCAACACAGCCTGGGTCTGGGGATCCTGGTTCTCGTAGAAGCTGAATGCCTGAACCACAAGAGTCCCATTTGCGAGTTCTCCCGCAAGCTCAGGGTAATTTGGCATTCCGAGGCCCCAGTTGGCAAGCATCGGTGTATCCAACATGCCGAGCGAATCCATGCCTCGGCGTACCTGTGCCGCCTCCGGCCCAACACCCCAGAAAATGATGACATCAGCACCAGCAGCCTGAACACGGGAGAGCTGCGCGGTCATGTCAGTGTCACCAACGTTGAACGTCTCATCGGCAACCGGAGTGACGTTCTCCTCCGCGAGGGCTGCAAGCAGATCGACTCGGCCACCCTGACCGAGACCCGAAGTATCTGTCATAAGCGCTACCTTGCTACCACGGTCGAGTGCTTCACCCGCCACGAAAGCTGTCTGCTCGTTGTCAACGAGCGACACCCGGAACATAAAGTTTGGGTCAGGCTGCTGCGTCGCCACAGTTCCTGTCGCTCCTGCGATGACCCAAGGTACGCCGGCTTCATTTGCAATCGGAGTCGTTGCAAGCAGTGGTCCTGTTGTGGACTCACCAATAAGGGCGGCGACGTCTTCCTTCTCAATCAGCTCACGAATATTGGCGACTGCCGTATCGGGGTTCGCACCGTGATCGCGCTCGACAAGCTTGATTTCACGGCCGCCCAGCAACCCACCATCCGCATTGATCCTGTCGATCTGCAACTCAAGGCCTTCCAGCAGGCCCTTACCCGCGGATGCCGACGGACCGGTCAGAACACCGGTGAATCCGATGAGGATGGGGGCGGTTGACTGCTCCCCAGACTCGGCACCAGGTGACTCACCTGGTCGGGCGCATGCAGCAGTCGTAAGCACCATCGCAGCGGCAATTGTAGCTACAACTGCTCGTCGTATAAAGGTTCGTTTCGTCAATGAGATTCCCTTCTCGATCTTCCTTGGTCGAGGCAGCTACGAAGTATTAGCCCGGCCGCTCGTCTTTCAATCTACGGTTCCAATGTGGTCCAGGACAGCGTTCACGGCAGAAGGCTAATCCGTTAGGCGGAACACACTTCTGACGCACTAAACCTTCGCGGTTTTTGCCCGTCCTTTTGCCAGAAACGCATCCATACGTTCAAACTTTTGCTCGGACTCGAACAGCAGCGCCTGGGCGATGGTGTCAACATCAGGATGCGCCGCACGGGGCATTCGAAGCACCTTCTTTGTCACTTGCACAGCGGTGCGATCCTGGGTTGCGATTCGATTCGCAAGTTGCTCCGCAGCCTCCCCCAGCTCAGATGACTCTACTAACTGGGTGATGGCCCCCGCAGCAAGACATTCCGCTCCGTTGAGAACACGTCCTGCAAGTAAGACTTCCTTCGCCAGCGGCTCGCCGATGAGTTCAGGTAGCCGCCAAGTACCGCCGGCCGCGGCCATGATGCCAAGGCCTGTCTCTGGGTTGCCAAGTCGAAGCTCTGGCGTTCCAATCCTGAAATCGGCTGCAAACGCCAGCTCCGCCCCGCCCCCGAGAGCGTACCCGTCAAGAACTGCGATGACTGGCATTGGGAGCTGAGCAATACGCTGGAAGAGGTATGCATTGATACCCTGCAGACCTTCATGTCTACGTCGGTCTCGAAGTTCTTTGATGTCCGCACCTGACGCAAATACCGCGCTCTTATTGCTATCTGATGCCTGTGTACCGGAGATAATCAAGATCTTCGGCATGAGTTCCAAATATGTGCAAAGCGCGTGCAGTTCGTGCACCATACGCAGGTCGATCGCGTTTCGTGCTTCCGGCCGGTCAATCACAACATGGACTCGATTTTCCGACTCGCTCACGCGTAGGACTTCGAAGTCTGCTGGATCAAGGCTTGGTTGATACATAGTGTTCTCCTTTTATACGCTTTCAAGCATCAATGCCGTGCCCTGCCCGACGCCAACGCACATCGTTGCAAGTCCCCGCCTGCCTGCGCCCCCGGTTCCTGAGCTCAGCCGATGTGCGAGGGTGACCGCCAACCTGGCGCCTGATGAGCCCAGTGGATGCCCCAGTGCGATTGCTCCGCCAGCTGGATTGACCTTTTCAATGTCAAGGCCAAGCTCACGAATGCACGCGATTGACTGCGAAGCAAATGCCTCATTCAGTTCGACCGATTCAAGATCATCAACGTCCATTTGGAGCCGTTCAAGCAAGCGTCGCGTAGCCGCCACAGGTCCCACTCCCATTATTTCGGGGGCGAGCCCAACCGACGTACTCCCGACCACCCGGGCGAGCGGTTCGAGCCCATACCGAGCCACGGCTGCTTCTGACGCCAGGATGACGGCTGAAGCGCCGTCGTTAAGTGAGGAGGCGTTGCCTGCTGTCACGACACTGCCGCCGGATACGACCGGGCGGAGCTGCGCAAGGCGCTCGAGTGATGTGTCTCGTCTCGGTCCCTCATCGACCCTCACCGTGGATGTCGCGCCGCGAGGACCTGCTACGTCTACGGGAATCAGTTCAGCATCAAACACACCTGCATCGATCGCCGACACTGCACGACGATGAGATTCCACGGCAAATGCGTCACATTCTTCTCGGCTCACGTTGTATACACGCGCTACTTCTTCAGCAGTTTCCGGCATCGAGTAAGTCATTTTGCCGTCGCGTGAGAGCGGTCCGGTAGCAAATTCCGGGTTTACGAAGCGCCAACCGATAGACGTATCGAATGCCTCGCTAGGTCCGCCCCACGCTTTCGTAGGTTTCGCCTGCACCCACGGAGCACGTGTCATGGACTCAACGCCTCCGGCTACGACGATGTCCGCTTCACCCGATGCAATCATCCACGAGGCGACAGCAATCGCGGAAATACCGGACGCACAAAGCCTGTTGAGCGTCATACCCGGTATTTCAAGAGGCAGGCCCGCAAGCAGTGTGGCCATCCGTGCCACATTTCGATTCTCTTCACCCGCACCATTGGCGTTACCGAAGATCACCTCGTCAATGAGGTCTGGCGAAATGTTTGCCTTGGACACCGCTTCACTAATCACTCGTGCTGCAAGATCGTCAGGACGTACCCCGGCAAGCGCGCCACCGTACCGTCCAACCGGCGTCCGTGCCGCCGACACAATAAAAGAAGTCGTATTCACAAGATCCAGTCTCGGCGTACCGAGCACTACCTAGCAATGGAAAACGGCGGAAGCCCCTTCCGTCTAGCGGACGAGCATCCCAACGCAACCTTTTCCTCTGGTTCAGTCTTAAGAAACGACAAACGGGGCCCGATCCAGTTAAGGATCGGGCCCCGTTTGAACGCGGGTACGCGAGCTTAGCGCTGCGCGATGACCTGGAGCGACACCTGGGCGTCGACACCATCGTGCAGGTGTACGGTCGCCTTGTATTCGCCAGTTGACTTGATTACAGGCAACGTGACCTTGCGCTTGTCGATCGTGCCAAGGCCAGCAGCCTCAACAGCAGCTGCAACAGCTGCAGGCTTGATCGAACCGAAGAGGCGCCCACCGGTACCGGACTTAGCAGTGAGGCGAACCTTTACGCCCTCGAGCTTTGCCTTGAGTGCCTGTGCGTCCTCAACAGAAGCAAGTGCGCGAGCATCGCGTGCCGCCTGGAGCGAAGCAACCTGAGCCGCGCCACCGCGGGTCCAGTTCACTGCGTAGCCCTGTGGCACGAGGTAGTTGCGTGCGTAGCCGTTCTTAACCTCGACGACTTCGCCTGCGGAACCGAGGCCACGGACCTCGTTAACGAGAATTACCTTTGACATACTGTTTCCTCCTTAGCGGCCAGAGCCGGCGTAGGGGAGGAGAGCCATCTCGCGGGCGTTTTTCACTGCCTTCGCGATTAGACGCTGCTCCTGAACAGAAACGCCGGTGATACGGCGCGCGCGGATTTTCCCACGCTCAGAAATGAACTTGCGGAGCGTTGCGACATCTTTGTAATCGATGACGC
>JBQEBC010000015.1:23968-50003 GCA_052106035.1 Leucobacter sp. | reverse complement strand
TGCGGATGTGGCGCAGCTGGTAGCGCACAACCTTGCCAAGGTTGGGGTCGCGAGTTCGAATCTCGTCATCCGCTCGAGTGGCCGAGAGAATTCTTGGTCGCTTTGTGGTGGAAATCGCTACGGTGGCGTGGCCGAGAGGCGAGGCAGCGGCCTGCAAAGCCGTATACACGGGTTCGAATCCCGTCGCCACCTCGTATAATTAAATACCCAGAATTTTGGGCGCGATTGGCGCAGCGGTAGCGCGCTTCCCTGACACGGAAGAGGTCACTGGTTCGATCCCAGTATCGCGCACTGACAAAACCCCTGATAATTCAGGGGTTTTCTTGTTTCTACACGACTCCCCTAAATCGGTGGGGAGCAATCTGGGCGCAAGCCGAAGACTGCAGCCAACGCAGGGTGATCCCTGGCGGCTGCAGTCTTCGTTTGGTGCGTGTTTGAAAGTTACGCGTTACCGATTTTGCCGTCGAGGTTGTTTCTCACGTTCTCAATCTGCTCGCTGTGCTTGCCGCCGGTTACCTTGTTGGCAGCATCTGAGAGACCATCGAGAACTTTGTCGCTGATCGATTCAGCTTGTTCGCTCTTCAGTGCCTCTTGTACCTTGTCGGAATTCTCCCCGAGGAAATCCTTGGCCTTCTTGCTGAGATCATCAATTGCCATGTGTTGTGTCCTTTCAGGTACGCACCGAACGTAGGCGCGATATCTCGATTATCTCCCTACGCTGGGTCGAGTTCAATGAAATTGGCAAATTCCTCCATAAGCATGCGCTCCACCGCCTCGTGAGCACTCTGCTAGGTTAAAGGCGCAGCATTGTGGGCTTTTATGCCCGTGGACGGAAGTGAGGTGAGTGTTTCATGAGTCCTGGTGAATCTAGTCATCGTTCAAACGAAACGCAGCACATCGGCACCGCAGCACACCGTCACCGCAGCTTCATTTTTTAGCTGATGTTGGGGTGCGCAAGCGCCCAACACGAGGAATATAGCTATGTCACAGGCAGTTGATCAGCGCGATCTTATGAACCGCATCGAGCGCTATCTTGGCGAGGAAGATCTCGCAGCGCTCGCACATACCCTCGAGTTGCTGTCAATCGAGGAGATCGTCTCGGTACTTGAACGACTCAGTGAGAAGCAGCGAGCGATCGTCTACAGGCTTTTGCACAAAGATGAAGCACTCGCGGTGTTTGAGGCACTAGATCCGTCGCTACAGAGTGATCTTCTGCATGGACTGCAGGACTCTGACGTCGCGGAGCTCTTTGCCGGGCTCGATCCAGATGACCGTGTCTGGCTACTCGATGAGCTCCCAGCTGCCGTTGCACCAAAACTCCTGCTTGGGCTCTCAGAACGCGAACGTCAACTCACCTCAGTTGTGCTCGGCTACCCCCAGGCGTCAGTTGGCCGCCGAATGACGCCAGAATACGTCACGACGCGCATGGATTTCACTGTTGAAGAGACCATGGAGCGCTTACGCGACCGGATCGAGGACGCAGAAACGATCTACCTTCTCCCTGTGCTTGATGACGCGCGCCATGTCGTCGGAGTGGTAAGTCTCCGTGACCTCATTGCCTCAACGGACGAGGTTGTCATAGCTTCAATCATGCGTGAGCCACAAAGCGTTGAAGCGCATGAGGATGCTGAGCCCGCGGCTCGCAAGTTGACTGAACTCGGGTTTGTCGCAATTCCAGTGGTAGATCGCGAACGCAGGCTCGTCGGACTCTTCACGTTCGACGACGCCATGCGCATCCTCGAACACGTCGAAAGCGAGGATTCAGCTCGTCAGGGTGGTGTCGAGCCGCTTCGCAGACCGTACCTATCAACACCAATCACGAGACTCGTGCGATCACGCATTGTGTGGCTGCTCGTACTTGCGGTTGGAGCAACGCTCACCGTGCAAGTGCTGGAAGTGTTCGAAGACACGCTCGCACAAGTGACAATCCTTGCCCTGTTTGTTCCACTACTTATCGGGACCGGTGGGAACACTGGTAACCAGGCAGCAACCACCGTCACGAGGGCACTCGCGCTCGGAGACGTTCGTGCTCGAGACCTTCTGCGTGTGCTCGGACGTGAGGCGCGGGTTGGCTTGTTGCTCGGACTGCTTCTGGGAACGCTTGGGCTCGCGATCGCAGGTCTCGTGTATGACTGGCAGGTTGGATTGGTGATTGGGGCAACACTGCTTTCAGTGTGCACCGTTGCAGCAACAATCGGAGGGATCATGCCGCTCATCGCGCGAGCCGTGAAAGTTGATCCGGCGGTCTTCTCAAACCCATTTATATCGACCTTCGTCGATGCAAGCGGCCTCATTATTTATTTCGTCATCGCCAAAGCAGTGCTCGGTATCTAGTGCGTGGTACCGGTTAGGCCGCATGAAATAAACGAAGCAATCAACCAGTGTGACTAGCGCAGCTGGTGGTGCGCCTGAACGCCTGAGACAGCGGCAGAAAAACCGGCCTTGTCGATCTGTACGCCTTCTCTGCGCATGCCGTCGTGGGTGATCCGAAGCAGGCGCTCAGGAGACAAGTAGCTCTCGCGGCCCTGCGAATCCCATGCTCCGGATCCGATCGAAACGAACCCGTGATGTTGCTTCGTGCTCAGGTAGCAACCCACTACGGTGGTGGCATCGATCCGACCAATGATGAGTACGGGGCGATCTTTTCCACGCCCGTCATTTTCTACGTAGGGAACCCAAGTCCAGACGATTTCACCCGGATCCGGGTCTCCGTCGGGGTTCGGAGCATATTCAAGCCGTACACGACTGATTTCGGACCGAGTGAGGTCTCGTGTCTGTCCATCACCGAACTGGCCGGGGCTTTCCTGAAGCGGTTCATCGTGGCTCGACTCATTGTGACTTCGGCCGCCACGCTGCACCGACGTGGGTCGTGGCGAAGATCGGGCTGGTCGACCGGGAGATCGCCTCTTTTGGCTCCCCACGATCAGGTTGCGGATCGCTTTCCCTACTTCAAACCACGCATTTGCCATTGTGTTACTCGATTTCGCTTGATGTCAACGCATTTAGACGTGACATGCACCGCAGGTACTTCTTGCGGTACCCACCGTCGAGCATGCCTCCACCAAAGATTTTCGTCAGCGGCGCTCCCGTTGCACGCAAGGGAATCTGCGCGTCATACACGCGATCGATAAAGGCGACGAACCGGAGCGCCGCCGACTGATCGGTAATCTCGTGAACGTCACGGAGGCCGATCGTTTGAACGCCGGCCACCAACCCGACATAGCTTGATGGGTGCACGGTAGCAAGATGCTCGAGGAGCGCGTCAAACGAGTCATCGGTCATGCGCTGCCCAGAAGCAGCCACATCGGCAAGTGCGAAGCGGTAAGCGTCATCGCTCAGTGCGATCGCATCGCCCTGAAGCGTGCGCTGTCGATAATCAACACCATCGATACGAATTGTTTCGAAACGTTCTGACATCGCCTGTATCTCGCGCATGAAGTCCGCGGCAGCGAAGCGACCCTCCCCGAGTGCGTTTGGTGGCGTGTTTGAAGTGGCTACAAACTTAGACCCCGTCGACGTAAGATCGCTAATGAGTCGTGTCATGAGCATGGTGTCACCAGGATCATCGAGTTCGAACTCGTCGATACAAATAAGTTTTGCGCCCTGAAGAACACTGATAGCGCCGCTGTAGCCGAGCGCACCAACGAGTGCGGTGTACTCGATGAAGGTGCCGAAATACTTGCGGCCAGACATCAAGTGCCACGATGCGGCAAGCAGGTGTGTCTTGCCAACGCCGAAGCCGCCGTCGAGGTAAACACCCGGCTTCTTAGGCGCAGTTGACCCCGTTTCTGACTGCGGCTTCTTCCGGCCGAAGCTAAAGAATCCGTTCCGTGGTGCCGGAGCGCTCGGCGTGACAAATGCTTGGAGCAAATCGCGGGCAAGGGTCTGTGATTCATAATCAGGGTCAGGAACGAACGAGTCAAAGCTCGCATCATTGAATTGCGGAGGTGGAACAAGCGTGGCGACAAGCTCAGTTCCCGTGATTCTGGGATGTCGATCAACCAGACGGGCGAAGCTGTGCGATTCAGTAGCAGACATCGCTCCTAGTCTACTGTCCCTGGCGAACCGAACGAGGCGGGGGTGGCAGCTCTGAAACAAAGTCCAATACAGATTGCTCCCACTTCAAGGCGTCGACGTTCCAAAGGCGCACGTGCCCGGCTCCAGGTATGATCACGAGCCGCACGAGGTCAGCACGTAGTTTCGCAAACTGCCGTGCGCCAGACCAAGGCACAAAACGATCGTCAGGGCTTGCGAGCAGAAGCACAGGTAGCTTAAGTTCCTGCGCGAACGCTTCAGGCGTGAGGGCTGTGAAATCAACGCCACTCGAAACACCCGAGGCAACGAATCCGCGTTGCAGCAGCCCCATCCCCCAGTTCGCTATCCACGCTGGTACACGTTTTTCCCACGCATGCTTGCGGAGTACCCCCGGCCAATCCAAGCCAGGTGAATCAAGCACAATGCCGTCGATATGGTGACGGTAATTCCCTCTGGCTGCTGTGAGCAGCGCAGCAGATCCACCCATTGACCAACCGAAAAGCGTCACGCGCTCAGCACCGCGGTCGAGAACGAATGCAATCGCTGCATCAACGTCGTGACTTTCAGAGATTCCCATGCCGTACCGTCCGTGGTGACCGCGTGGCTGGCCCTCATCATTTCGGTAGCTCAGAATCAGGCTCGTGACACCGGCTCGCGCGAATGGGGCGATGCCCCGAAAAGTCTCTGCGGGGCTCGCCCCACGGCCATGTACGTGGATCGCCCAGCGCCTATTCTTCGGCCGTTTCGGGTGCACAATCCAAGCATCCATTGGGCCAAGTTCGGTCATGTACGCTGTCGCTTCGACGCGGTACCCAAGTTCCTCAGGTGTGGCGTACCACCATCCCACCATCCGGCCGGTCGCACCGGCGACGAGTGTGCCACGATCCACCTGTTCGACCTCACGCAGTACCGCGAGATCATTTCTCGCAAGGACAGGGCCAAGCTTGGCGTGACCTACAGGTTCCCGTTTCGTATCAGTACCTGCCTCGTGACTCGGAGGACCAAAAAGGAGCGACTGGCGACCGACTGCGTTCACGCCTTGTCCCGTGATCCACACACGCGGAGTCTCCCCCGGAACGGTCTGCAGCACGCTCACAGAACGCTCGGAAACTTGATCGACGCGCACAGCGGTACGAGCGAGAGCTACGCTCGTCACACACGCTGCGACTCCAGCGAGAACACCGGCCGCGCCAACAATGCCTGCTGCGACGAGCGGAGCCTCAAATGTTGCTGATGTATTCCTTTTGCGCCTTCGCATCATCACCCTTCTCACCGCACAATTTGGCTGCTCCCGGCGTGGCAGGGAGAGCAGACACACTGCAAACTCTAGTCTTCCTATGTGTCATCTACGCCAACGGCGGCTCCGTCCGCGTTCACCGAAGCAGCTGAGTTGCTGCGCGGAACAACATTTCGGAGTGAACTCGCAGTGAGAGAGATTGCTGCCCCAGAGCGCATTGCGCTGCACTCCATCGCATTTGCGGCCGGCGTTCGCGAAGGCACGGCCCCAGACAGTGAGTCAGTGCTCGACTCCCCCGCCGGCGCAGGTCGATTTGTGCTCATGTACGATCCAGATTCAACCGAGGAGTGGGGCGCTCCCTTCCGTATCGTTTGTTACGCACAGGCCCCCCTTGAACTCGAAATTGGGGTGGATCCCTTCATCTCCGATGTCGCTTGGTCTTGGCTGATCGATGCACTTTCGCTTCGAGGTGCCGATTACACCTATCTCTCAGGCACCGCGACAAAGGTGCTCTCGAGTAGCTTTGGCACACTCGAAGCTCGCGGAGACAGCTCGCAGATTGAACTGCGTGCGTCATGGACTCCAACGAGTGGCAAGATCCGAGCACACGCTGAAGCATGGTCAGAGCTCCTGTGTCTCCTTGCCGGTCTTCCACACGAAGAAGGTGTTGCGTCGCTCACCCAGCAGCGCACCAAAGCAAAACGTCCCGCGGCATCTCATGATCGTTGAGCCATGGACACTCGTTACCGACCAAACGGGACTCGAACGAGCAAGCGCGACCATCGCGCAGGGCACTGGGCCATTTGGTGTTGATACCGAGCGTGCATCTGGGTACCGCTACAGTAACCGCGCCTACCTGGTGCAAGTGTTTCGGCGTGGATCGGGAACGTTTCTCTTTGATCCAACTGGAATCGAGGACTTCACGCCACTCGCACGGGCGCTCGCTGAAGATGAGTGGATACTGCATGCTGCCGACCAAGACCTTCCGAGTCTCCGTGAAATAGGGCTGAACCCCGCTCATTTGTTTGATACCGAGCTCGGCTCGCGCCTTCTTGGTCTCGATCGGGTCGGGCTCGGGTTCGTCACCGCTGAACTTCTTGACATCACGCTTGAGAAGGCGCACTCTGCTGCTGATTGGTCAACGAGACCTCTCCCCGAAGCGTGGCTGGAATATGCAGCGCTTGATGTGGCGCTGCTCCCCGACCTGCGTGACGCGGTATCGGCGCAACTTGACGAGGCCGGAAAGCTCGAGTTTGCGGCACAAGAATTTGCGGCCGTCCTGCGGCGCGAACCCAAACTGAAAGCACAAGAACCCTGGCGAAAGCTCGCGGGAAATAAGCTCAAGGCTCCGAGGCAGCTCGCGATGGTTCGTGAGCTGTGGCTGGCACGCGACGAACTTGCCCAGGAACGCGATGTTGCTCCTGGAAGACTGATTCCCGATGCGTCCATCATTGCCGCGGTATCGGCGAGCCCACGTTCAGCGGGAGACCTCGCATCGCTCAAGACGTTTCGAGGTCGCGCAAGCCGTACGGAACTGAATCGTTGGTGGCGGGCAATACTTCGGGGGAAGACGACTGCCGAGGTGCCCGGGCCGCAACGCAGAGAACCCGGGTCTATTCCCAATCACCGCGGTTGGGCACAACGCTACCCAGATGCTGCGGAACGCCTGACCGAGCTACGGGCGGTCATTGCGACTGCGGCCGAATATCAGCATATGCCGGCCGAGAATCTACTTACCCCCTCGGTCCTCCGCGCACTGGCATGGGAGCCACCTGCGGATCCCACCCCGGAAACTATTGCGAGAAAGCTCGAGTCTCTCGGCGCTCGTCCCTGGCAAGTTAGCATTGTTGCACCAATTGCGGCGTCAGTTTTTGTAGAGTAACGACAATTCTCGCGCGCGCGTTTATGCAAGTTCTCGAGCAATCCGCGCACTGGTTCCGTGCAGGACACCGACTCTTCATATGATGAGACATATCCAACACACCACATGATGGAGGCAAAGTGGCCACAATGAGAGAAGTTGTGTTCGTCGATGGAGTTCGTACTCCCTTCGGGCGCGCTAGTGAAAAAGGCATGTACGCAGGTACACGCTCTGACGATCTTGCCGTGAAAGCCCTTCAGGGCCTGATGTCTCGCAACCCGGGTGTCCCACTCGACCGTATCGACGACGTCGGTATCGCGGCGACCACCCAACAAGGTGATCAGGGATTGACTCTTGGTCGTACCGTTGCTTTGCTCGCAGGATTTCCGACGACTGTGCCAGGGTTTGCGCTCGATCGAATGTGTGCCGGAGCCATGACTGTCGCCGCGTTTATGGGTGGCGCCATTGGCGCAGGCCAATACGATCTTGCGATCGCCGGCGGGGTAGAACACATGGGGCGTCATCCGATTGGTGCCGATGCGGACCCTAACCCCCGCTTTGTCGCAGAGAAGTTGGTCAGCCCAGATGCGCTCAACATGGGAATGACTGCCGAACGATTGCACGATCGTTTCCCAGAGCTCACAAAAGAACGCGCCGATCGATTCGGAATGCTGAGCCAACACAAGGTGCAAGCAGCGTACGACCGTGGCGATATCCAAGCAGACCTCATCCCGGTGGCAACCAAATCTGCTGCCGGTTGGGGCCTCGCCACCGAAGATGAAGGACGCAGGCCCGGCACCACGATGGAAGACTTGGCCGGGCTGAAAACTCCGTTCCGACCACACGGTCGCGTCACCGCGGGTACCGCGTCTCCCCTCACTGACGGGGCAACGGTCTCGTTGCTCGCTGGCGGAGACACTGCGAAAGAGCTCGGTCTCACACCCAAAATGCGCATGGTCTCGTTTGCATTCGCAGGAGTCGAGCCTGAGGTGATGGGTCTTGGCCCCGTACCCTCCACAGAAAAAGCACTGAAGAAGGCCGGACTCAAGATTTCGGATATTGGCCTCTTTGAACTCAACGAAGCCTTCGCCGTGCAAGTGCTCTCGTTTACCGATCATTTCGGTATCGCTGACGACGACGAACGGGTGAATCCGTGGGGCGGAGCGATCGCAATTGGGCACCCGCTCGCCGCGTCTGGAGTGCGTCTGATGCTGCAGCTCGCACGCCAGTTTGAGCAGCGCCCCGATGTCAGGTTTGGGGTCACCGCAATGTGCGTCGGCCTCGGACAAGGCGGCACCGTCATCTGGGAGAACCCACACTTCAACGGTAAGAAGGGGAAGTAATCACCATGACTGACTACACCAAGATCGATTTCTCGCCACTGATCGAAGCGTCTGCCGATGAAGTTGTCAGCGAATCCTATGTTCGCGACATCACCCTCCCATCGGGCGGGACACTTGCCCTCATCACGCTCGACAACGGACGCGATCACACCAGGCCGAATACGATCGGCCCACGTACGTTGCACGCACTTGAGATTGTGCTCGACGCGCAGACACAACGCGCGTCCGCGGGTGAGATCCAAGCTATTGCGATCACCGGAAAACAGTTTATTTTTGCGGCCGGCGCTGACTTATCAAAAGTGTCGTCACTCGCGACGAAGGAAAACGCGTTGCTCATGGCGCAGTACGGGCACCACGTGCTCGGTAAGTTCGGCAAGGTCGGAGTTCCGTCGTTTGCGTTCGTGAACGGTCTCGCGCTTGGCGGCGGCATGGAAATTGCTCTTGCATGCACCTACCGCACACTCGACTCCTCAGCGGCAGCACTCGCGTTCCCCGAGGTCTTCCTCGGCATTATTCCTGGGTGGGGTGGATCCACGCTTGTGCCGAACCTCATCGGTATTGAAAATGCCATCGACATTGTGGTCTCAAACCCGCTGAAGAATAACCGTATGCTGAAGCCGAAGCAGGCGCTCGAGCTCGGCTTGTTCGACCAAATGTTTGGCGCGGCCAGCTTCCTCGAGGACTCAGTCGCTTGGGCAGACAGCGTGCTCCAGGGCACAGTCAAAGTTGTGCGTCCGAATGAACCGGGCAAACTAGAACGCCTTACCAAGTGGCCGATTGCAATCAAGGTCGCCCGTGACACCATCAAGGCGCGTCTAGGTACCGCACCAAAATCGCCCTTCGTTGCGCTCGATCTCCTCAACGCCGCAAAAGACAACGACATCACTCGTGGATTTGAACGGGAAGATGAAGCCCTTGCGGAACTCATCTCGAGCGATCAATTCGCCGCGTCAATCTACGCCTTCGACCTCGTGCAAAAGCGCGCCAAGCGCCCTGCAGGTGCACCTGATAAAGAGCTCGCGAAAAGAATCGAAAAGGTCGGCATCATTGGTGCCGGGCTTATGGCCAGCCAATTTGCATTGCTTTTCGCACGGAAACTTCGCGTACCGGTCGTCATCACTGACCTCGATCAGGGCCGCGTGGATAAGGGCCTCGATTACATTCGAGGCGAGATCGATGCCATGCAGAAGAAGGGACGCCTCTCCCCCGACGACGCAAACCAGGTGAAGGCACTTGTCACTGGCACCACTGATAAGTCGCTGTTTGCAGACTGTGATTGGGTCATTGAAGCGGTGTTTGAAGAGCTCTCTGTCAAACAAAAGGTCTTTGCCGAGATTGAGCCCATTGTGTCCGAGGATACGATTCTCGCTACAAACACGTCATCGCTCTCGGTCGAGGAAATTGGCGCGAACTTGGCGCACCCGGAGCGGTTGGTGGGGTTCCACTTCTTCAACCCGGTCGCAGTTATGCCACTCGTTGAGGTGGTGAATGCGCCTCAAACTAATGATGCTGCGCTTTCCACGGCAATGATCATCGCGAAGAAGCTGGGCAAGAGCGCGATCATCACTGCAGATCGTCCAGGCTTCGTTGTGAATCGTCTACTTGCGAAGGTCATGGGTGAGGCTGCGCGAGCGCTTGATGAGGGCACTCCGCTACCTGTCGTCGAACAGGCGCTTGAACCCATCGGTCTCCCGATGGGGCCGTTTGAGCTCATCGATCTCGTCGGATGGAAGGTTGCAGCACACGTGCAAGACACGATGGTGCATGCCTTCCCAGAACGTTTCTACGCTTCGCCGAACCTTCATGCGATCGCAGACCTGAAGGATCCGCTCGTGAAAACAAAGCTCGGCAAAGTCGAAGACTTGTCACGTGAGGCGAAGAAAGCTCTGAAATTTGGCGATTCTCCAGTCCCGGCGGAAGAAATCCTCCGTCGTGTTGAAGACGAACTCGCAAACGAGATCAAGATCATGCTTGATGAGGACGTCGTGCACGCGGCCGAAGACATCGATTTGGGGCTGATTCTGGGTGCCGGATGGCCGTTCCAGGCAGGCGGCGCGACACCGTATCTTGATCGTGTCGGAGCATCAGAACGTAACTTTGGTTCGACGTTCCACAACCCAAAGATTGCGGCAGCTTCGAGCTAGCCCGAACAATGAGACCTGGGCCGCTCGCCGAACTATCTCGGCGAGCGGCCCAGGTCGTTGCTCTCGAGCACTACTCAGGTCGTGCGACGGGCAACCGAGTGCCTTGCACTTGCTCAAGCACGTCCGAGGCGATCTGCTCGGCAGTGAGTTCTGCGTCATGCATGAGCTCGGCACGAGTTGCGTGCTCGAGGAAGGCATACGGTGTTCCGCGTTCACTTACCGCCGTATCTACGCCGCCCTCTCGGAGCACCTGGCGAATGGTTGTGCCGACACCGCCGACACGAATTCCGTCCTCAATAGAGACCACTAAACGGTGTGTTCGTGCGAGATCCACAATCGAGTCCCGTACCGGAATGACCCAGCGCGGGTCGACCACCGTGGAAGTGATGCCTTGCTTTGCGAGGATCTCCGCCGCATCAAGCGCCACTCGCGCCATCGTGCCAACACCAACGAAGAGAACATCGACAACTGCAGGAGCCTGCAAAGCGGGGCTCTCCTGCAGCACATCGACCCCATCGGTGGTGCGCCTGACTGCCGGAATGGGCGTTCCCACGTTTCCCTTGGGGTAACGAAGCACTGTAGGCCCGTCGTCGATCGCGACCGCCTCTCCTAGGAGCTCGCGAAGCGTCGCCTCGTCGCGTGGGGCACCGATCTGGATGCCGGGCACCACCTGCAATGTTGCGAGGTCCCACACGCCATTGTGGCTTGCTCCATCTGGCCCAGTAATTCCTGCGCGATCGAGCACAAATGTCACGCCTGCCCGGTGGAGTGCGACGTCCATGAGCAGCTGGTCAAATGCACGGTTCATGAATGTGGCATAGATCGCTACGACGGGATGCAGTCCGCCGTAGGCAAGGCCCGCAGCAGACGTCACCGCGTGTTGCTCGGCGATACCGACGTCATAGACCCGACGTGGGTAGGCCTGCGCAAACGCATCAAGCCCCGTCGGATTGAGCATCGCTCCGGTAATCCCAACGATGCGTTCGTTCTGATGAGCGAGCTCTAGGATCCGTTGCCGAAAGATCGATGTCCAACTACTGCCAGATGAGGCTCCGAGAGGCTCACCACTTTCCGGATCGATCTGCCCAATCGCGTGAAATTGATCGGCTTGGTCGTTTTCCGCGGGTGCATACCCGTGCCCTTTTTCGGTGATCACGTGTACAAGTGTCGGTCGGCCATATGCCTTGGCCTGGCTGAGTGCTAACTCGACCGCGGCGAGGTCGTGGCCGTGGATCGGGCCCACGTACTTGATATCAAGATTGCTATAGAGGTCTTGATTGCCAGATGCCCGGCTCACGAGTCCGCGAATCGCCCCGCGTGCTGCCCTATAGACGGTTCTGCCCGGAGTTCCGAGTCGATTAAACAGGCGTTCGCTACCTTCTTGGAGATCGCGGTAACTACCCGTCACTCGCACACCGTTCAAGAAACGCGCAAAACCGCCGATAGTCGGAGCATACGAACGACCGTTGTCATTCACCACGATCACGAGGTTACGATCGTTGTCATCGGTAATGTTGTTCAGCGCTTCCCACGTCATCCCACCGGTAAGGGCGCCGTCGCCCACGACTGCCACGACAAACCGGTCCTGACGATTCGTGCGCGTAAAAGCCCGCGAGATACCGTCAGCCCAGCTGAGTGAACTCGATGCGTGCGAGCTTTCGACCACATCGTGCACGCTCTCTGAGCGCTGCGGGTAACCTGCCAAACCTCCACGCTGCCTGAGGTGTGAGAAATCTTTACGACCGGTGAGCAACTTGTGAACATAGCTTTGATGCCCAGTGTCAAAGATGATCGGGTCGTTCGGCGAATCAAACACACGGTGAATCGCAATGGTGAGTTCGACCACACCGAGATTTGGTCCGAGATGGCCACCCGTCTTTGAAACCTCTGAAATGAGGAACTCGCGGATTTCAGCTGCGAGCTCTTCACATTCTTCAAGGCTCAGTGCGTCAAGATCACGCGGCCCATGGATTCGCTCAAGCATCATTTCATTCTAGTCAATATTCCAGGTGAGCCTCACCGCGCGTAAACGCACAGCACCCGGTGTGCACTGCCTCCAATTTGAGGGGCAGTGCACACCGGGTGCTATGCGTAGGGTCGTGAGCGGAGTCGCTTAGACGAGCGAGCGAAGCACGTACTGGAGAATGCCGCCGTTACGGTAGTAATCAGCTTCACCCGGAGTATCGATACGGACGACAGCGTCGAACTCAATGACCGAGCCGTCACTCTTCGTAGCCTTCACCGCAACAGACTTCGGCGTGGTGCCATTGTTCAGTTCAGTGATGCCTGAGATATCGAAGGTCTCCGTGCCGTCAAGCCCGAGAGCATCGGCACTCTTGCCCGCTGGGAACTGGAGCGGGAGTACGCCCATTCCAATGAGGTTTGAGCGGTGAATGCGCTCAAAGCTCTCGGTAATCACTGCGCGAACACCGAGGAGGCTTGTGCCCTTTGCTGCCCAGTCGCGTGAAGATCCTGAACCGTACTCCTTGCCGCCGAGCACGACGAGGGGCACTCCAGCTGCGATGTAGTTCTGCGCGGCATCATAAACGTAGGACTTGGGTGCACCATCCTGCGTGAAGTCGCGCGTGAACCCACCTTCGACGTTGTCGAGGAGCTGGTTGCGAATACGAATGTTGGCAAACGTGCCGCGAATCATAACCTCGTGGTTACCGCGACGTGAGCCGTACGTATTGAAGTCCTTCGGCGCAATGCCGTTCTCGACGAGGTACTGACCCGCTGGGGTCTCTGCCTTGAAGCTACCTGCAGGGCTGATGTGGTCAGTTGTGACCGAATCGCCAAGCTTCAACAGAACGCGCGCGCCAGAAATGTCCTCCACGGGCGACGTTTCAAGCGTCATCCCGTCAAAGTACGGTGCCTTACGCACGTAGGTTGACTTTTCATCCCATGCAAAGATGTTGCCTTCGGGGGTGGGCAGTGAAGTCCAGTGCTCATCACCGTCGAACACCGTGGCGTACTTTTCGCGGAACATGTCAGAGTCAATCGATGCATCAGCAATCTGCTGCACCTCGGTCGGATCTGGCCAGATGTCGCGAAGGAACACGTCGTTGCCGTCAGCATCTTCGCCAAGTGACTCGTTCTCGAAGTCAAAGTCCATCGTGCCAGCAAGCGAGTACGCAACGACAAGCGGGGGGCTTGCGAGGTAGTTCATCTTGATATCCGGGTTGATGCGACCCTCAAAGTTACGGTTACCTGAAAGCACCGCGGTCACCGCGAGATCGTGGTCATTGACTGCCTGCGAGATTTCATCGTTCAGCGGGCCAGAGTTGCCGATGCACGTCATGCAGCCATAGCCAACGAGGTAGAAACCGAGTGCTTCGAGATCGTCAGTGAGACCAGCCTTCTCGTAGTAGTCGGTAACTACCTTTGATCCGGGAGCAAGCGTGGTCTTCACCCAAGGCTTTGCCTTGAGGCCCTTAGCGACCGCATTCCGCGCCAGCACACCAGCTGCGAGCATGACTGAAGGGTTCGACGTGTTCGTGCACGAAGTAATCGAGGCGAGCGTGACAGCTCCGTGGTCGATTTCAAACTCGCGCCCCGCGTCATCCTTCACCTTTGCCGGGTTTGAGGCCTGAGTGTAGTTCTTGAGATCAACCTCGAACTGATCCTTTGCGTTGGTGAGCTCAATACGATCCTGTGGACGCTTCGGGCCTGCAATCGAGGAAACAACAGTACTGAGGTCGAGCTCGAGGTACTCCGAGAACTCCGGCTCTTGCTCTGGGTTATGCCAAAGCCCCTGGGCCTGGCTGTACGCCTTTACGAGCGCAACGTGTTCCTCCTCGCGACCGGTGAGACGCATGTAGTCAAGCGTCACCTCGTCGACTGGGAACATCGCGGCTGTTGAACCGAATTCAGGGCTCATGTTGCCGATCGTTGCACGGTTCGCGAGCGGCACCGATCCGACACCGGCGCCGTAGAATTCGACGAACTTGCCAACAACTCCGTGCTTACGGAGCATCTGCGTGATGGTGAGTACGACGTCGGTTGCGGTGACTCCTGCAGGAATCTTGCCTGAGAGCTTGAAACCGACGACACGTGGAATGAGCATGGAGATGGGCTGGCCAAGCATTGCTGCTTCTGCCTCAATGCCGCCAACACCCCAACCAAGTACACCGAGACCATTCTGCATCGTCGTGTGCGAATCGGTACCAACTGAGGTGTCGGGGTATGCCTGCAGCACGCCATCGACCTCACGGGTGAAGGTCACGCGAGCCAGGTGCTCAATGTTTACCTGGTGCACGATGCCGGTCCCGGGCGGTACGACCTTGAAATCGTCGAACGCGCCCTGGCCCCAGCGAAGGAACTGGTAACGCTCACCGTTGCGCTGGTACTCAATCTCTACGTTCTTCTTGAACGCGTCGTGGGTTCCAAAGACATCTGAGATGACCGAGTGATCGATCACGAGCTCGGCGGGTGCGAGCGGGTTGATCTTGTCGGGGTTGCCGCCAAGATCCGTCACGGCCTCGCGCATGGTGGCAAGGTCGACGACACACGGAACACCGGTGAAGTCCTGCATGATCACGCGTGCAGGCGTGAACTGGATTTCGGTATCAGGCTCGGCCTGAGGATCCCAGTTGCCGATGGACTCAATGTGCTGCTTCGTAACGTTTGCACCATCTTCAGTGCGCAGCAAGTTTTCGAGGAGCACCTTCAAGCTGTAAGGCAGGCGGGCACTTCCCGGGACCTTACTCAGCTCAAAGTACTCGTAGTTCTTGTCTCCGACGGCGAGCGTTGCTTTCGCGTCGAAGCTATTGATCGATGCCATGAGGTTCCTCCAAAGTCTCTCGATGTCAAGATAAATCCTACACCGTTCCGGAGCAACGGTGGATCACTTCGGTGGGGTGTTGACTCCCGAGATTACGCCACTTTCGCCACTTACATCATCAGATGAAGAACGAACTCGACGAATCCCAAACCAGGTGACAATGAGCACGAGCGCAAAGAGCGGAATTCCCATGACGATTCGCGCAACCCCAAGAGCTCCAACTTGTTCGGCCATATACATCGGAAGTTGCACCGCAAGCCGTGCAACGAAAAGACCAAACCACAGTAACGTCAGCCAAGTTGCGGCCCGGCGCAGCCGAGGGTCTTGGCGCCAATTCTTTGCATCTCCGTTGATGAGACCGACGATCACCCCGATGAGAGGGCGCCCGATCAAGATCGATACGAGGAGTACCAGGCCCCACACGATGTTTGTAATAAAGCCGGAGAGAAAATAGTCAACGCCCCGACCTGTGACAAGTGTAATGAGCACGGCGATGCCGACGCCGAACATTCCGGATAGTGCAGAAACAACCGTCTCGCGCTGAACTAGGCGTATCAATACGAGGAGTACCGCAAGCACACCTGGCACTAATGCAGAGATTCGTGCGTCCTGTGTGACAAGAAAAATCACAATAAATAACACGCTCGGGACGATGGCTTCGAGCACCCCACGAATACCGCCGACGGCTTCAATTACCCCCGACGCGGTAAGGGACTCCCCCTCGGCCCCGGCACGAACGGCGCGCGCAATCCCACCGTTCAGCGCCTTCGCGCCAAGAGCGGCCCCCGCAGAACTCGGTGACGGTTCCTCTGGGTTAGCAGCCCCCTCCTCAGGGTGTGGATCGCTCACGCTTGAGCCACTCCACCATCCTGTTGCCCGTCCGCAACACCTGCTGGCACGCGCATCGGCAACAGGTCGCCGGGAGGCATTGGGGAATCTCCGCGCACCACCACGATCTCGCGGAACAGTTCGATGAGGCGTTCTCGTGCCTCGGCCTCAACCGCAGCCTGGCCCATAACGACGCCTCGCAGAATCCACCGGGGGCCATCAACGCCAATAAACCGAGCGACTCGAGTTCCGCCACCCTGATCTGCTGGAGCAGCGGTCGCAGTCATGAGCTCGGGCCCAAGTGCGCCAGGCTCTTCAACGATCTTTGCTCCCTGCTGTTCAAGCTGCGCCGTGAGATCAGCACGGATCTTGTTCCACAACCCACTTGATTTGGGGGCTGAAAACGCTTGCACCTGAAGCAACGATCCAGCGTACTCAAGCGACACCGCAACGACACGTTTGGCACGTTCATCCATTTCAAGGCGCATTTGAAGCCCCTCACGCGGGGCGATTTTGATCCCGCCGAGATCCACGTACGGCCGCATTGCCGGAACTTCAGAGATGTCGAATGGACCAGCTGACTCCCGGTCGTCAGGCGCAGACTTCGACGTATCGAGCTCCTCTGCAGCCTCCTCCACAGCAGATTCCTCCGCTGCGACTTCGGGTTCGACCGAATCGTTTACGTCTTCTTTACTCATGTTCTTCTCGTCTCCTCAAATCAACTTCGAGCGATTCATCACGAAGGATCGTTCACGCCCGTTGAACCAAACCCACCCGTGCCCCGAACACTCTCAGCGAGCTCGGTGACAGGCTGAAACACTGCTCGACTCACTGGCATCACAATCAGTTGCGCAATACGGTCACCCACAGCAACATCGAACGCCTCTGCTAGATCTGTATTGAGCAATGTCACCTGAATCTCGCCACGGTAACCCGCGTCCACGGTTCCTGGAGAATTCAGCACAGTGATGCCGCGTTTTGCTGCAAGCCCACTTCGCGGCACAACGAATGCCACGTATCCGTCCGGCAACGCGATCGAGACGCCCGTTGGAATAAGCGCGCGCTCGCCGGGACCGATCGTCAGTGCAGTTGACGCACGGAGATCAGCACCAGCATCATTAAAATGGGCGTACTGCGGAGGCTGCTCCGCAACTATTGGAACCTGTACCACATCAGTCACCAGAACAGGCTACCGGATCAACGCACGAACAAGCGCAGAAGTCGCTCACACTTCAGCACTCAGGTAGGACTTTCCCCAACACGAGATAATGGTCACATGACCGCTCAGACTACCGACGCGACCTATCGCGAACGGCTCATTCCCGGCTTTGGATTCTTTATTGCGTGGCTACTCATCATTCCAGCAGTGGCACTCATCATGACACCAATCAATGCACCCGCCGCAATTCCAGTGGCGATCGCAACATACATCCTGGTCGTCATCATTTTTCTCGCGTTGAGCCCGGTCATCGAGGTGAGTGACGGAGTGTTGCGGGCGGGACGCGCCTCCATTTCGCTCGAACACATCGGAGCGATCGAAGCACTCGGCTCAGTGTCGCTGCGCAATGCGATCGGGCAAGAAGCAGATGCTCGAAATTACCTACTCGTTCGCGGGTGGGTGCACATCGGATTGAAGCTCGAGATCGTGGATCCGAATGACTCGACTCCGTACTGGATCGTCACAAGTCGCAAACCACTCACGCTAGAAAAAGCGCTGAACGCCAACCGGTAGCTGGTAGGCGTCCTCCCCTCGCTTCGCTCCGTGGGCTGCCGACGTGGCCGGCACCGACGCCAACGAAAACGCGATGCGTTTTCTTGTTAGGCGTCGCACTCCACGCAAATGGGGCCGAGGTCGGTATCACGCGAATGCTGTGAACGGTGACGCACCAGGAAGCAATTCACGCACGTGAACTCGTCTGACTGCTGAGGAAGCACGACAACATCGAGCTCAACGTCCGACAGGTCAGAACCACCGAGATCGAAACTCGGGTTATCCGCATCTTCAGAATCAAGCGATGACGTGCCCTTCGAAGGTCCGCGCTCTTTTAGCGCCTCGATCGACTCAGTCGTTTCGTCGTCGTTCTTTCGAGGTGCATCGTAATCGGTTGCCATAATCTCCTGCTAATTTGTCACGTCTGGGGTATGGGAGCGGCCATAGTCTGCCCGATTGTTCGCCCAAACGCAAACTCTACTTCCTGTGAACTTATTCACCGAGGAATCTATCCGCATACTCGCCCGGGTCAATGCAGGACGTCTGCGCCGAGCTGTGGCACGCTTGAGCGAATACCGAAGGGATCTGCAATGGATGAACTGCGCGTACTGCGACGTGAGGAAAACGCACTCATCCTCGCCAATGAACTCGGCGAGGAATTCCGCTTTATCGTCGATGAAGCGGCCGCATCTGAGGTGCGTCAGATCAGTAAGAGGTCAATGGGTACCCTCTCCATCCGACCTCGAGAAATTCAAGCAAGGTTGCGTTCTGGCAAGTCGCGTGCCGAGGTTGCCGCTGAAACTGGACTCGATGAGGCAGATGTCGAGCGTTTCGAAGAACCTGTCCGCGCTGAACAGCGGTACATGCTTGACCTTGCGCATGCAGTACCTGTTCGCACAGAACGTCCCAATGACGCAAGCAACCCACAAGACGAACAGCGCTTCGGTGAGGTTATTGCTGAGCGACTGATTGGCCTCGGGACGAAGGAGAGCACTTGGCGCTCCTGGCGTGATGAGAACGCAGGATGGCTTATCGGTCTTGTCTTCAACACGAGCGATGGGGAGCACGACGCGATCTGGGGATTTGATCACCGCAAACGTGTTCTGAACCCAGTCTCCCCCGATGCAACCAATCTCTCCAAAGCCGGAGATGTCGGAGACCGGCTGATCCCGAAGCTTCGTGCGGTAGATAACGAGCAACGTGAGCGATTTGATTCAGATGCGTTTGACCCCAACGCCCTGCTGAACCCCGGTGACGGGCTCGAGCTCGAGCCAGAGATTGCTGAACAGCAGACGAATCTAGCGAATGACGCCCCTGAAGGGCCTCAGAGTAGCTCGGTCACGGACACCGATGAGGAATACGAACGTCGTCGAGATATTGACCACCTAGCCGTAAATACACCTGCGTCAGCAGCTGACGACATGAGCGAGACTGCTGATCTGCTCGATGCGCTGCGTCGTCGGCGTGGTGAACGCGCTGCCGAACAGGATCGCGACGATGCGTCTTCGGCTCGAGAGCGCACTGGCGCGGCGGCAAATATTTGGGGCGCGAGTGGAGTGTCCGCACACACAGAAGACGCCCAGGACGCGACTCGCACAGACAGTGCCGAATCCGAAGATGACGGACCGAGACTCCGAGCTGTAGATGGCTCCACAGATAACCGAGCATCCACGGAGACAGGCAATCACCAGGCTGGCGAGAGTCAACCGGGCGACAGCGCTTCGAGCCCGGAGAATGGCGCACAGCGCGGGAATAAGGCCTCCAAGCGTGGACGATCGTCGATCCCAAGTTGGGATGACATTCTCTTTGGTACTCGAAGCGACGATGATCCTGCCTGAATAGGCACCTTCCGTCTCACGCAGGCGTCCGCAGCTTCGCAACCGTCTCTACGGCGCGCGCGAACCCAGAACCGGCGAGGGCACTCGCAAGGATTAACGGGATCCCGCGTTCCTCGTCTGTCCACGACCCGTGCTGACCCACCATGTCAAACGACTGCAGATCGTCTTCTGAGGTGTAATACGCGCACTGGGCACGCGCAGCAAGTATGACGTCTCCCACGCGATCCTCCACACCAGGAGCCACGGTGCTCCCAAACACCCCGGAGGCAAATGCTTCCTCCCGCGTGACGACCCACCCACGTTTTCCCTCACGCTCATCGAGCCAAGCTGCAAATTTCTGTGGATTCGCACCATCGCGAAGGTAGAAGCTCCGAAACCTGGGTTCCCCGCCAACCTCCTCAACATCGTGAAACTCCGATGACGCGAGGTCAAACACGATCTGCTGGTGTCGTGCCACATCCACCATCCCGTGATCTGCGGTCACGATCACGCCAGTGTCAGAGGGCAGACCTTGAAGAAAATCTCCAAGCGCAGTGTCAAACTGTTCCAAGCGACGCGACCAATTTTCACTTTGCCAACCTTCTTTATGCCCGGCCCGATCAAGTTCGTCGATATATACGTATGCAAGCGTTGGCTCACCCGTTGCAATTTGTTGTTTGGCAGCGTGCAGTCGATCTGCGATCTTGTCGCCTCCGACATATGTCGCCCCGGTCAACACTGCCCGAGTAAACCCGCTCTTGGAATGTCCGCCCCTCCCGTACGCAAACGACCGAACCCCCATTCGCTCAGCCGTGGCAAAAAGTGACTCGGCGAGTTGCCAATCACGACGGTTGGTGATGGCTTCCCAATCACGAAGTGAGGTGATGACACCGAGATGAGGGTGTCGAATTTTGTACCCTACAAGTCCATGCGCTGCCGGCAATTCACCCGTGGTGAGTGTGGTGATCGCGGCAGCCGTCGTCGACGGGGTGACGGTGGTAATTCTTCGTTGTGAGAGTGAAGCGAGTGTTGGAGCATGGCCGGATCTCGCCTTGAGGTTCGCTGAGCCGAGCCCGTCCACCACAATAAGCACGAGCGAGCGAAGCTTCGGCAACAACGAGTTATCTATCTGAGCACCGTCCACACCAATGGCGTCACAGGGGTCAATTTCGAGGCCGTTTGCGAGTGCGAGCAGACCAGTTGGGAGAACTGCGGCAAGCCTCCCGCCGTTGTCTGTGGCAGTCGGTAACATAAATCCATTATGGCCGACGTCACTGACCTTGACTCTCCAGCTCCTTCGCACGAACCACACGGTGAACGCATTGAAGACATCGATATCTCACAAGAGATGGAGGGGTCCTTTCTTGAGTATGCCTATTCGGTGATTTATTCGCGCGCGCTCCCGGACGCGCGCGACGGGCTCAAACCTGTGCAGCGTCGAATTTTGTACATGATGACCGACATGGGGTTGCGCCCAGACCGTGGCCACGTGAAATCTGCCCGCGTCGTAGGCGAAGTCATGGGCAAGCTTCACCCGCACGGAGACGCATCGATCTATGACGCACTTGTGCGCCTCGCCCAGGGATATGCCATGCGGCTCCCCCTTGTCGACGGGCACGGAAACTTTGGGTCGCTCGATGACGGGCCCGCCGCGGCGAGATACACCGAGGCGCGCCTTGCGGGTGCCGCTCTCGCTATGACTGGCTCGCTCGACGAGGACGTCGTTGACTTTGTGCCGAACTACGACAATCAGATCATGCAGCCTGAGGTGCTGCCATCTGCGGTGCCGAATCTTCTCGTCAACGGCGCAAGCGGTATTGCCGTAGGTATGGCCACCAACCTCGCACCGCACAACCTCATCGAGGTCGTTGAGGGTGCGAAGCATTTGCTGTACCACCCAGAAGCAACGGTCGATGAACTCATGGAGTTCATTCCCGGGCCTGACCTCCCAGGTGGTGGCACAATCGTCGGTCTCGATGGTGTGAAAGACGCCTATCGCACTGGCCGAGGCGCCTTTCGCACACGTGCAAGAGTGTCGGTTGAGCAGCTCAGCGCTCGCCGCACCGGCCTCGTCGTCACTGAGCTCCCCTATCTCGTGGGCCCTGAGCGAGTCATTGAAAAGATTAAGCAGGGCGTCGAAGCAAAGAAGCTGTCAGGCATCTCCGACGTGGTGGATCTCACTGATCGCAAGAACGGATTGAAGCTCGTTATTTCGTTGAAGACGGGGTTCTCGCCAGACGCAGTCCTCGCACAGCTTTACCGTTACACGCCGCTCGAAGACTCCTTCAGCATCAACTCTGTTGCCCTGGTCGAAGGGCAGCCTCAGACGCTTGGCCTTCGTGAAATGCTGCGTGTCTTCCTCGACCACCGTATTTCCGTGGTGACGCGGCGCAGTGAGTATCGCTTGCGGAAACGCAGAGAGCGTTTGCATTTGATCGAGGGTTTGCTCATCGCGATCCTCGATATTGACGAGGTTATTCAGGTCATTCGTACGAGTGATGATTCGGATGAAGCGCGTTCCCGACTCATGCAAGTGTTTGACCTCTCCGAGCTACAGGCGGAGTACATTCTTGAGCTTCGTCTCCGTCGATTGACAAAGTTCTCGCGCGTCGAGCTTGAAGCTGAACGTGACGAGCTCCGTGCTGAGATTGATCGTCTGCTCGCCATTCTGAGCAGTAATGATACGCTTCGGGACGTTGTCGCAGTTGAGCTCGATGAGGCTTCTGCCTCATACGGAACGCCACGTCGCACACTTCTCACTGGTGCCGTTGCAAAACCAGCGCGTACCGCTGTTTCTGCAGACGCACTTCAAGTCGCCGACACTCCCTGTACAGTCATGCTGTCGGTGACTGGGAGGGCACTTCGTATTGACCGGGATCCAGCGGCCGAGACTGGCCCCCGAGGCTCGGCACGCGCGACAAAGCACGGTGCTGTGCGCACCCGCGTCGATACAACGGTGCGGGGCGAGCTTGGCGTCATTCTTTCGGACGGAACACTGCACCGTTTTACCCCGGTTGACCTTCCGCTCGTCCCTTCCGCATCGATCGCTTTTTCAGCGGGCGTTCGACTTGCTGAGTACATCGGCCTCACCGATAAGAAACTTCGCATTGTTGGGTTGGTCGAGCTCGAATCTGACACACCGATTGGGCTGTTTACCGCTCAGGGAATTGTGAAACGGGTTGTGCTGACGGATTTGCCACCACGGCCCAGCTTTGAGGTCATTACGCTCAAGAACGGCGATGCACTTGTCGCGGCATTTGTTGCCCCGGATGAGAGTGAATTTGCAGCGATCGCAAGTGACGGCCAGTTACTACGCTTCTCCACGGCGGCAGTCCGCCCACAGGGTCGCCCTGCAAGCGGAATGGCCGGAATAAAGCTTGGTGCGGAGGCAACGGTTATCTATGCGACGGCAATTCCGAACGAGACGGAGGCCACCGTGGTGACGGCGGCCGAAGGTGCCGATGAGAATGCCCTGATAAGTGCAAGCGCCGCATCTGCCAAGCTCACTGACTGGGAAGAGTTTCCAGCGAAAGGCCGTGCGACTGGCGGGGTGCGCGCCCAGCGATTTCTCAAAGGCGAGACCCGACTCGTGGCCGGCTGGGTGGGCGCTGGTGTCCCTCGAGCCCTTGCCGCCGACGGAGCCGCCCGCAAGCTCCCGGCCGAGAGCGGTAAGCGTGATGGTTCAGGTACGCCAATTGAAGGCACGGTTGCTTACATAGGCGCTACCCCGTAGCTCCGGGCGTCACTGTCAGTCGCGTCCAACTACGGTTTGGCGCTGCGGGGTACTCCCAGCAGGAAAGGCCTTTATGCGTCGATCCGCTCGCGATCGAGGTCATCTGCATTTTCAACGATGAACTCTTTGCGTGGGGCGACGTCATTGCCCATGAGGAGTTCAAAGACCTGAGATGCCGCATGCGCGTCTTCAAGCCGCACCCGGCGCAGCGTGCGATGTTCACGATCCATCGTGGTTTCAGCGAGCTGGTCAGCGTCCATTTCACCCAAACCTTTGTAGCGCTGAATTGGTTCGACGTACTTCTTCCCCCGCTTACGGAGGTTGGTGAGCACGTCTTGGAGCTCGCGTTCACTATAGGTGTAGATCACATCGTTTGGTTTACGTCCAGCATTTTGAACAATCACCCGATGCAACGGCGGAACTGCTGCGTACACTCGACCAGCCTCGATCATCGGGCGCATATAGCGGAAAAAGAGAGTCAGGAGCAGGGTTCGAATATGCGCACCGTCGACGTCAGCGTCGCTCATAATGATCACTTTGCCGTAGCGCGCAGATTCCAATTCAAAGTCACGTCCGGAGCCGGCACCAATCACTTTGATAATTGCACCGCACTCAGCGTTGGAGAGCATTTCCGCCAATGAGGCCTTCTGCACATTAAGAATCTTTCCACGAATCGGCAATAGCGCTTGGTATTCACTGTCCCGAGCTGGCTTCGCCGTACCGAGTGCGCTGTCGCCCTCCACGATAAAGAGCTCGGAATTCGCCACGTCCTTCGACCGGCAATCAATGAGCTTTGAAGGGAGGGAGGAACTTTCTAGTGAACTCTTTCGTCGTGCAGTGTCTCGTTGCGCGCGCATTGCGATGCGCGACTTCATCTCAGACACCATCTTCTCGAGTAGTGCAGCGCTCTGAGCTTTATCTTGCTTCTTCGTCGACTCAAAACGTTCAGTGAGCGCCTGCGTCATCGCTTTCGAAACGATTTGCCGTACAGCCGCAGTCCCCAGAACTTCTTTCGTCTGTCCCTCAAACTGTGGCTCAGGCACCCGAACCGAAACGATAGCGGTGAGCCCAGTCAAGATATCGTCTTTATCTGGCTTATCGCTGCCTGCCTTGAGCTTGCGGGAATTCTGCTCGATTTGCTTGCGGAAGAATTTGGTCAACCCTTGTTCGAACCCAGCGAGGTGTGTGCCACCCTTCGGAGTTGAAATGATATTCACAAAGCTCTGAATCTCCGTCTCGTACCCGGTTCCCCATCGAAGGGCGACGTCGACTTCGCACTCACGCTGAACTTCTCGAGAAACAAGGTGACCAGTCGACTCGTCGATGACCGGTACGGTCTCCGTGAATGAGCCGGTCTCATTCACACGCCAGGTGTCAGTGATCGGCGCATCAGTGGAGAGAAAATTCACGAACTCTGCCAGACCACCTGCAAAGTTGAAACTGTGCAGCACCGGCGCCCCGGACTCATCTAACGATTCAGGTCGCTCGTCTCGAATCTCGATTCCAAGCCCGGGAACAAGAAACGCTGTCTGCCGCGCCCGAGCAATAAGCGATTCCGGCTCGAAGCGCGCCGTCGACAGGAAAATTTGTGGATCAGCCCAGTACCGAACACGGGTGCCGCTCACACCCTTTTTCACCTTGCCAACGACTCTGAGCTCAGAGGAGCTTTCAAACGCGGTGAACGCGCTCTCGGGGGTGTCACCGGCGAAGGTTCCCGGCTCACCATGGCGGAACGACATCGCCCAGGTCTTTCCGTCGCGATCAACCTCTACGTCGAGGCGCGCTGAGAGCGCGTTTACAACCGAAGCGCCGACACCGTGAAGGCCACCTGAAGAGGCGTAACCGCCACCGCCGAATTTTCCACCGGCATGAAGTTTGGTGAACACGAGTTCTACGCCGCTCAACCCGCTTCGGGGTTCAACATCGACGGGCACGCCGCGGCCGTCATCTGCCACGGTAACGCTACCGTCGTCATGAAGAATGATGCGAATGCTGGTTCCGTGACCCGCGAGAGCCTCATCCACCGAGTTATCGATAATCTCCCAGAGACAATGCATAAGCCCACGAGAGTCGGTGGTGCCAATGTACATACCGGGGCGTTTCCGCACGGCTTCGAGCCCCTCGAGAACGGTGAGGTGTCGGGCGGAGTAACTCGATTCAGCCAAGTGAACGTACCTGCTTTCTTAACGTGCTCTCACACTGTATGACACGCGAATGACAACGGACCGGAAGAGGCTCGGCGAGTGCATAGCTGATGCTCGACATCGCCCACTGAACCTACGCGCTGAGCGAAACCCCGTTCTGTTTCACTCAATCTGCTCGGGTCTAATGATTGGATAGTTACACGTGAGTTACCGGGAGGTAGACATGAGCACATTAGAGCAAACTGCTGAAACGACGGACGTAACCGATACGAACCGCCCATTGAGTGCACTCGACCGCTGCGACAGCTGCGGCGCACAGGCTTATGTGCGCGCTGTACTCAGCGGAAGTGACCTCCTTTTTTGCGCCCACCACGCGCACAAACACGAAGAGAAGCTTCG
>JBQEBC010000015.1:0-23868 GCA_052106035.1 Leucobacter sp. | reverse complement strand
GAAGTGACCTCCTTTTTTGCGCCCACCACGCGCACAAACACGAAGAGAAGCTTCGTCCAATCGCCGACAGCTGGCACGATGAAAGCCATAAGCTGAGCAATTAGGCTTTCTGCCCCGCTACGTTCGCGTTCGAGGTAGGGCATAAAGCGAACGGCCCCGACCAATTATTTGGTCGGGGCCGTTCGCTTTTGCATTCCTACTCGAGGTAGTCGCGGAGCTGCTGGCTCCTTGACGGGTGACGCAACTTCGCCATCGTTTTTGATTCAATCTGACGAATACGCTCACGCGTCACCCCAAAGGTGTCGCCAATCTGATCAAGCGTCTTCGGCATACCGTCACCCAGACCGAAGCGCATCTTGATGACACCGGCCTCACGGTCCGAGAGCGAATCCAAGAGCTGCTCAAGCTGCTGCTGAAGCATTGTGAAGCCCACTGCATCAGCTGGCACAACGGCCTCGGTGTCTTCAATGAGATCACCGAACTCACTGTCTCCATCTTCGCCGAGCGGGGTATGGAGCGAAATAGGCTCACGTCCATACTTCTGCACCTCGATGACCTTTTCAGTGGTCATATCAAGCTCGCGACTGAGCTCTTCTGGCGTAGGCTCGCGACCAAGATCCTGAAGCATCTGACGCTGCACACGTGCGAGCTTATTAATAACCTCAACCATGTGCACCGGGATACGAATCGTACGCGCCTGGTCAGCCATTGCGCGAGTAATCGCCTGACGAATCCACCAGGTTGCGTAGGTCGAGAACTTGAAACCCTTGGTGTAATCGAACTTTTCTACCGCGCGGATGAGGCCGAGATTACCCTCTTGGATAAGGTCGAGGAACTGCATGCCGCGGCCGGTGTAACGCTTCGCCAGCGATACCACGAGTCGAAGGTTGGCACCCAGAAGGTGACTCTTCGCCCGCTGCCCGTCACGAGCAACCCACTTGAGTTCGCGCTCAAGCTTCTTTGCAATGCCCTTCTCGGTTCCGAGCTTCTCCTCGGCGAACAAACCAGCTTCGATACGCATTGCAAGCTCGACCTCTTCGGCCGCGTTCAATAGCGCTACTTTACCAATTTGCTTGAGGTAATCCTTTACCGGATCCGCCGTTGCGCCTGGAATGGCGGTCGTGACGGTAGGCACGTCTTCTTCATCGCCGGCCTTGAGCACAATAGCTCCGGTCGGTAGCGGCTCAACATGCTCAGGTGCTGGCTGATCGTCCTCAGCTACCTCAGGTGTCTCCACCTCTGCAGATGCGGCTTCAATGAGCTCGTCGATAGCTTTCTTCCCACGAGGCTTTTTCGCAGGCCCCTTTGTAACAGGAGTCTTTGCCGCTGCTTTGGTAGCCGCAGCCTTTTTAGCCGGGGCTTTCTTCGCTGCGGTAGTAGCCGTGGTTTTCGCCGGAGCTTTCTTTGCCGGAGCCTTCTTCGCGGAGGCCTTCTTTACAGGCGCCTCTTTAGCCTCGGTCTGTACTTCGCTCTCGGTTGTCTTCGCCGCGCGAGTCTTGGTCGTTGTCGTTGCTGCCACGCAAAGGCCTCTCAGATCTCTCGATGCACGTGTAAATAGATCAAAACACGCGCACACCATGAAAACCCATGTCAAGTCCGCCGTGTTCCCGCGGCGATTGAATGGGTTCGTGACACCTATTATTGCACGCCTGGACCGTCAGTTGGTTCAGGCCCCTGCTGACGCTCGGCAAGAAAGCGTTCTAACTCGCTCGCAAGCTGGTCTGCGGTCGGCATGGTTCCGTCATCCCCGAGCAGTGGATTACGCTCATCCTGCTGTTCCATATATAGGTCAAAGCGACGCTCGAGGTTCTCCAGCATCTCTTTAGATTCTTCATTCTCGGAAATTTGGCGATCAACCTGAAGCCGGAATGCCTGTGCTCGCTCGCGTGTTTCGTCGGTGGCGAATAGCAACCCGGTCGCTGACATGAGACTGTCCAGCTCAGCGCAGAGTACTTCTGGATACTCATTGTTGGCGAGGTAATGCGGAACAAGGTGAGCGAATCCTACGACGTCTTCACCTATGCCGTGTAGACGATATTCCAGCAGGTGCACCACACTCGCAGAGAGCCTGGTTTTCGGCTGCCAAATAGATCGTTGAAGTAAATCGTCGCGGGATCCGCTCACTGTGCCGACGACCGGACGCGTGTGCGGTACTGGCATTGGTATCGCTTGAACCCATGTCGTCACGGAAACTTCAAACTCATGTACAAGCATCAATAGCGTGTCAACAAATGCTTCCCAACGAAAATCTGGCTCGAACCCCGAGAGAAATAGGAACGGAGCACCAAGTTCATCTCGAGAAAGATTCAGCGTCAACTCTTCAGGGCTGTAATCCACGAAGTGGTCTTCATTGAATGTAATCAATGGCCTACGTGAACGATAGTCAAGTAATTGGTCCGCATCGAAGCGAAGAATCTCATCAGGTGCACTCCGCTCCCACAGGTATTCATCGAGCTGCGATATTGCGCTACCCGCATCACTCGCACCGGAAAGTACCACCACAAGAGGCAGTCCCTTGGGGACGCTCGCGCGGCGTTCCGCGTGGACGGCAGAGAACATTGAGTCGGTCACCTTCTCATTCTACGAAGGCTACTTCGTAACGGGCTGAAATGCGCGAAGAGCGAACAGGTGCCGGATCCCTCACAGTTAATCTCGGAAGTAGTAGGCTAAAAGGTGCATACCGCTTACCGCGCGGAATTTGGCATACATCTAGAACCGAGGGAGACCCCACTTGGCCGAGCACCAGTTTGACATCGTAGTTTTGGGTGGCGGCAGCGCCGGATATGCGACTGCAATCCGCGCGACGCAGCTTGGAATGAGCGCCGCAATCGTTGAGAAGGACAAGCTCGGTGGGACATGCCTTCACCGTGGGTGTGTTCCCACAAAAGCTCTCCTGCACTCAGCTGAGGTCGCAGACGTTGCCCGTGAAGGCGCTGTTTACGGCGTGAAGTCAAGCGTGGAAAGCATTGACATTACTGCTGTAAACGCGTTCCGCGAGAAGCTTGTTTCAACCAAGTTCAAGGGACTCACCGGCCTCATCAAAGCAAACGGCATCACCGTGTTCGAGGGTGAGGGTCGACTGACCGCCGCAAACACTGTGCAGGTTGGCGATGACGCTCTCGTCGGCAAGAACGTCGTGCTTGCGTCTGGATCGTACTCACGTTCACTTCCCGGGCTTGAGGTCACCGGTCGGGTCATTACGAGCGAGCACGCGCTTGAGCTCAATGAGCTTCCCGAGAAAGTCATCATTCTTGGGGGTGGCGTCATTGGCGTCGAGTTTGCAAGCGTTTGGCGCTCCTTCGGTTCAGAAGTCACGATCGTTGAGGGACTCCCCCATCTCGTTCCGAATGAAGAAGAGTCGGTTTCGAAGCAGTTGGAGCGTGCGTTCAAGAAGCGTGGCATTGGGTTCAAGCTTGGCGTGCGCTTCGAGGGCGTTGTTCAGGATGACTCAGGCGTAACTGTGACACTTGAAGACGGCACCACTCTTTCAGCGGACTACTTGCTTGTCGCTGTTGGTCGCGGCCCGGCTACACAGGGCCTCGGGTACGAAGAGGCGGGCGTTGAGATGGATCGCGGCTTCGTGCTTACCAATGAGCGTCTCGCGACTAACGTTCCCGGTGTCTACGCCGTAGGCGACATCGTTCCTGGGCTTCAGCTCGCGCACCGCGGATACCAGCAGGGTATTTTTGTTGCTGAGGAGATTGCCGGACTGTCGCCCGTCGTCGTTGAAGATGTCAACGTGCCGAAGGTCACCTACTGTGATCCCGAGGTTGCGTCGGTCGGACTCACTGAAGCAAAGGCTGCCGAGAAGTATGGCGCTGAGAATGTTACTTCCTACGAGTACAACCTCGCAGGAAATGCTAAGAGCTCGATTCTTGGCACTGCCGGTAGCGTGAAGGCAGTACGCGTGAATGACGGCCCTGTTGTCGGCGTGCACATGATCGGTGCGCGCGTGGGTGAGCTCGTTGGCGAAGCACAGCTCATTGTGAACTGGGAAGCTTCACCTGAGGACGTTGCACCGTTCGTACATGGACACCCCACGCAGAACGAAACCATCGGCGAGGCAATGTTGAAGCTCGCCGGTAAGCCACTGCACGCGATTTAATCGCTGCGTCACGACTAACTCGAGAAGTATTTTAGAAGGAGAAACGCGATGAGTGAATCGGTAGTCCTCCCCGCACTGGGCGAGAGCGTTACCGAGGGCACGGTGACCCGCTGGCTCAAGCAGGTGGGTGAAACCGTCGAGGTAGACGAACCTCTGCTCGAAGTATCAACCGACAAGGTTGATACCGAAGTGCCCTCGCCAGTTGCTGGTGTTGTCGAAGAGATCCTCGTTCAAGAGGACGAGACTGCTGAGGTCGGAGCTGTGCTCGCGCGCATTGGCGACGGCAGTGGATCTTCGGCGCAAGCTGAAGCTTCCGAAGAAGAGCCTGAACCTTCAACATCGGAAGCTTCGGCTGAGGCTCCCGCTGCTGAGCCCGAAGCTCCAGCGGCTGAAGCAGCCGAAGCACCCGCAGCCGAAGCGGCTACGGAAGCACCTGCAGCAGGCACCGATGACACTCAAGATGTTGTACTTCCATCTCTTGGCGAATCAATCACTGAGGGAACGGTAACTCGCTGGCTCAAGCAGGTTGGCGAGAGCGTTGAGGTTGATGAGCCACTGCTCGAGGTGTCGACAGATAAGGTCGACACAGAGGTGCCCTCCCCAGTCGCTGGCGTGCTCCAGGAGCTGGTGGTGGCCGAAGACGAGACCGTCGAGGTCGGCGGTGTGCTTGCCCGCATCGGAAGTGGCGCTGCAGCACCTGCTGCCCCCGCCGCTGAGACCCCCGCTGAGCCTGCGGAAGCACCTGCTGCCTCAGCAGAGACCGCCCCCGCAACCGAGGAAGCTCCTGCTGAGCCAGCTGCCGCAGAAGCAGCCCCGAAGGCAGAATCGAAGGCAGAACCTGCCCCGGCTGAACAAGCTGCTGCCCCAGTTGCCTCCGCTTCAGTAGCTTCCGCATCGAACTATGTCACGCCGATCGTGCGCAAGCTCGCTCATGACCGCGGAGTGGACCTCAGCACGATCACCGGCACGGGAGTTGGTGGGCGTATCCGCAAGGAAGACGTCCTTTCAGCAGCTTCGGCACCGGCCGTTGCTGAGAGCACGGAGCCTTCGACAAGCACAGCGAGTGCTCCCGCTCCACGAGTGGTCTCCGAGCTTCGCGGCACAACTCAGAAGATGAGTCGTCTCCGCAAAGTGATCGCTGAGCGGGCAGTGGCTTCGCTTCAGGAGACGGCACAACTCACCACTACGGTGAAGGTCGATGTGACGCGAGTTGCGCAGCTTCGCCAGGCAAAGAAGGATCTCTTCCTGGAGAAGTCAGGATCGAAGCTTTCCTTCCTGCCGTTCTTTGTGCTTGCTGCAGCCGAAGCGCTCCAGGCCTACCCGGTCATCAACTCCTCGGTTGAAGATGGCAACATCGTCTACCCGGCAGTTGAGAATGTGAGTATTGCGGTCGACACGGAGCGTGGCCTGCTGACACCAGTGCTTCGGGAAGCAGGCGACAAGAATATCGCCCAGATCTCCACGGAAATCGCTGAGCTCGCAGCACGCACACGTGACAATAAGCTCACACCAGATGAGCTGAGCGGTGGCACCTTCACGGTTACCAACACGGGCTCGCGTGGTGCGCTCTTCGATACTCCACTGGTATTTTTGCCACAGTCCGCCATCCTCGGAACGGGTGCGGTCATCAAGGAACCGGGTGTGGTCTCTACACCCGAGGGCGATTCCATCGCAGTGCGCTCATATGTGTACCTCGCCCTCTCCTATGATCACCGCACGGTCGACGGAGCAGACGCGGCTCGTTTCCTCTCACAGATGAAGTCGCGTCTCGAAGAAGGTAACTTCGAGGCAGATCTCGGCATCTAAGCTGTTCGCTTTCGGCGGGCTCGGCGCACATTCTGTGTGTCTGGGCCCGCCGTTTGCGTGTGTATGGGACGCGGAGTAATCCTCCGAGACAGGTGGATCTCAAATACTTCCTGAGCTCCGCCGGGGTTCCACAGACTTGTCTCCCTCGAGAGTTCTTCTACGGCGTCACAAAATGATTCAAACAACAGTGCGGCGGCGCCTATCTGGTCGAAGCGCTCAAGTATCAACCGCACTTCTTTGCTTGATACCCCCAATGTTTCGCATCCACGGTCGTGCCCAACGCGCGCGTGAAGCACCGCGCGACGCAAACCTTGATTGCGTGTTCGCATGAGGTCGATTCTTCTGCGGGACTGCGTAGACACACCGGTCAGCTCTGGAAGTAGCAGTGGGAGTGTGGCGGTCAGGCCAACGCCGAGACAACTGTGCAGTTCCCTGCGTTCAACGCCTCGCCGTATGACCTCACGCAGTACGTATGCGAGTTCCTGTGCGTCTAACGATGATTTCATGAGTCCAGTATGAATCTGCCCACACGAACCGTGATCAGCAGTGATGCTCATGACCTGCAATCAGTGCATAACTCGGCTGATTTGACCCGTGTGCACAAAGTTCTACTCAAAGTGCTTCGCCAACTGTGAACGTACGCTGCAGAGACAAACGGCGGCTTCTGAAGGAGATACGATGGTAGGTATGGCAAAAGACAAGCAGAAGTCGGCAACTGAGAAGAAGAAGTCTCCGGGTCGCATCAAGCAAATGGTGCAGGTGTATAACACCACCCGTAAGAAAGACCGTCTCCTCACCCCCCTGATGCTGCTCTCCTTCATCGGGCCGATCGTCATTGCTCTGCTCGTAGCTTGGCTGCTGCCCGGTAACTGGTTCAGCTGGGTATTGTGGCCGCTCACCGGCTTACTTGCAGGCTTGCTCGTAGCCATGATTGTGCTCGGTCGCCGCGCTGAGGCCACGGCCTACGCACAAATTGAGGGCCAGCCTGGGGCTGTTGGTGCAATTGTGCAAAGTGCGCTCCGCCGCAGTTGGAGGGGTTCTGAGATCCCAGTTGCAATGACCCGACAGCAAGATGCGGTTTACCGCGTCATTGGGCGTGCGGGTGTGGTGCTAATTTCCGAGGGTTCACTCGCGCGCACGCGTCGCATTGCCCAAGACGAAGAGCGCAAGCTTCGCCGGGCGATTTCAAACATCCCAATTCACCACCTCTACATAGGCCCAGATGAGGGCGCAGTGCCGCTTCCGAAGCTCAGCCGTACGCTGCAGAAGCTGAAGCCGGCACTCAACCGAAACGAGATCGCTGCGGTGTACAACAGGCTTTCCTCGTTGCAGGCAAGCCCTGTTGGTATTCCTAAGGGCATCGACCCCAACCGGGTTCGCGCTCAGCGTCCACGCTAAACAATGAGCCAGAAGTTCGGGGACCTCGCTCCAAGTGACTATCCTGGGGAACGACTTGGCCTGCCTGAGCGCGGGACAGGTTCTGTGGCTCGTGCTGGCCGGCGTCTCCTCGCACTCTTGATTGATTGGGCGCTTGCTGCGGTGCCTGCGTATGTACTTATTGGCGGAGAAAACGCGATGTGGTGGCATCTAGTGACCTTTGTCGTCCTGCAAGCGCTCTTCATCCCTACCATCGGCGGATCGATCGGACATCGGCTCACCGGACTCCATGTTGTGCCAATTGCGGGAGGCTGGATCGGTATTTGGCGTCCAGTTGTTCGGAGCATTCTGATCATTGCAGTGATCCCTCCCTTGGTGTGGGACTCGGACCAACGCGGGTTCCACGATAAAATCGCAGGTACGGTATTGATTCGCTCGTAGAACTTCTCAGCTAATGAGTGCCGCTCCCCTAAGGAAACTCCTATACGAAACACGCTTGAAACAGTGATTGCACGTTTCTGAAACGTGCGCCCCGTAGGCTTAGAAGCACGAAACGACGAGAAGTCGTTACCGAGAGTGAGGATCCCGATGTTCAAGACTCCCCAGGAAGTCATCGACTATATCGCCGAAACGGATGTGAAATTTCTCGACATCCGGTTCACCGATCTCCCCGGAGTGCAGCAGCACTTCAACATACCGGCGAGCACAGTTGACCTCGATTTCTTCGAAGTTGGACAAATGTTTGATGGTTCATCAATCAGTGGATTCACGGGTATTGCTGAATCTGACTTGCAGCTCATCCCCGACGTGACGACGGCATATATTGATCAGTTCCGCGCTGAGCGCACGCTCATTATGTTGTTCGATATATTCAACCCGCGCACAGGTGAAATCTTCTCGAAGGATCCACGCCAGGTCGCTAAGAAGGCGGAACGGTACCTCTCTTCTACCGGAATTGCTGACACCGCGTTCTTCGGTTCAGAAGCAGAGTTCTACATCCTCGACTCGGTGCGATACGAGACAACACCTCAGCGCACGTTCTATGAGATCGACTCGGAGGAAGCTCACTGGAATTCGGCTCGCAAGATCGAAGGCGGAAACCTCGGCAATACCACGCCGCAAAAGGGTGGCTACTTCCCTGTTCCACCGGTTGATAAGCAGGCAGACCTGCGCGACGATATCTCGCTTCGCCTGATCGAGGCAGGGCTGGAGCTCGAGAGGTCCCACCACGAGGTGGGTGCTCCCGGCCAGGCCGAGATCAACTATCGCTTTGACACGCTCGTCACTGCCGCCGACGACGTGCTCAAATTCAAATATGTGGTGAAGAACACTGCCGAGCTCTGGGGCAAGACTGCAACCTTTATGCCGAAGCCAGTGTTTGGCGACAACGGCTCTGGCATGCACACCCACATGTCGTTGTGGAACAATGGCGAACCCCTGTTCTACGATGAGAACGGCTATTCCGGCCTCTCAGACATCGCGCGCTGGTACATCGGGGGCATCTTGCATCACGCGCCCTCGCTTCTCGCATTCACGAACCCGACGATTAACAGCTACCGTCGTTTGGTGAAGGGGTACGAGGCTCCGGTCAATCTTGCCTACTCGGCTGGCAACCGTTCGGCAGCCATCCGCATCCCGCTCACCGGATCAAACCCGAAGGCGAAGCGCATCGAGTTCCGCGCTCCAGATGCCTCTGGTAATCCTTACCTCGCATTTGCGGCCCAGCTCATGGCCGGTCTTGACGGTATTCGTAACCGGATCGAGCCTGGCGACCCCATTGACAAGGATCTCTACGAGCTGCCTCCCGAAGAGGCTAAGAACATTCCGCAGGTTCCCGGATCGCTCGAGGCTGCGTTGGATGCGCTTCAAGCCGATCATGCATACCTGCTCGAAGGTGGTGTCTTCACCGAAGAGCTCATCCAAACATGGATCGATCTCAAGATGGAGAACGAGATTATGCCGATGGCAGTCCGGCCCCACCCATACGAATTTGAGATGTATTACGGGGTGTAACTCCCCAAGCTTGCGTAAGTCATGACGGGTGACCGCCACAACAATGTGGTGGTCACCCGTTTCTGTGTGGGTTCAATGTCCCAGCTTAAGACTCGATATCGTAGTCGAATTCAGCGCTCTCCTCGGCGAGAAGCGCTTCGAGCATGCTCGTAAGATAACCCATAACCTCAGAATAGAGGCGCAGCAGCAAGCTCGTCTAGCTTTCTGTATGTTTGCGACACGGAGTTCATCATCTGGTCATTGTTACAGCAGTGAGAAATGCTCTTCGTCACGATATCCGAAGAATTCACGTTCAAATACAGTCCTCGCGCGACGACTGAGCGCGAGCCAGCGCTCCACTATTTCGGAAGTACGATCGCGCGAGGTGCCTTGAATACCCGCGATTCCTACAAGGTCACGCCAGTCTCGCGGCAGAGTGTCGGAGGAACGTCCGTTCCACAAGCGCATCGCTGAACGCACGCTGCTGGCAAATTCCCAGGATTCACGGAGGCTCTCTGCGTCATTTGCATCAAGGAACCCAAGGTCTACGGCAGCACCAAGCGCATCGAGCGTGGATACCGTGCGGAGCTGCGGATGGGCTGCACCATGTCGCAGCTGGATAAGCTGCACGAGCCATTCAACGTCGCTGATGCCACCCGGTCCAAGCTTAAGATGCAACGAGGGATCGGCGCCGTGTGGGAGGCGTTCGCCTTCTACCCGCGCCTTGATGCGACGCACTTCCCGAAGCTGTTCATCGCTGAATTGTTCTGGATACCTTATGGGGTCGACCATCGCAAAGAACTCCGTGCTGATCTCGAGGTTCCCCGCGGCATGCCGTGCCCGGAGAAGCGCCTGCGACTCCCACGTGACCGACCAGCGCGCATAATACGTCCGATACGACTCTAGGCTACGCACGATTGGCCCGCTCTTGCCTTCCGGCCGAAGGTCAAAATCTAGATCCACTGGGAATCGTGGATCTTCGACAAGTGATCGCAGCTCAGTAATAATCTTTGCAGGCGCTGAGACTGACCCCGTACTTGGTATCCGCTCGCGAGCGATCGCGATGAGATCCACATCAGAGGCGAAGCCAAGCTCACCTCCCCCGAATCTACCCATCCCTATGAGCGTGATATCTGGCGCCTCTTCACCGCTCCTTTCAGCGTGTCGCGCACGGATGGCAATGAGGAGTGCGTCGAGCAGAGCTGTGTGCGCCCCGTCAAGCCCGCGGGATACGTCTTCGTCATCAAGTACCCCAACGATGCGCCCCATTGCGAGCCTGAGAATCTCGCGGCGATGCACCCGACGCAAACGTTCTGCCGCAGACTCTAGTAACGTCCGCCTCGATACGAGAGCCCGCATTTCCGTAAGAATCGAACTGGGTGCCGGTGGTTTGAGCTGGTCATCCTGCTCAAGCCAGGCAACCCCTTCTGGGAACCCCTCCAGTAAACCTGCCGCGAACCGCGAGTTAGAAAGAATTCTGCTCAGACGCTCCGCGGCGAAAGCGCCGTCTCGTAACAGTTTGAGATACCAGGATGATTCTTGGTTTGCCTCGGTCACTTTACGAAAAGCCAACAGCCCGTGGTCTGGGTCAGTGCCCTCACCGAGCCATTGGAGAAACACGGGGGCAAGGTTGCGGAGGATTCGCGCACGCCGCCTCGACCCACCTGTGAGCGCTGATAAGTGACGTATTGCTCCATCTGCGTCACGGAATCCGATCGACGAAAGCCGTGCTTTCGCTTCCGCTGAACCGAGCACGAATTCTTCGTCAGGAAGAGATGCAATCGCACTGAGCAATGGCGCGTAAAAGATCTTTAGGTGGAGTTCTCGTACCTCGCGGCGCACTCGATCCCACAGTTTTCGCAGCTCACTTGCCGTTTGTGCGAGACCTGATGCGCGCGCAAGTATACGAAGACCCTCGTCGTCACGCGGCATGAGTGCTGTTCGCCTGAGGTCACGCAGCTGCACCCGGTGTTCTAGTACCCGAAGGGTTCTATACAGATCGCTGAGGCGCGCTCCGTCACTGCGCGCGATAAAGCCGTCTTCGGCAAGCGCGCGGAGCGCGGGGAGCGTTCCTCGTAACTGCAAACGCTCATCACGCTGTCCGTGGACCAGTTGAAGCAGTTGCACACTGAATTCGATATCACGGAGACCACCTGGTCCGAGCTTGATCTCATACTGAAGATCCTCGGGAGAAATGTGTTCTGTGACTCGCTCGCGCATGCGTTGCACGGAGCCTACGAAATCCTCGCGTCCCACAGATGCCCACACCAAGGGCCGTGTCTGTGTCACGAACTCTTCGCCGAGCTCCAGGTCTCCCGCACACGGGCGTGCTTTGATGAGTGCCTGAAACTCCCAGGCTTTCGCCCATCGTTCGTAGTAATTCAGCATCGAGGAGAGTGTCCGCACGAGTGCACCGTGCCGTCCCTCGGGCCGGAGGTTTGCGTCAATCTGCCAGAGCGGAAGCTCTTCTGCCGGGTCATGGATCGCGCGCATCACTTCGCGGGCGAGTGCGGTCGCGACTCGTTCATCGCCCTCAGCAATGAACATGACGTCTACATCTGAGACAACGTTCAGTTCCTCAGCTCCGCATTTCCCCATCGAGATGACTGCCAGGTTTACCGCGTCAAGCCGTTCTCTCGATATCGGAGGCCGCGTGCCTCCACGTTCGAGGGTTGCTTTCCCCACCGCAAGCGCAGCTTCGATGGCTGCGTCGGCGAGGCAGGAAAGCGCGGCAGAAACCGCCTCGAATGGAGAACGCGCGTCTGGAACTTCCGGATGCGAACCATCAAAGGTGAGGTCGTAGAGCATCACTCCCGCAAGCAATTCTCGATACTTCACGCGAAGAGCGTTCCACCCCGTCTCACCCGCAAGAATGCCCTCTTCACCTTCGACCCCAGCCAGTATCTCTCTTCGCGCTTCCTCCGGGCTCGGAAGCCGACCGTCGCGTGCCGTCAGACTGATGATGGTTGAAGGATGGCGCACGAGAAACTGTCCAAGCGCTGGAGAGGCACCAATCAGCAGACACAATCGATTCCACGCAAACGAATCAAGGCCACCGATGAGGGTGGGGTCCGCCTCTGCAAGCCGAAGCAACAGGGTGAGTGCGGTATCTGGGTCCGCCGCCAAAGCAAATCCATCGATGAAGGGCGCATCAGAACTTGATCCCAACAGCTCTGTGAGCTCCCGTAGTCCGTCTCGAGCTACCGACAGCTCTTGAAACCCAGCCCGGGCGATATGGGCAAGCTCACCGCGTCGCCCGATACTTTGCGTTGATCCCCCGTTACTCACGGCATCGTTCAGATCGTGTCGAGCATTGATTCAAGTTCGAACGGTGTCACTTGGCTCCGATAGGCTTCGACCTCGCGTCTGCTGTCGCGAATGAGGTAGGCAAACACTTGTTCACCGAGTGTTTCAGCGACGAGTTCAGAGCGTTCCATCACCGCAAGGGCATTCTCGAGACTCTGTGGAAGAGCATCAAACCCCATTGCGCGTCGCTCGGCGTCGCTCAAGGCCCACACGTTGTTCTCGGCCTCTGGTGGCAGCTCGTATTCTTCTTGAATGCCTTTGAGTCCCGCCGCGAGCAGCACGGAGAATCCAAGATACGGATTCACGGCACTATCCATTCCGCGATACTCCACGCGGGCCGCGCCGCCCTTACCGGGCTTGTACATGGGCACACGTACGAGCGCGGAACGGTTGTTGTGCCCCCAACTGACAAATGAGGGTGCCTCGTCGCCGCCCCACAGTCGTTTATACGAATTCACGTACTGGTTGGTGACCGCCGTGATTTCATCAGCGTGTCGCAAAATACCGGCAACGAACCGTCGGCCAGTAACTGACATTTGGTATTTCGCACCTGCGTCGTAGAATGCATTCTCGTCGCCTTCAAAGAGCGAAAGATGGGTGTGCATGCCTGAACCGGGATGGCCAGCAAGTGGTTTCGGCATAAATGTCGCGTGCACACCTTGCGCAATCGCAACTTCTTTAACGACGGAACGGAACGTCATAATGTTGTCGGCTGTGGTGAGTGCATCCGCGTAGCGCAGGTCGATCTCATTTTGGCCCGGCCCTGCTTCGTGGTGACTAAACTCCACCGAGATCCCCAAGTCCTCGAGCATATTAACGCTCTCGCGCCTGAAATCATGGGCAGTGCCACCGGGCACGTTATCGAAGTAGCCAGCCCGATCCACCGGGATCGGGCCTTCCGGGCCAATGATCTTAGATTTCAGTAGGTAGAACTCAATTTCGGGATGCGTGTAGAACGAGAATCCCAATTCAGCTGCCTGAGCGAGTGTGCGTTTCAGCACGTTCCGCGGGTCAGCTACCGCAGCCTCCCCGTTTGGTGTGCGAATGTCACAGAACATACGTGCGGTTGGCTCGATTTCTCCGCGCCACGGCAATATTTGAAATGTTGACGGGTCTGGTACCGCGACCAGGTCAGACTCATACGCACGGGTCAGTCCCTCGATGGCTGAGCCGTCAAACCCGATCCCCTCACTAAATGCGCCCTCAACCTCGGCAGGTGCGAGCGCCACCGATTTCAGTGCGCCGGCAACGTCAGTGAACCACAAACGTACGAACTTAACTCCGCGCTCTTCGATAGTGCGAAGCACAAAATCTCTCTGCTTGCTCACTCGGTGGCTCCTCTCAGCCCAAGGCACAACTACGATGGTTTATCGCTGGCCTGCGGTCATATTCAGACTATCGGTCGATGGGCCTGCTCAACGTTCCTCTTCGGCATCTTCGTCGTTCCATGCTTTCGCCCGCTCCGCGACCACGTCAAGTGCACGCTCGGCTTCTGCTCGGGTATCAAACGGACCAATTCGGTAAATCGCGAGCGACTGGGGACCTTCCTCAACCTCGTTTGTGCGCGTGTTGAACCAGTAAGTTTCAGAGGGATCATCAATCCCCCACTCTTTCTTTCCCATTGCGAGTTCCTTCCCCTTCGATAGTTCGTCTGCACCCATCGAGTCAGCTTTCGTTGAGTCGCTACTCCCTACACTAGGACCATGCCCTTTAATGATCACGGATTTCTTGTGCCCGGTGCACTTCCGGCCCCACGTAATGTTCCGGCAGCGATCGAACGACCACCGTATGTGGGGTTGCAAGCTCCCCCCGCATACACGGGAGATAACACATACAACGAGGTTGAAATCGACAAGATCCGCGACGCGGGGCGGATCGCGTCACGTGCGCTCGATGCGGTGGGCGATGCGGTGCGCGCTGGGGTGACAACGGCAGAGCTCGATCGCATCGGGCACGAGTCCGTCATCGCTGCGGGCGCCTACCCCTCGACGCTTGGTTATCGCGGCTACCGAGCGTCAACCTGCACATCAGTAAACGAGGTGATTTGTCACGGAATCCCTGATGACACCGTTCTGCGTGAGGGTGATCTGGTGAACGTTGACATCACTGCCTACCTCGATGGCTATCATGGCGATACGAATCGCACATTTCGCGTTGGGACGGTGTCCGAGGAGGTGGATCGCCTCATTGAGCGTACGCACGAAGCAATGATGCGTGGCATCAAGGCAGCGAAACCGGGGCGGCAGGTAAATGTCATTGGTCGCGTCATTGAAACGTATGCGAAACGTTTTGGGTACGGAGTCGTGCGCGACTTTACTGGCCACGGCGTTGGCTCGGCCTTTCATTCTGGTCTGATCATTCCGCACTATGACTCGTCCCCCCGGTTCGATGATGTCATCGTGCCTGGGATGGTCTTCACAGTCGAGCCGATGCTTACGCTCGGAACGCACGAGTGGGAGATGTGGGACGACGACTGGACCGTAACCACACGAGACAAGTCGATCACCGCCCAGTTCGAACACACCCTCGTGGTGCGTGACGACGGCTTTGAATTGCTCACCGTATCTGAGTGATTTCTGCTCGGTTGTAATACGCGAACGAGCAATGCGGTGGAATGGGCCGGCTGTACGCCGGGTTCTGTCCTGCGCCGAAGCGCAGTGACGGTCATCTCTCTCGGGGTCCTGTTACCAGTGCCCTCTAGCGGCCTACCCGCAGACTCAGCGGGGCGCGTCATCATCTGCTGTCTGGCCTTGCTCCGAACGAGGTTTACCTGGCCGTCCGTGTTACCACGAACGCCGGTGGTCTCTTACACCACCCTTTCAGCCTTACCTGTTGCGGCGAACCACAACTGGCGGTCTACTCTCTGTTGCACTTTCTCGCGGGTTGCCCCGGGCGGGTGTTACCCGCCGTTCTCCCCTGCGGAGCCCGGACGTTCCTCGGCGCGTGATGCAAGCATCCGCGACGCGACCGCCCGCCGACCCATTCCAGTGTTTAGTCTACCGGCGTGGACGCAGGTTCAGTGTCACGTACAAGAATTGCTCCTGTGCCGGGGCACAACACAATCTCGTCGGGAGCTGTGGCGCGAATGCCGCTCATCTCTGCGGGTGTGAGTGCCATGCCACTTGCTTCGGAGACCGTGCCGTTCAGCCGTGCAGCACCGATGCCCACCTTTGCACGAGTCGTTTCATAGAGCGCAAGCAGGTCGCCTTGCACTTCGGCTGCAATGCCCTCACGTTCGGTGAGCACGTGAGCGCGTTCGCTTTCGATTTCACCTTCTGCAGCATTGATTCGGTCGGAGATCGCGTCGCGCCGTTCGTTCACACCAGCAAGCACCCTCTCGGCGTCTTTGAGCACGCCCTCAGCCGCCTCGGCAACTTCCATGGCCTCGAGCTCTCGATCCTCAAGTGCCGACTTCCGCTGGTTGAGCGTATCAATCTCTGCCTGAAGCGATACAGCTTCTTTGCTCGAGGTGCTGACAGCAATGAGCTCATGATCGCGTTTCAAGCGTTGCTCGACTACTTCAACATCAGATTCGATCCGGCCAAGTTCGAGTCGTCTGGTATCAAGCTCCCGCTGCGCATCCATGTAGGTGTTCTTTACCTGTTCACGCTCGCTCTCGAGTGCTGCGTGTTCAGCCCGTTCTGGGAGCTGCTCATGCTTTTTCCGCATCCGGGCAATCTGGTGGTCGAGTTGCTGGAGATCGAGCAGCAGAACCTGCTGGCGGTGCGTAGCCTTCATGCTCTCAGCCTACTGCCCCTTTGCCTCGAGTAATGGGTGTTGACCAACCGCAAAGCTCCATGGATCAGTTCGTGTTCCACTCAAGCGAACTTCGACCCCAGGCAGCTCACGTTCGAGCAGTGCAGCTGCGCCCCCGAGCCAAAGCGATTCACTCGCCCAGTGCGCAACGTCGATCAGCGCGGGCCCGCCGGAAACTGCAGATAGTTCGCGTGATTCCTGCGCGGGATGATGACGAAGGTCGGAGGTCACATAGACGTCAGCCGCACGAACGAGCGGATGCTCAAGCAGACTGTCGCCAGCCCCTCCGAGTAGCGCCACACGCTCGACCATTTGATCCGCTTCTCCTGCAACGCGAACACCGCTCACCGTGCTTGGAAGCAATGTTGCAATGCGTTCAGCAAACTCACGCAACGAGAGCGGATGCTCGAGCAGGCCGACGCGTCCAATACCTGAACTGGAGCTTTCTTCAATTGGTACAATTGGCACCGCGTTCGTAAGTCCGAGCCGCACTGCGATCACATCCGAAACTCCGCCTTCCGGCTGATCAGCATTCGTATGTGCTGCGATGAGTGCACAGTTCCCGCGAATCAGCGCAGCGAGCAGTGCGCCTTTCGCTGTGTCTTCGGCAACAGTGTGGATCCCCCGCAAAAGCAATGGGTGATGCGTAATCAATGCGTCCGCTCCCCAGTCAAGGGCCTCGGTCACGGTTGCGCTGACTGCATCCACAGCAAGGAGCACGCGAGTAACCTGCGCATCGCTTCTGCCGGTGACGAGACCGACTTGGTCCCACGCTTCCGCAGTCGATTCGGGCCAGAGCGAATTGGTGACGCGGTGAAGATCAGCGAGTGTGTGATTGACCATGCATCGAGAGTATCGCGCGGCGTCTGGTTACCGGCGCAGTACTTTTCTTGCAATCGTGTTCCCGATGACCTGTACGAACTGCACGATCACAACAATAATGAGCACAGCGGCCCAAGTCACCCATGGGTTGAACTGACGGTAGCCATATTGCAGGGCGAGATTGCCGAGGCCGCCCGCACCGACGACGCCGGCCATTGCCGACATATCAACGACCGCAATAAACGCGAAGGTGTACCCGAGCACGAGCGGGCCGAGGCCTTCGGGAATGAGCACAGTGAGGAGGATCCGGATCGGCCCGGCACCCATCGCACGCGCAGCCTCAATTTGCCCTGGAGGTACCGTGAGCAGGTTCTGTTCGACAAGACGGGAGATACCAAACGAAGCGGCGACCACCAGCGCAACGATAAGCGCTGGGCCGCCGATACCTTTCCCGGTGATGAGTCGGGCAAGCGGAATGATGACCGGGATGAGAATAACGAATGGTATGGGACGGAAGAAGTTGACGAGGAAGTTCAGCACCCAGTAGACGGGGGTATTCTGCAGAATCCCTCCCCGGCGAGTGGTGGTGAGCAGCACACCGATGATGAGTCCGAAAAGACCACCAAGCAACATCGCGAAACTTACATAAATGAGCGTTTCGAGCGTCGCGTCTGCGATCTTCGGAAGGAGTTCTATGAGCCGATCCATTACGCGAGCACCTCAAGTTCGGTCTCCTGCGCGAGCGCGGCAATGGCGTGCTCGACCTGCACCCCTTCACCGATAAGTTCGAGGGTGAGTTTACCGAAGCTGCGCCCTCCGACATCGGTGATACCCCCGTGAACGATGCTGACACCGACACCGCGGTCGGCAAGCGTGCGGAAGACGATTGGCTGATCCACGCCGCCGTCGCGGAGCGTGACGGAAATCAGTTTGCCTCGGTGCTTTTCGCGGAGTGCACGCAGGTGCTCAGCATCAGGTACCGTCGGCAGTGCCGTCGAAACAAACCGTCTCGTCGTCTCGGTCTGCGGATTCGAGAACACGTCGAATACATCTCCCTGTTCAACCGCGTGGCCGCCATCCATGACGGTCACGCGCTGAGCGATCTCACGCACGACATCCATCTCATGTGTGATGAGTAGGATCGTGACTCCGAATTCGCGGTTCACGCGTGCGAGCAGTTCGAGTACCTCGCGTGATGTCTCAGGATCGAGTGCACTCGTAGCTTCGTCTGCGAGCAACAGACCGGGATTCGTCGCGAGCGCTCGCGCTATGCCCACGCGCTGCTTCTGTCCACCAGAAAGCTGTTCGACATGCGAATGGATGTACTGTTCGAGACCGACGAAAGCCAGAAGTTCGTGCACGCGGGCAGCGCGCTCCTCACGTGGAGTACCCGCTACGACGAGGGGGTACTCCACGTTCTTGAACACATTCTTCGAGTGAAAAAGATTGAACTGCTGGAAGATCATTCCGATGCGCGAACGGACCACGCGCATCTTTGACTCGGGGAGTTTCGTGATGTCTTCGCCGTCGATGAGAATGCGCCCACTCGTCGTCCTCTCTAAGCCATTCACGAGTCTGAGCAGTGTGCTCTTCCCCGCACCCGAATAGCCGATTACGGCATGAATCTCCCCCGAAGCAACGTCAATAGAAACATTATCGACGGCCACGGTTTCTTGAGTGGATCGGCCTCGCGCTGGGTAGCGCTTCCCGACAGAGTGCAGTTCAACGCGAGTCATAGAGTGTTTAGCTTAGCCCTTTGACGCGCGGTAGTCGTCTTCTGCCTGCTTGAGGATCGCAGCAAGTTCTTCAGCTGGGGTATTCAGCAGGACTGCGCCGTCTCCGACATAATCCTTCACCGCTGCCTGAACCTTCTCGTTGTTCTGGTAAATATCGACCAGCTTCAAGTAGGTCTCGTTGTCGGCATCTTCGGCACGGGCCGCGAAAATGTTTGTGTACGGGGCGACTGCTGGGTCTTCAGCGCTGTCAGCGCCGAGGGAATCAGCGAAGCTCAGCCCAGCAGGCTCAACGTAGTCGTTGTTGATCACGCCTGCATCGACATCTGGCAACGACACTGGAATGATGTCTGCGGCAAGTTCCGTGACCTTTACGCGAGATTCAGCAGCGATGATGTCATCTGAGGTCGAAGTAGCGCTGCCGCCGCCTTCGAGGGCGATGAGTCCAAGTTTCTGAAGCACGAGCAGTGCGCGGGCACGGTTCGACTCGTCGTTCGGAATCGCGACGGTGCCGCCCTCGGGGATCTCAGCGATGTCATCATACTTTTCCGAGAATACGTTCATTGGGTAGACAACGGTAGACCCAATTGCCACGAGGTCATCCTCGGCGTCTACGTTGTAGTTCGCAAGGTAGACAATGTGCTGAAACTGGTTCAGGTCGAGGTCACCCTCGGAGAGCGCCGGGTTCGGAACTGGGTACTCCGCAAAGTCGACAATCTCGACGTCGATGCCTTCATTTGCAGCTTCCTCAACGAACACATCCCAGTATGGCTGGCCACCGGGGACAACGCCGATGCGTACAGGCCCATCAGACGCGGCGTCACCGCCACCAACTGAGTCAGAGCTAGTTGCGCAACCAGTGAGTGCCGTTGCGGTAATGGCAAGGGCCGCGATCGAAGCGGCGAGGATGCCGCGCTTCTTCACAGACATGAGAGTTCCTTTGTTTCGAATATTCACAGTGGCTGGAAGTGCAATTGGGTGCGCAGCTTCCGCCTTACCCTCTTATTTTGAACGTTCTCTGGCCAAACCCCGAATCGACGTGTCATACGGCGTCATCGGCATGGGATACTTGACTACAGCACAAGTGATCGGTCGCAGTACCCTTTTCGGCGCCCGACGAAGCCGGAAGGAACCATCCGTTCAGATGAAACAGCGCGCTATTGACCACCTAGAGGCCTGGAACTCCAAACAGGAGCTTGCCGAGCGGATGATCCCGCTCATCGGCCAGTTGTACCGCGAACATGACATCGTCATGTCGGTACACGGTCGCAGCCTCATTGGCCGATCTGCAATCGATATTATTCGTGCGCACAGTTTCGCTCGAAAGATCGATGATGTTGAGCTCTCGCTCACCGAGACGTCTGCGATCATCGAGGCTCTCGCCACGATTCAGCCGGGACCCGCCTCAGTGGATCTCGCACTCCTAGCAAATGGCTTCCGTGCTTCTACTTCTAGTGACCTTATTGCGTACCTGCGCGAGTCGCTCTCTCCTACGATCAATGCCCGCCCTACCGCAGGGCGTGACGTCGTGCTGTACGGCTTCGGCCGAATCGGGCGATTGCTCGCCCGCATCATGGTCGACCACGCTGGCAGCGGAAACGGTTTGAACCTCCGTGCAATCGTTGTGCGCCGCGGCTCGGAGAATGACTTACAAAAGCGCGCCAACTTGCTCCGCCGAGACTCGGTTCACGGCCCGTTCAACGGCACGATCAAGGTACTTGAAGACGAGAACGTCATTCTGGCCAATGGGGTGCGCATTCAGGTGATCTACTCGAACGATCCCGCCACTGTCGATTACGCACAATATGGCATTGATGACGCCATCCTCGTCGACAACACCGGTCGCTGGCGTGACGCCGAGGGGTTGGGTCAGCACCTCGCAACGAAGAGCATCTCGCGGGTGCTGCTCACCGCGCCCGGTAAGGGCGAGCTCTTGAATATCGTTTACGGTGTAAATAACGACAAGATCACTGACGCAGAAACCATTCTTAGTGCCGCGTCGTGCACCACAAACGCTATAACTCCAGTGCTCAAGGTGCTGAATGACCGGTTTGGTGTAAAACAGGGTCACGTCGAAACCGTGCACTCGTACACCAATGATCAGAACCTCATTGATAACTTCCACAAGGGCGACCGTCGCGGTCGCTCGGCAGCTCTGAACATGGTGCTCGCTGAAACCGGTGCGGCAAAGGCAGTGGCGAAAGCACTCCCTGAGTTTGAAGGGAAGCTCACCGGGAACGCGATCCGCGTTCCTACCCCTGACGTATCGATGGCCGTGCTGAACCTTCAGCTCGAATCTGAGACAACCCGAGAAGAGCTCAACAACTTCCTGCAGCAGGTTTCGCTCACCGGCCAGCTTCGCACTCAGATCGACTTCGTTGAGTCCCCCGAGATCGTCTCGACAGACTTCGTCGGATCGAATCGCGCGGGAATTGTTGATGGTCTTGCCACGATTGTGAATGGATCGACCGCAGTGCTATACGTCTGGTATGACAACGAGTACGGTTACAGCTGTCAGGTCGTTCGTGTTATCGAGCAGTTGGCAGGTAGCCACCCGGTCCAGCTTCCCGCACTGACTGATTAGTTCTCAACCCGCTTCACCGATCGGAAGGAATCACAGCATGTCTGCAAAATACCTCATCGGAGTCGATGCTTCGAACCACTCGCGAGCTGCACTAGCTTGGGGGCTCAAGCGCGCTAGTGAGCGTGGTGCGAGCGTGGAACTGCTCCACGTCGCCGACGATTCCTTCCTCTCGGAAAGCGTGGCATTTCTCTCGGAGGCGCAAAATGCCTCTGAGCAGATGCTCGCGAACGAAATTGAATACGCGAGAACAACTCTCGGCTTTGCGGGAAACATCACAGGTACTGCGGTGGTTGGCCATCCAATCGCAGAAGTCGAGCTCGCGTCTAAGAACTCAGACCTGCTCATACTTGGTGCACACTCTGGAAGTCGGTTTGCGGGGTCTGTGTTTGGTACACGAGCCGTTAAGATCGCCGCAGTCGCCCACTGCCCGGTCGCGGTAATTCCCGCTGAGCAGGAGAACACAGGCGAAGGAATTGTAGTTGGTGTTGACGGTTCTGAATCGTCAAAACTTGCCCTCGCATTTGCAGCGAACGAAGCGGCGCACAACGGGAAGCCACTCATTGCGGTGTATGCGTGGATGCCACCGCTCACGCCTGGGCTCGAATATCTGTGGAGTGAAGAGCTCGTCACCGCTCAACAGTCAGCAGCAGAAGAGGCAATTGCGATTGCCGTTGCTGGTCTCGCAAGTCGGTACCCTGACCTCGAGGTGCGCCGAGAAATCGTGCAGGCACCCCCCGTCACGGCACTGCTGCAGGTTGCAGAGCACGCGGAGATGGTCGTCGTGGGAAGCCGCGGCCGCGGAGGGATCTCGCGTTTGCTCCTCGGCTCGGTAAGCCACGGCATCCTCAGTCAGTTGCCTTGCACAACTGTCGTGACACGAGCGGAGTAATCCAGCAGTATGAGCGGCGAACTTCAGATTGAACGTGTCGTGACGCTCGGTGTGCTTGGGGCAGGCGCCCCCGGGTATCCTCCCGAGGGTGTGCCGATTGATAACAACGTTTGGCTCATCGGCGATGAGAACACGGTGCTCATCATTGATGCGGCTCACGACGCAGACACAATTGTGGCGGCCGTATCAGGGCGCGATCCGCTGGGCATTCTGCTTACTCACGGCCACGAAGACCACGTCAACGCCGCGGTCGAACTCGCGCGTACCCTCGACACGCACGTGTACCTTCACCCAGCCGACCTGTTTTTGTGGGAGCAGACGCACGGAAGCGAGGTGCTTCCTGATTTCGAGCTCACCGACGAAGCAACATTTTCTGTCGGCGGTCATGAACTCGTAACGATTCACACGCCAGGGCACACCCCAGGATCCGTGAGTTTCTATTTGGGATCACTCGGAATGCTTTTCTCGGGCGACACCCTATTTCAGGGTGGTCCGGGTGCCACCCGATGGGATTACGCAGATTTTGCCCAAATTATTGAATCAATTGAGACCCGTTTACTTACCCTGCCCGAAAGCACGCAGGTAAATACTGGGCACGGCAACTCAACCACGATCGCTATTGAGGCACCGCAACTGGCGGAATGGAAGCAGCGCGGGTGGTAGTTAGAGCACGTCTCCCAGAGCGTGGAATTGACGGTCAATGTAACTCATCGGTGCTGCTGAGTCTCCAAAGTGTGCATCGAGTACACCAGCAACGACGATCACCGACGATCCGACCTCAATTTTATGGAGCGCGCGACAGCGGAGTGCCGCGCGAACGGTTGGGAGGTACGGCTCCCCTGTCGGAAGGGTCGTCCAGCCCTGCGCCGCAGTAAACCGTTCAGCCCCCGAGATGGCGAATGACTGTGCGATCTCGGCGTGGCGCGCATCAAGCAAGTGCACGAGAAACGTATCGGCGTGAAGAATGCCGCCAGCACTCCCAGTAGCTCTGGTTACCGAGAATGACAGCGCGGGTGGATCAACAGCAACAGATGCAACACTCGAAGCGGTGAGCCCGACCGGGCCGTCAGGTGTCTGAGCGGTGATGACCGCGATGCCGGCAGGGTGTTCACGAAAAGACATCTTCAGTGCTTCAGCGGCTTCGAAGCCACCGGTTGAATCAGAATCATGGTGCACTACCGTGCTTGCTGCCGCCACTTTTGTCCTGCTCTTTCCGCCGTATGTACGATCATTCGCCTTCGACACAACCCGTTCACTATCAACGATATTCCCTCCCGCTGAGTACGCGACGCGCCGAACATCACACGTGAAGTGGCTCGATTAGATTTGCACCCACATCTTCTACTAGACTTATCGAGTTCGCTTCTGCGGACGGAGGGGCCTGTAGCTCAGCTGGTAGAGCGCCACGTTTACACCGTGGATGTCGTCGGTTCGATCCCGGCCGGGCCCACCCAAGTGTCGATGTTCAAACTTGCGACGTCCGCAGGTTTGACATCCT